>DGOV01000028.1 GCA_002390205.1 Proteobacteria bacterium UBA4457 | reverse complement strand
GACATTTTTTGGAAGGCCCTCAGCTTTGTAAATTTCGATGGAAGAACCACTGCTCAAAATCTTTAGGTTAGGGAAGCATTGGTGTAGCTCAAGGATTGCTTCTTTACTTGGTCCTTCTAAGGTAATTAAGAAATGAAGTGACTCGAGTTCTTGTACTGAGGCGTCAGGGTAAGATTGTCTTATTGTTTCTAATAATTTATTTTTCGAGAGCGGCGTCTCTGACATAGCAACAATTTTTAAGTCATTCGCCTTAGTGACATTGTGATAAATCGCACATCCTGCGCTATCGGGGCCCCGGTCAGTCATCTCATTTAGCATGCCAGAAAAATATTTTCCAAGCTCCTTTTCGAATTCTTTTGTTTTTGCGAACAACCCGACTATGCCACACATAATTGATCCTTTAAGACGTAGCGACAAATAGTAGATTAAAAGGGGAAGGATTACATTCTTATTTAGAGACTTAAATACCGAGGTAACGACATTTTTTAGCGATATTAGGCAGTTAGGTGATAATTTTTATATCGTTTAAGCAAAAATCAACCAGTAAGCTTTTTAGCAATCTCCTGGATTAGTTAGATACCCATAGTGAGTCAATAGACGGGTTAAAGCCCATCGAAACACCTCCACCTGAGATAACACTAGTTTTTACAGTGTTGAAAAGAAAATATCCATCTGCCGGAGTGCAAAAGACGCGCAACATGTTTTTGTATGGCAATACATAGACATCTACTGTCGCGATTCGCATCGGAGAAAGTTGGTTTGGCTTCAGTGAGTCGACATCGAATGACGTCAAGGCATGCAGTAAACCCCAGGTATTCGGCCCTCCGACTATAAACTCCGCACAATCGTAGGGAAGGGTCAATATTCTAATGTCAGGAGCATGAAATTTTTCTATAAAACATTCCCATGTAGCCTGGTTTGTGCCATTCACTGCCAGAAATTGGTCTCGGATTATTTCAGATATAAAGCCGCCGTTTTTTTGCAGATGGCAATCAAACAAGTCGCCCAACTCATCATCGATTTGTTCGGCGATCCATTGTCTGCTTTCTCCTCCAACCACTAGGCATTTAGGCACGGGACTTAGATCCATAATAAAATCTTGTGCGTCTATACGGGGTAGCACTTCGCTTATTACGGTCTTCATTCCAAAAACTTCACCGAGTTTGGCGTTGGATTCAGCATAACACTCTAAGAGTGGGCTTATTTTTATGGACATTATCTGTTACTGACTATTTTATTTAAATCTTACGATGTTAGTTGTCTTAAGTTTTCCGGGTCATAAAATGGCGTACTTACAACTTGTGCATCAATTAAATTTCCTTGTGAATCTTTAATGCAAATGTATTCTGTCGAGGCATCAGTTGAGTCAATCATCGCTAGACCAATAATCCCCTTCCGATGGGGGCTATAGCTTACGCTCGTGACCCTTCCTAAAATACGGTCACCTTCGACAATTAGATTAGATTCTAATATCTCAAGCTTCCTAGTGTTTGTGCATTCAAACCCAACAAGTTGTCTTTTAGTTTGCCTTTTTAAATGTATTAAGCTGTTTTTTCCGATCGATTGTTCTTTCTTGAGATTGACACCCCATCCTAAGTTGACCTCAAATGGAGTCGTCATTCCATCAGTGTCTTGCCCAAGGATTATGTGTCCTTTTTCCAGTCTTAACAGCCTTTGTGTTTCAACACCAAAAGGCATTATGCCCAAAGGTTTCCCCGCCTCTATTAACGAGTTCCAAATAGTCTGTGCCGAATTAGCCGACGCATGGATTTCGTAGCCCAGCTCTCCGACAAATCCGACACGCATGACTCGTACCTTAATATTTGCTATTTCTATTTCTCGAACAGCTAGGTATGGAAAATCAGCTTCAGATAGCGACTGGCTAGTAATTTTTGATAAGACTTCCCTAGATAGGGGACCGGCTACGTTGAATGCACCAACTTGGCGGGTCCTATCAACGATAGCTACATCTAAGTTAAGTAGATCTGAAAAAAGGCGCAATTGCTTTACTACTGTATGAGCGTTAGAGCTGGTCGTGGTTATATAGAAATGATCATCTGAAAATCGAGCCGCAACCCCATCATCGATTAAAACGCCAGAACCATCCACCATAAAAATATATCTGGTCATATCTGTTCTTAGCTTATCGAACTTACAGGTATAGGCGTACTCGAGCAACTTAATAGAGTCAGGGCCGAATAATTCAACTTTACCTAGGGTAGACACATCTATTATCCCCACGGCGTCCCTGACAGCAGCATACTCTTTTTCAATCAGCGTCTGCATAGAACCTGCCCCATAGGTCATAGGTCGCAGCCAGTGCCCATTCTCTTCAAAGTTAGCCGCCATTCTTTGGTGACATTGATGCATAGGTGTGCGCCAATACCTTCGGAATCGTTGCCCAGCCAACGCGCCTATGGCTACCGGGTGAGTAAAGGGACGAGGAGTTGTTGTACCTATCGCCCCCGGAGATTTCTTGTTTAGGTCAGCAAGGACTCTTACCCCATTCATATTTGATATCTTACCCTGGCTTGGACCCATCCCTATTGTTGAATAGCGCTTCATGAGCTCTACTGAGTTGAAGCCTTCGCGCCAGGACGTGCGTAAATCATTCAGCTGTATATCTTCATCAAAATCTACAAATTCCTTACCTTTCGGATGGGCACTCACTGGATAAGGGTGGGAATGCGCACGGTCCTCCCGTTTGGGTCGCGAGATGATAGGAAGGTCGCAATCTAAGAATCGGGCGGCCTCGTTTGCCGCTGCAACTCCGTCATCAATTTTCGACTTGAATTCATGAATTCCGTTCACTTGTCCCGCTGCGTACGTCCCCACTGGGACCGCATCCGGAATGACTTGTTCTAGCGAGATCAGATAAGAAAGTTTTGCACCAGCTTGAACAAGCAAGCTAGAAGCAGGGGACCAACCTACACTCATCAGTATTCCATCGCATGGTATTTTTTCAGTTTGATTGTGTTCTGTGATTACGGTGATACTGACCAATACTCCCTTACGCAGAGAAGCTTCCACTATAGAGTTTATTTTTGTGACTTTGATTCCCGCTTTTCTTGCGTCTTCTATTTCTTTTTCATGGACTTTTGGAACGGGCGAAAGATCAATAATTGCTACGATCTTTAATCCCATATTTTTCAGATTCTTTGCACGTTCGTAGGCCTCAGGATTACCGGCAAGGATTACAGCAGACTCACAAGGAAGCACAGAATATCTGTTCATTAATCGCTCTGCTGCACTCAATAGTATTATTCCGGGAGCATCATTATTTCGAAAAACAGCAGGCTGTTCATAACTTCCTGTCGCTACGATGAGTGCTTTAGTATGCACCTCTTTGATACCATCTGGCCCAACTATAGGCACCGTCCCTCCTTCGTATAAGCCTGCTGCATAGTGCATGGGGAGAGTAGACACAGAGCTAAAATTGGTTAGATTTTTTATTGTCGCATCCTTGAATTTTTTGGCTGACTGATC
>DGOV01000128.1 GCA_002390205.1 Proteobacteria bacterium UBA4457 | reverse complement strand
CAGAGACCCCTTTACCTGACGCCGTAATTATAGTGATAGATTCCACTAACCTTCGCCGCAACTTGTTTTTATGTACTCAAGTTTTAGAGGCAGGAATACCCGCTGTAATTGCTCTAAACATGACCGACAGCTTACCTTCGCTCGGCATCGAAATTAATTATCCCATCTTAGAAGAAATCCTGGGCATTCCCTTGATTCCTGTTAGCGCTTCCACAGGTGATGGAATTACAAATCTAGAAGCGGCTCTCGTGAACACCCTACGTATGCCAACACCGAACAGAGATTTAGCGATTTGCCCTGACATTGATAAGGCAATCGAGCAATTACTGAGTCTATTCGCAAATCACCAAGTTAGCTCCATAGAGATGCGACGTGCATTTATAGACAAAAATGGACTTGCCGACAAGCGTCTCTCTAGCAGACTTGGCGAACCCTACTCCCAGTTGCGCGATAAATTGCGCAGTAGACTCGGAAAGGGACGAAGTATCAGCGCGATAGAGGCAAGAGACAGATACAGCTGGATAAATGCAGCTCTTAAAAAAGTACAATCAGTGCAGGATCCAAACAAAAATAAAGCTGTAGAGATTTTAGATCGGGTTTTAAATCATCCTTTGATCGGTTCTCTTATTTTTGTTCTAACCATGGGTGCTATATTCCAGGCGGTTTTTGCGTGGGCCTCTCCGTTGATAGAGCTCATAAATCTGGGAGTCGCAGCCCTTTCCCAAGTTAGCAGTGACTACCTTGGCGATGGGCTGATTTCAAGCTTCGTGAGTAATGGCTTGATTTCCGGCGTCGGTAGCGTCATCGTTTTCCTACCTCAAATACTCATTTTATTTATATTTATAATTATATTGGAAGACACCGGCTATATTTCGCGAGCTGCTTTCCTAATGGATCGGGTAATGAGAGGAATAGGATTATCAGGCCAAGCCTTTATCCCTATGCTATCCAGCTTTGCGTGTGCTGTTCCGGGAATAATGGGTACAAGAATTATGGCAGACCGTCACGACCGGCTTGCAACAATATTAGCTGCTCCATTTATGACTTGCTCGGCACGACTGCCAGTTTATTCCTTGTTGATAGGAACATTCATCCCTAACACCCATATTTTTGGAGGTTTTATTTACCTCCAAGGTCTGACACTACTATTCCTCTATCTATTAGGGATAGTAGGAGGTGGTATAACCGCATTAATTGTTAGTCTCCTCTTTTGGAAAAGGAAAAAATCAACATTTCTCCTAGAAATGCCTCCCTACCGGCTTCCTAAACTCTCCAATGTGGCTATTAAACTTTACGGGCGTGCAGTAGTCTTCCTAAAAAGAGCTGGGACTATAATTTTCTCTGTCGCAGTATTGGTCTGGGTACTCGCTTCTTTTCCTATGGGCAATGGGACAAAAACGGAGATGCCACCATCTATCTCGCAAAGCTATCTTGGGCAGATGAGCAAAGCTGTTCATCCCCTCTTTGCTCCTCTAGGCTGGGATTGGAAAGTTACGGCTGCAGTGATAGCTTCGTTCCCCGCCCGCGAGGTCGTCATAGCCGCTTTGGCAACAATTTATGCCGTCGACTTATCATCGGATGGAAAAGCCACACCGCTTTCAGAGAAAATTAAAAATGCGGTGCACGAAAATGGGACTAAAATCTATACCATACCTATGGTGTTGGGCTTATTAGTCTTTTACGCTTTATGCCTCCAATGCATGGCTACCGTCGCAGTGATAAGGAAAGAAACTGAGACTTGGAGATGGCCGATAATTTCGTGGCTATATATGACTTCTCTGGGCTATGGAGGGGCATTTCTAGTCTATCAAGTTGGAACGGCTATGGCCGTGGCAACTTAATATATAATATATCTAAAGGTTTGATAGAAATCAGACCTGTGTTGCCATACTATCCGTCTCGAGCCAACCAAATATCGGAGAATGAAACATGTTAGAAAGCACCGACGACCAAAGTATCGCCGGTTATAGCCCTTTAATCTCTGCCGCCGTGCTAATGGAGGAGCTGCCTACTTCAGAAGCTGCCTCTCATACTGTCGCAAGAGCTAGGACTCAAGCCAAAGCCATAATAGAGGGCTCAGACGATCGTCTCATGGTGGTCGTAGGGCCCTGTTCTATACATGACACAGCAGCGGCTCTAGAGTACGGATCGCGTCTAAAGGCTTTAGCCAGTTCTTATAGCGAAGAGCTTCTGGTTGTAATGCGGGTCTACTTTGAGAAACCTCGGACAACAATAGGCTGGAAAGGCCTGATTAACGATCCTGGATTAGATAACACTTTTGATGTGAACAAAGGTCTGCGTATAGCGAGACGCCTCTTGCTTGATCTTGCCGATCAAGGAATCCCAGCTGGTAGCGAATTTTTAGATGTTGTAACGCCGCAGTTTATAGCCGATTTAATATCCTGGGGAGCAATTGGGGCGCGTACAACCGAATCTCAAATACATCGCGAGTTAGCATCAGGCTCATCTATGCCCATCGGCTTTAAAAATGGGACAGATGGTAATATTCAAGTAGCTATTGATGCTATCGGGGCCGCGAAACACTGTCACCACTTCTTATCTATTACCAAGCATGGGCTGGCAGCAATAGTAGAAACTAAAGGGAATAAACACTGTCACGTTATTTTAAGAGGTTCCAATTCAGGTCCTAACTACGACAAAAAATCTGTTGCTCAGACCGCCCATCTTCTCCAGAGCGCCGACTTGTCTAGCCGAATAATGATAGATGCTAGTCATGGAAATAGCAGAAAAAACCACCTAGCTCAACCAAATGTCATTGAGGATATCTCTGCTCAGGTAGCGGATGGCTCCCACGGGATTTTCGGAGTAATGATAGAAAGTCATCTAGAAGAAGGAAAGCAGAGCCATTCTAACCTTGATAGCCTTAAGTACGGACAAAGCATCACAGATGCTTGCCTATCTTGGGGCCAAACTGAGCCTCTATTGGAAAAATTGGCCAATGCAATAGTAACCAAGCGTAAAGAATCTAGATAAGAAAGATATAACCAGGGAAAATTTTCATGAGTAATGAGAAAAATCTAGACTTTGGACTTTGGTACTCATTTCGAAACCCCGAACAGTGGCGAACAGATTATCATGATCTATACCAAGACCATTTAAACCAAATAATACAGTGTGAACATTTGGGGTACGATGACGTGTGGCTTACCGAGCACCATCTTTGCGAAGATGGTCACTCCCCGTCCATTCTCCCTTTGGCATCAGCTATTGCTGTATTAACCAAAAAAATACGTATCGGAACAGGAGTACTCTTGCTACCGCTTCATAACGCAGTGCGGATAGCTGAGGACACAGCTACTATTGATATCCTGTCAAACGGCAGATTTGAACTAGGTGTTGGTATTGGATACAGACCACAAGAATTTGAAGCGTTAGGTGTCAGCCTTTCGGACAGAGCCTCCTTGATAAACGAAGGGCTACAAGTCATAAAACAACTTTGGACAGAAAAGCTCGTCAATTTTGAAGGCAAACATTATACTTTAAAAAATGCTTTTCTCGAGCCTAAACCGGTACAAAAGCCCTCCCCACCTTTGTGGGTCGGTGGTTTCGCACCTGCTGCGGCTAAAAGGGCCGCTCGTCTCGGAGATGGGTATATAGGTACCGGAGAAATGACTGAGCAGGCCAAAATTTTCCGAGATGAATGGCATCGACTTGATCGGACCGGGAAGCCACAACTCGCGGGGGGCCACTTTTGGCTAGTAGCCAGCAAAACTCCGGACAAAACTTTTTCGGAGATCGCCCCACACGTGCTATATCAGATTGAAACCTACAACAAATGGCTTGGTGAAGCCGGCCAAGCTCTATTTCCAGTGGTAAAAACACCGGACGATCTCAAGGAGTTGGGGATACTAAACTGTGTTTCTCCTCAGCATGCCTGTGATTTAATTGATGATTACGCAGAAAGCACTGGAATACAAAGATATTATACTTGGACTGTCCCACCGGGATATTCTGTCACTAAGATGACAGAGCATCTGTCCTTATTTGCTGAGGAAGTAATACCACACTTCAAACCACAAAAATCCTAGACCCTTGTCATAACTTACTAAGAAGAGACTGTTGGCCTGGCCTTAGCAAAAGCAGCAATTTCATCAACTGTCATGCTTTTAAGTATACCGGTTTCATCCCCCATTTTTCTTTGTAATATTTTGCGAGCTGCCATATGCATAACTGGATGGTTAATTGAGTCTACCCCTAACAGTTCATCCCCTTTAAAATAAAGGAATGAAAAGCTATTCTCGTTTTTCCCACATAAACGGACATGATTATCATAATCGCTAGTAACGCCCGCTATCTGTAATGTCACATCGTATTGATCAGACCAAAACCACGGCACTTGATCGTACGTCTGATTACCCCCTAACATGCTAGATGCGGCAACCTTAGCCTGATCAACGGCATTTTGAATAGATTCAAGCCTGAGAGTTTTTTGCAGAAACTGATTTTGGTGCATAGTGCAATCTCCAGCTGCTACGATGTTCGCATCGCTGGTCAAGCATTTTTCGTTCACTAGAATACCGTTAGCACATTCCAATCCAGCGCTCTCGGCTATCTCTGAATTTGGCACCACACCGATGCCAACTAATACAATATCGGCGGTAATGGACTGACCAATTTTGGGCACCACAGTCAAACCATGCTGATGCTGTTCCAAATGGGATACCTCGCATCCAACCCTCACATCAACCCCTTTTTCTCTGTGAAGAGAAAGATAATACTCTGAAAGATCGGGGGAAATCGCGCGTTTCATTAAACGCTCTGAGCCTTCCACAACACTTACTTTTTTACCCATTTTACAAGCCATTGCACCAGCTTCAAGCCCTATGAAACCTCCTCCCACGACCACCATGCTCTTAGCTCTCTGAAGCCGTTCTCTTAAATTTAAGCTATCAGCAAGCGTCCTGATATAGCAAACGTCCGGCGAATCTGACCCTACACACTCTAATGCTCTTACTCGGGCACCAGTCGCTAAGGCAAGTTTCGAATACTTTAAGGTACGGCCGGATCTAAGCGATACAGTGCACCGCGACGCATCTAGCTTCTCGACAGTATCATCCAAAATAAGCTCCACATCTAGCTTTTCAAAATACTCTGCTTTACGGTACAGCAACCTCTCTGGGTCCAGATCACCTAACAGAAATTCTTTACTTAGCGGGGGCCTCTGATAAGGCAGGCTACTCTCGTCGCCGATTAGGATCAGGCGACCTTCAAACCCATTTGCGCGAAGAGCTGTACAGATCTGCAATCCTGCCTGACCGGCGCCAACCACAATAAAAATTTCTTTTGACATGAAAGGTTACTAAATTTGGCTCTCAGGAATCAAAACAACCAGATCTTTAGATCCCTCAGACATCCGAAGTTGACAGCTCAATCGTGACTCTGGTCTGCGCTCTGAAGACACACATTCCAGCATGTCCGCTTCCATGTCGCTGATCTCATCCAGACCGGATAGCTCCAACTCTTCCACATAAACGTGACATGTGGCGCAAGCACACCCACCTCCACACTCCGCTAGAAGTCCATTGATATCATTCTGCATCGCAGCTTCCATCAGGCTCCAACCATCGGGAACTTCTATAGTCGATTCCACGCCGTCAGGCTGTCGAAATGTTACTTTAGTCATTATACATCCTACATATTGGGGTAATTCGGCCCACCTCCTCCTTCAGGAGTGACCCAGTGAATATTCTGGGTAGGGTCTTTAATATCGCAAGTCTTACAGTGCACGCAATTTTGTGCGTTGATTTGCAGTCGAGTACCATCGTCGTCTTGCACATACTCATAAACACCGGCCGGACAATATCTCTCTTCGAGTCCTGCGTAGAGTTTGTGATTAACCCGAGCAGGCACAGTGGAATCCTTTAACGTCAAATGGACTGGCTGTCCTTCTTGGTGATTAGTATTTGAAAGGAAAACCGACGAGAGCTTATCAAATGTCAAAACTCCGTCAGGTTTTTGGTACTCGATTGGTTTGCAGTCTGCCGCCAGTTTCAAACTAGTATGGTCCGAGTGATGCTTAAAAGTCCAAGGAGCCTTCCCTCTGAATAGGTAAGTATCAACCGCTGAGTAAAGCATTGCTGGAAACAACCCCCAATGGAATGCGGGTTTTATATTTCTGACACGATACAATTCCTCCCACAACCAAGTTTTTTTGAGATTGTTTCCATAATCGGTAACTTCTATTTTTTTATTACGGCAGTCTTCTAGAGTCGAATAGACTGATTCAGCCGCGGTTATTCCCGATTTCATTGCCGTATGCGAACCCTTGATTTTCGGCAAATTAAGAAAGCCCGCAGTATCCCCAACCAACATTCCACCAGGAAATGTTAACTTGGGAATAGACTGAAACCCACCAGCACTTATTGCTCTAGCCCCATAAGAAATTCTGCGCCCACCTTTCAACACGTCTCTAATCACTGGGTGGGTTTTAAATCTCTGCATTTCTTCAAAAGGGCTTAAAAAAGGATTCGAGTAATTTAAACCAACCACAAAACCAATCGATACTAAATTATCTTCAAAATGATACATCCAAGAACCGCCATAGGTATCTGACTTCATAGGCCAACCGGCGGTATGAGTTATTTGCCCTGACACAAAATTAGCACTGTCAATTTCCCAGAGCTCTTTTATCCCGATGCCGTAAACTTGTGGCTCAGCATCCACGCGCAGTTCGAAGCGTTCAGAGACTTCTTTAGTTAAAGATCCCCTACAGCCTTCTGCAAAAATTGTTTGGTGAGCATGTAGCTCAATTCCTCTTTCAAAGCTAGGCCCTTGTGTCCCATCGGCTATGAGTCCCATATCTCCAGTTGCGACCCCTTTCACCGCTCCAGTCTCATCGTACAAAACTTCGGCTGCGGCAAAGCCTGGATAAACCTCAACCTCGAGTTCTTCAGCTTGCTCCGCAAGCCATCGACAAACATTTCCAAGGCTAGCAATGTAATTACCTTTATTGTGCATTTGCGGCGGAGTCGGCAGCCGAAACGAGCGTTTTTCCGACAAAAGTAGAAAACGGTCATCTGCCGCAGGAGTTTTTAATGGCGCCCCCCTATCTTTCCAATCCGGGAAGAGCTCCTCGATTGCTCTTGGCTCAATAACGGCACCAGACAAAATATGCCCTCCTATTTCGGAGGCTTTCTCGAGAACGCACACGGAGACTTCAGAGTTACTGGCGACCGCAAGTTGCTTTAGGCGAATCGCCGCGGCGAGTCCAGAAGGGCCACCTCCTACAATCACCACATCGAACTCCATAGATTCTCTTTTCATGTTCAAGCCTTTGAATTAGAGTTTTTAAAAAAATTCTTAGCTTTAGTCGTCGAGAGCCTCGACCATCGCAGGAACTTCTTTGAACAAGTCCCCTACTAAACCGTAATCTGCAACTCCAAAAATTGGCGCCTCTTCATCTTTGTTGATAGCAACAATTACTTTCGAGTCTTTCATGCCGGCTAAGTGCTGAATAGCTCCCGAAATACCAATCGCGATATAGAGGTCTGGAGCAACTACTTTCCCAGTCTGACCCACTTGGTAATCGTTAGGAACATAACCCGCATCTACTGCCGCCCTAGATGCACCTACAGCAGCTCCTAATTTATCCGCTAACGCTTCAATTATTGAGAAGTTTTCACCACTACCCATCCCCCGGCCACCAGACACAATAATATTTGCAGCAGCAAGCTCCGGTCGATCAGACTTAGTCAACTCTTCCGAGATAAACGTTGCCAAACCGCTTTCCGATGCTGCTTCGATCATCTCTATAACTGCTGTGCCTCCGGTCTCGCTAGCAGCATCAAAACCAGTGGTACGAACTGTGATCACTTTTTTATCGTCTGTAGCTTGAACAGTTGCAATTATATTTCCAGCATAAATAGGACGTGTGAATGTATCAGGCGATAATACGCTTATTATGTCTGATATTTGCCCCACATCTAATAATGCTGCGACTCGAGGCATTACGTTTTTACCGGTTGTGGTTGCTGCGGCCAGTAAATGTTCATAATCTCCCGCTATCTTTACTATCAAACTGGCTAGATCTTCTGCTAGAGAATGGGCGTAACAAGAAGAGTCAGCACATATGACTTTGCGTATCCCCTTAATTTCAGAGGCGCTTTTTGCAACCTCAGAACAGTCTAAGCCTGCTACCAAAATGTCAATATCGCCGCCTATTTCTAAAGCGGCGCTAACTGCATTAAGTGTCGAGGCCCCTAGAGCCGCGTTATTGTGCTCAGCTAATACCAATACTGCCATTTCAAATCACCTTTGCTTGGTTTCGAAGTTTATCTATTAATTGATTAACGTCCTCGACTTTCACACCGCCTTCTCTAACAGGAGGCTCAGAAACTGTAAGCACCTTGATCCGTGAGGCTAGGTCTAGCCCGAGCTCATCGGGAGTGAATGTATCGAGTTGTTTCTTTTTGGCTTTCATTATGTTCGGCAACTTCACATACCTGGGCTCATTAAGTCGCAGATCGGACGTTATTATTGCAGGCATTTTCAGTTCTAAAGTCTGTATTCCTCCATCAACCTCTCTTCGGACAGTAACTAAGCTATTGCCTTTGAGTTCAACACCACATGCAAATGTTCCTTGAGACCACCCTAATAATGCCGACAGCATTTGTCCTACCTGATTAGAGTCATCATCAATCGCTTGTTTCCCTAGCAGAACCAGGTCTGGCTGTTCTTTATCAACAATAGCTTTCAGAGCTTGTGCGACTGCTAATGGTTGCACATCTTCCTCAGTCTCGACTAATATTCCTCTGTCTACTCCCATAGCCATGGCTGTTCGTAACGTCTCCTGGCACTGCTTGGCGCCAATAGAAACTGCTACTGTTTCCGTGGTCGTCTCAGCCTCTTGAATTCTAATCGCCTCTTCTACAGCTATCTCATCAAAAGGATTCATAGACATTTTGACGTTTGCTAGCTCTACTCCAGATCCATCTGATTTAGGACGCGCTTTTACGTTGTAATCAATAGCACGCTTTACTGCGACTAAAATCTTCATGTAACTCTCCAAATTAAAAGAAAAACCGTGTTTTAATCCAGTTAACAGATTATACGACACTTTAAACTCCGTAGATCTCTTACAGAGGTTTTTCTAGCTCACGAATCTTGAATATATCATTGGCCGAGAAGATCAACACTTTATATGGTTTAAACTTGTAAACGTTCAAAATAAATTGGATTCAAAACAGCATGCGTCATGTTACCAATAAAGAGGACAGCAAAAAAGTCATAACTTGAACGCTAAGCTTTTTTTTGAATTTGCACAATAGATGCCAAGTCCCTCATGTTGTGCAAACTTGAGTTTTATGAAAATATTAATTTAGCATTCAAGCTAAGCCCAAATCACAAAAAATGTTACAATAATCTTCTGACATAAAAATCAAGCATATTAGTAACGGACTCATTAATTTATAAAAACACTTTCCAAAAGGATTCTAATGGCAACCAACCCTCTACGTGTTAACAGCGACATCACTCCTACTGCTGAGGCAAAATTCAACTGGATCGATCCTCTTGGTTTGCAAGGTCGTTTATCTGAAGAAGAACGACTCTTAAGCGAAGCCGCCAACATTTTCTGCCAATCAAAGCTTCTGCCTAGAGTTTTACAAGCACATCGTCATGAAACATTTGATAGAGAAATAATGCGCGAATTCGGAGAACATGGATTCCTCGGAGCGACTATTCCAGAACAGTATGGAGGTGCCGGCTTATCCTATGTAGATTACGGCTTAATAGCTCGAGAAGTAGAACGAGTTGATTCAGGCTACCGCTCAGCGATGAGTGTGCAATCCAGCTTAGTGATGCACCCTATCTATGCCTATGGATCAGAAGGACAAAGAGCAAAGTATTTGCCGAAGCTAGCTAAGGGGGAATGGGTAGGATGCTTCGGACTAACAGAACCTGATCATGGCTCTGATCCGGGTGGGATGAGAACAAGAGCGAAGAAAGTTGACGGCGGATACGTGTTGACCGGAAATAAAATGTGGATCTCCAATTCTCCAATAGCTGATGTGTTTGTAGTTTGGGGAAAAACCGAAGACGATATAATTCGAGGCTTTATTCTAGAGAAAGATATGTCAGGTTTGTCCGCCCCGAAAATTGAGGGTAAATTTTCACTTCGTGCTTCAATAACCGGCGAGATTGTCATGGATGAAGTTTTCGTTTCCGATGAGCAGCTTCTGCCTAACGTGAAAGGCTTGAAAGGACCTTTTGGCTGTCTCAACAGAGCTCGATATGGAATATCCTGGGGAGCAATGGGCGCCGCTGAATTCTGCTGGCATGCATCACTTGATTACACACTTAACCGAGAGCAGTTCGGCCGACCTTTAGCGGCCAACCAACTGGTGCAGAAAAAACTCGCAGATATGCAAACAGAAATAGCTTTAGGTTATCAGGCATCTCTATCCGTTGGGAGAATGATTGATCAAGGTCAGGGATCGCCTGAGGCTATATCCCTAGTAAAGAGAAATAATTGCGGTAAGGCGCTAGATATTGCAAGAGTCTCTCGGGATATGCACGGCGGAAATGGGGTCTCAGATGAATATCATGTTATTAGGCATCTCCTTAATCTTGAGGCCGTAAACACCTATGAAGGCACTCATGATATTCACCTGCTTATTACAGGCTTGGATATTACTGGAGAAAATGCCTTTTCTTAGAAGTATTCAAGCAATGATTTAGATTTCGGTGCAAGTGCAGCCGTAAGATTCATACTCTGAAATCGCAGCATCGAAATCATCATTACTTGCAGCATCATTTCCGCAAACCTCAACCTCTGTTGATTCAGAGCCATCTGAGCTTATAAACGTCACCCCTTCATCGCACCCACTGCAGGTTAAGCAATTGTTACAAGAAGATAAACCAAACACAGCAATTATACTGAGTGTAAATAGAGTCTTTTTCATAAACGTTGAGTCGTCTTCAAAGTTAGCCTAATATTTCGGCTTTATTTTTCTCTGTCAATTGTGAACTGAACTAATTGAATGAGCGAGTTTCTGGCCTCATTATCGGGTAGTGATTGTATTTCTGCTATTGCTTTTGAGGCATAATCTCTCATTTTCTTATCTGCATATTCTATGCCCCCTGATGTCAAGACATAATTGATCACGTGATCCACCTCTTTTTTGTTTTTGCTTTTTCTTTTTACGATTCGTAAAATTCGTCTTTTATCGCTGCCTGTAGCATTATTAAGCGCATAGATAAGAGGTAAAGTGCTTTTTTTTCCCTTGATGTCAATACCTGTTGGCTTGCCTATCTTTCCACCAATACCATAATCGAAAAGGTCATCTTTTATTTGAAAGGCAATACCTATGTTTTCTCCAATTTGCCTCATTTTTTCAATCACTTCATCATCAGCTCCAGCTGAAGCAGCACCGCATGCACAGCAGCTAGCAATTAATGTAGCTGTTTTTTGACGAATGATTTCAAAATAGACGTCTTCTTTCAGGTTTACACCTCTGCTCTCTTCAATTTGTAGTAACTCACCTTCGCTCATTCCCTCAACGGCTGTAGAAACGATTTCAAGTTGTTTAAAGTCTTTGTTTTTAATTGCTAGTAAAAGGCCTCTAGACAGAAGGTAGTCACCCACAAGTACGGCAATTTTGTTTTTCCAGAGGGCGTTGATCGAAAAGAAACCTCTACGCTCAAAAGAGTCGTCAACCACATCATCATGCACAAGAGTTGCTGTATGCAGTAACTCAATCAAAGCAGCTCCTCTATGAGTGCTTTCGGAAATTCCTCCTAAGGCTTGAGCCGACAGAAAAACAAACATTGGTCTAATTTGCTTTCCTTTTCGTTTTACAATGTAGTGTGTGATTTTGTCAAGTAACGGCACAGAACTCTTCATTGACTTCCGAAACTTGTCTTCGAAAGTAACCATCTCTGATGCGATGGGTGCTTTTATGCTATCTATGGATGTCACTAAGTTTTTTCGATATCGATGGCCAAACTTACACTAATTCTATACCTATTTTGCCTCATTAAGCTGATTAAGATCTAATTTTCCAACTCGAAAGAGTTTTCCGTCTGCCGAGAGCAAAAAAGAGTAATTTTTATACTGAGGAATCCCGAATGCAGACACAAATACAAAGCCAGTTTGTCTCTTATTTTGGACCACACCACTCATTAATATGGAGTTGCCGCTCATTTTTGCAAATCTAAGTACAGATCTGTTGGTGTTGCTCATTGTATGTTCATGTGAACCATCCGAATTCTTGAAATGGTCATTGTAAAACATGAAAATGTCGTTATTGTGCTGAGTGATCGCCTGTTTTGTGAAAATACTTGGTGAGTCATAGTCAATTTGACGCTTATCTATGGTGACCGTTTTATTAGGATTTAGAATGTTTTCAAACGCTACAGCGTTAAAGTGATACTGATCGGAGCAAGTCATGATTCCAGTATGTGGGTCAGCAGTGCAAACTCTGCTCTTATAGCGCTTTTCCATCACTAGCCAATAATCATCGTTTACGTCTATAGTTTTACTCAGGAAGAGGTCTTTAATACTTCTAAGTTCACTCTCGTCTTCTCCAAAAAGTCGAACCATATTTTCATCAAAGTTACCCGCTAAGCGTTTGTCTATTTCAAGACCATTTTCATGTAGTTTAACGAATGTGTAACCGCTAGACTTATCTTCTTCTAATGGGTCAGTGCTATAAAGGCAAGTGATTACCGCACCTTTATCAGTGGTTGTAACAACTAGGTCCAGTATAAAGAATTCATTGGAAGTAAGATCGAACTCAGTTAATGTTTTTGAAGCTGGATGATAGCTGTAAACCAAGTATTTTTTCCGGAAAGGACTATTTAGTTTAATCCCTGTCTCTGTAGCGAAGTACACGATGCCTGCATTATCAATGGTTGCGCCTAGAAGTGTTACATCATCCCCTTCAAATTCACTTGGAAGAGATATCTGTTCAATTTTATCATTGTGATGTGTTATTACTGAAAACGCAGTTTTGGATTGCTTCTCGTAGGCACTTTGCTGGCATAAAAGAACGTGGCTGGCATTTTTCGAAACACTAAAAAACAACTCCCGACTGTTGTTTAGCGAGAGTTTTTGTGATGGGTGTATAGGTTGTTCAACTATTTTCTCAGCCTGTCGGCTAGTAAGTTGATAAGTGATGATACTAAAGTTTGATTGGTCCTCTGATTTTTCACTCACTAAGGTAACCAGCTTGTCATCTATTAGGTTAAACGCTTCCAGTTTTGGGTCTTGCTCAGTGCGTATGAAAAGTGGATATTCTTGTGCAGGCTTTGTGAAAGACCGCATGATGATAGCTTCACCGTACTTTGAAATGAGGGCTGG
>DGOV01000084.1 GCA_002390205.1 Proteobacteria bacterium UBA4457 | reverse complement strand
CCGCAATATTGGTTTTTCTTCTAAATTTGCTGACATGATATATGAGCCTCCTCCGCGCCCAGTTAAAAGATTATTTTCGAACTGTAACCCAGCAAGGCCCTTGTGGCTAGCACTGCTTGCACTTTTTGGGCACTGCCTGATGATGAGGCTTTGACTATACAAGCATTAAGTCTTAATTTGAGAATAAAAAAGAATGGTACAAGACACAATAACTGGCGCGTGAAGACCAGACAGGACATTTATCCTTTTATGGTAAAAAATGGATTGTACAACTACAGGGAGCTGATAAAGTTGCCATAACTTTCACTAGTCGTTTAAAAGTAGTGTCTATCGTCCTTTATAAATAGGTTTCCTCTTCTCCATGAAAGCACGTGGCCCCTCCGCTGCATCTTCAGATTTAAAAACCGGTGCCGATATCAATGTTTCGATTTTCAGAGCATCCATTTCAGGGACACCAAGACAGGCTCTAGCTGATTTCCGGATTGCCTGCACAGCAATCGGTCCGTTTGCTGCAATTTTGTTAGCAATTTCGTTAGCTTTCTCTAAAATATTTTCACTCACATAATTAACGAATCCAAAACCTAAAGCTTCTTCAGCAGTAATTAAGTCACCCGTTAACAAAAGCTCCATAGCTTTAGCAAAAGGCAGCTGGGTTGGTAAGCGCACAGTCGATCCTCCAGCGGGAAATATGGCATGTTTAACTTCTTGAACGCCAAATTTTGCTGTCGGAACACAAACTCTAATGTCTGTCCCTTGAACAATTTCCATTCCACCTGCAATTGCATGACCATTTATTGCCGCAATAACTGGCTTTTCAGTATCAAACTCTCTCAGAAGCGCAGATTCAATTATAGTTTTGTCTGCTAAAAATTTTTCATCCCATTCATTTTCTGCACCTCGATTCCCCGCAATCAATGGAATTAGTTGACCTAGATCTGCCCCTGCACAAAACACACTCCCCATTCCAGTCAATATAGCTACTCGAATATTATTGTTATCCCTGATATCTCGCCAGGCGTCCGTGAGTCTCACCGCAACCTCAGAGTTGATCGCATTTCTAGACTTAGGTCTATTAATTGTAATCGTAGCAACATGTCCATCAATGATATAATCAACAACTGCCATAGTATCTATCCTCCCTACTGTTTAAAAACCAGTCTACACATAGTAAAAAGATCGGCAACTATTAATGAAGAATCTAACTAAGTTTTAGTACAATTTTGATGATATAAAAAAGTAGCAAAAGAATGATTAACAAAACAGCTCCAAACTGGAATGAACCCTACCTCGTGATAAGAGAAGAATCGCCTGATTGGTTTAAAGCATCTATCAATCATCCTATCTCATCTCACTATATTGATGTTAATAACTGTCTTATCCATTATTTGACATGGGAATCGAAAAGCTCGCCCTTCGATAAAATAAAACCTGGCTTGCTGCTTATTCATGGAGGAGGCGCACACGCAAATTGGTGGCGATTTATTGCACCGAGCTTTTTAGAGACGCATAAAGTTGCGGCCATTGACCTCTCAGGAATGGGGGACAGTGGCACGCGAGAAGAATACACTGCGGAACATCGCTCCAAAGAAATTTCAGCCGTGTTGAAAGACGCTAATTTAGGAGCCAACCCAATTATTATTGGTCACTCTTTTGGAGGATTAATGACCATGCGCTTCGCGGCGTATCATGGTGAAGAAGTTGCTGGTGTCGTTATTGTGGATAGCCCTGTTTTGCCGGAAAGTGAAAAAAGTAGTGCAGCACCTAGGCGAGCGCTTAGCATGTCACGACATTACCCTACTTTTGAAATAGGCTTGGAGCGTTTTCGATTATTACCTGCGCAAGAATGTAAAAATCAATTTATTGTAGAGTTCATTGCGCGCCACTCATTACGTGAAACAACATCTGGATGGACTTGGAAATTTGATGTCGCTGCAATGGGGTCAAAAAGATGGGCAGAACCATTTGCAGAGCATTTACATAATATGAAATGTCGTTCCGCGCTTATAGTGGCCGATAATAGCGCAATAGTCAGTAGCGTCACTGCCCAATATATGTCTGACTTAATGGGCCCAGAGTCGCCGATGACGACGATTGAGGACTCTAATCACCACATCATGCTGGATCAACCTTTCCGATTTATAGACGCCGTCAAAAAGATTCTTCGTGATTGGGACCTCAAGTAAAAAAACAACATGAGACAATAAATATGGAGATCGTTCCTTGTCGTGGGATAGACAGCACAACATTAGGAGACACCCGTTCGGAAACCAGAGAGATTCTCGGCAACCCAGATCAGGCAAAAGACACGATAGAGCAAAGTGGGATAAATACTATTGTCTGGACTTATCGCCTCATGCGGCTCGAGCTGAATTTTCATGAGCTACATGCTTTCAAGCTATCAAAAATTATATCCCGACATCCCAATACTTTAGTGCTGGGTTTTAATCCTATTGGGCTCAATGAAAGATATCTTTTACAGAAGTTTCCTTCTCTACGAGAAATAGAATCCCACGATCACCTCCAAGTTTTTTTCGACGACAGTCTAAAGTTATCTTTCACTTTAGTTCGAGAGAAAACTGAGAGTGTAACTATACACCCCGAAACCAGCGAAAATGCCGAAGAAGTCATTTGGCCTATCCGAAACTAATTTATTCCCAAAACCATTTCGACTTGGGTACAGAAAAAACTACCACTGTACTGCCGTGGGTCACACTCTCTGGAGCTCCAACGATCGACCCGATAATGCCACCTCCGCCACTGGGAACAGCGACGAATTGCTCTCCATCGACTTTCCACGTAATCGGCTGACTTCGTATCGACGAGCCTGTCTGAAATTTCCACAATACTTCACCCGTCAAATCATCTAATGCAAAGGCATGTCCTTCTAGATCCCCGCTAAAAACTAAACCACCCGCTGTCGCCAACGCTCCAGCCAGAATTGGATAGTCATTTTTATAGCTCCAACGAATTGTACCTGTCGTAGGCTCGACAGCTGTTACCGTGCCGTACGCATCTCCAACCTGACCCTCAGTCTCTCCTGGACCACCGCCCCAAAATGGCACTCCCTGCATAAAAGTCATATGCTCTTTCACCATTTTCCCGCAAGACTCAACTGAAGGGACATACATCAACTTTGTTGACTGACTCCACGCGTAAGTCCATGCCCCATTATTGCCGCCAACATTACCAGGACAAATAAATTTTTCAGCGCCTCCAACTTTTGGTGTGTACTTTTCATCAACCTGAGGCCGGCCGCTCGCATCAAGACCTTTAGACCAATTCAAGCGGTCGGTATATTGGAAACCTTTAAGAAATGCTCCCGTCGCTGCATCCAACGTGTAGACATAGCCATTGCGGTTAGGCTGCATCAGAGCGCGAACAGTTTCCCCGTCAACATCAATATCGGCAACTACCAAACCGTTTGTCGCATCGTAATCCCATACGTCATGAGGCGTAAATTGAAAGTACCACTTCATTTCCCCCGTTTCTGGCTCTAACGCTACCACTGAATTCGTATAAAGATTATCACCTAAGCGTAAGTCACCATTCCAATCAGGGCTCGGATTCCCTATCGGCCAATAAAGCAAATTCGTTTGTGGATCATAAGTTCCAGTTGACCAGCTCGGACCACCACCTGTCTTCCATGAATCTCCAGCCCACGTTTCAATACCGACCTCTCCTGCAGCAGGGATGGTATATCGTCTCCACACCCTCCTTCCTGTGATAGTGTCATATGCATCGATAAATCCCCGCGCACCATATTCTCCGCCAGCAATACCACTGATGACCATATCACCCACAATCAAAGGGGCGCTCGTCGCGCTATACCCTGACTTGTAGTCTTCCATCGTTGCAGTCCACCGCACCTCACCTGTCGCGCGATCGATCGCCAGTATCTTGGCATCCAATGTAGCCATGAAGAGTAAGTCACCTTTAATCGCTACTCCCCGGTTTGATGGACCACAACAGAGAATCAAATCACTTGGCATCTCATGCTCAAAGTGCCAGATCACACTGCCTGTCTTAGCATCTAAAGCCCACAAATTATTATAAGGTGCACTCATATACATCACGCCATCGACCACGATAGGAGAGCCGGAAAGCTGACCGACGATCCCCGTTTGGAACATCCAAACAGGTGTTAGCTCATCAACATTATTTTTATTTATATCTTCAAGAGGGCTATACCGCCAGTTGCCATAATTACCGCCATACATGGTCCAGCCATTTGTGTTATCTGTCCCCTCTAAGAGACGCTCGGTAGTTACAGGATTGTTCTCCTCAGCGGATGCAGAGCAGACAATAATTGAAGCAGCTAGTATTAATAAGACCAAACAGTGCTTTCTCATGAAACTCCCCCCCGAAATTTTAACTAAGTATATCTAGCACTCACAATAGTTGTTTGTGCTGCTGGCTTAATTAGCGCGCCAACTGCAATTCATTAAGCGCGCCAAGAGTATAGGTCTTGTCATAGGGTCGCCTATCAGGAAGATTATATTTTTTCATCAACGCACTGAGTTCACCCTGAGCGTCAATGGTAGCTAAGCTTTCAGACACAAGTTTTTGCAGACTCTGATCTCTCGATCGAGTCACAAAGTGTACGTTCCAACGTAAAGCAACTGACGGCTCATAATTATCAACAAACCTTGGTTTGTTCTCTCCCTCCAGCCCTTGTAGTACCCAACCCGCCGTCGGACCCCACAACAGACCGGCAGCGGCTTCTCCACGAGCGACACCGTCTACCGCAGCTATAGTTGAGAAGTAAGTTTTAGATTTTGCACCGAGCATCTTTAATGCGAAATGCGCCACAGTTTGTGATTGAATAGCCACTTCCTTACCACGGAGTTTTCGCAAATTATGACTGGTTTGTGCTTTATTCGAGACTAATTCAAAGGCCGCCGCATAATATGCCGACCCGAGCACAATCGTCGCACCATCTTCTTCAAAAGACTCAGACGTACCAGGCACACTTAAGATGACACTGCATTCTCCTCGAGCTAGACGCTTGAACGGATAGTCACTCTCAATCTCTTGAATCTGAGTGTTATTAGATACCCAAACTGGCTTAAATTCTTTTTCGAGCAGTCCGGCTACCCTCATACCTAATTCATAATCGAAACCACTACTCGAGGCTCGGTCCGAGTAAGGCATGTTGTCTTCTAGAAAACAAATGGCAAGCCGATCACCCTCTGAGGCAAGCGCTGCAAAGGATATGAACACCCCGAACAAAAGCAGTAAGAGACGTATCCTTGGGTAGGAAGCTATTGCCAGAACCATTTCGTTTCCGTTTCCGGCACAGCAAAAACGAGTAATGTATTACCATTAGTCCCTTTTTCCGGAGCACCCGACAATCCAGGTACCAAGCCTCCCATTCCGCTGCCTATCGCAACATACTGTGTGCCGTCTATTTGCCATGTGATTGGCTGACTACGTATAGAAGACCCCGTTTGGAATTTCCAGAGTTCATCGCCTGTAGCATCATCAAGAGCAAATGCGTAGCCTTCTTGATCGCCACTAAAAACGACGCCTCCAGCGGTTGCTAACGCGCCTCCAACAAAAGGATACTCGCTGCGATACTTCCATTTGACCTCGCCTGCCACTGGGTCAATTGCAGCTAAAATACCATAACTGGACCCATCATCGGTCTCAGGAGTCGAGGGCCCACCACCCCAAAAAGGAATCCCTTGTATATAAACCATATCTTCCTTGAATACCCCCATGCAGGATTCCACTGAAGGCACATACATAAGCTGCGATGATTTACTGTACGAGTAACTCCAAGATCCATTGTGACCCCCACTCAAACCAGGGCAGACTGGGTCGCCAGCCGCACCAGCTTTAGGTATAGCCTCAGGGTTAACTTGGGGCCGACCGTCACCGTCTAAACCGGTACTCCAGGTCAAACGATCAGTGTACTGAAAGGCCTTGATATAAGCCCCTGTCGTAGCATCAAGAACATATACGTAACCATTGCGATTAGGCTGCATCAGAGCGCGAACAGTTTTCCCGTCGACGACTATATCGTCAATAACTAAACCATTTGTAGCATCGTAGTCCCACATGTCGTGAGGCGTAAATTGGAAATACCACTTCATCTCGCCTGTCTCAGGCTCTAGGGCAAGTACTGAATTCGTGTATAGATTATCTCCCTCTCGCACATCACCATTCCAATCAGGACTTGGATTACCTACAGGCCAGTAAAGCGTGTTGGACTGTGGGTCGTAAGTACCAATTGCCCAAGTTGGACCACCGCCAGTTTTCCACGAATCACCTGCCCAAGTCTCTACGCCTTTTTCGCCTTCACTTGGAACAGTGTAACGGCGCCACAACATCTTGCCTGTATCAGTGTCATATGCGTCCACAAATCCTCGTGCACCATATTCTCCACCAGCTATGCCAGTCACCACCATGTCCCCGACGATAAGCGGAGAACTTGTTCCACTATAACCTTTTTTGTAATCTTCTAGTTTGGCGGTCCAAGCAACTTCACCATTAGAGCGCTGAATTGCTAAAAGCTTTGCATCTAGAGTAGCCATAAAAAGTAAATCGTCTTTTATGGCGACACCACGGTTAGCAGGGCCACAACACAAGATTACATCGCTCGGCATATCGTGCTCGAAGTGCCATATAACTTCGCCTGTCCGCGCATCCAAAGCCCACAAATTATTGTAAGGAGCACTGATGTACATGACTCCATCCGCAACGATAGGTGAGCCTGATAATTGCCCTGTGAGACCTGTCTGAAACATCCAAACCGGGGTTAACTTGTTAACATTTTCTTTATTAATTCCATCTAAAGGACTATAACGCCAGTTATTGTAGTTACCGCCATACATTAACCACCCATCGGTCTTATCCGTCCCTTGTAACAGGTCTTCGGTGCTTACAGGCTCGCCGGTATAGCTAAACTCTAATTCGACTGAGTCTGCAAAAGCCAATAGGCTCACTAGCATAGCTACAGCAGCACTAGCAATTAAAAAAACATTCTTGTTCATTTAGTCTCCCCTTTTCTGAGTTCCTACTATATTTATCCAGTTTACCGCAATCCAAAACTTTATGTCGGCGAATCCAAATCGAATTTTGGCGCACGCTTCTCTCGATGAGCCTTCACTCCCTCAACAGCTTCAGGAGAGGCAAACCCCAACATCTCTAAAGCAGTCGAGGCATCGAAACTAGGACCTGCCATTCGGTACCAATTGTTTAAAGCATACTTTGTCCAACGTGTCGCCGCCGGAGCGCTATCTCTGAGCCGTTCAGCGATATTCAGTGCTTTGTCTTGGAGCTCATCATCTTCTACACAAAGTGAGACCATTCCAATCCGCTCAGCTTCCGTGCCGTCCATCGGCTCACACAGTAAAAGGTGATACTTCGCTTTCGCCATACCGCATAGAAGTGGCCAGTTGATGACAGCCGAATCTCCAGCTGCAACACCTAAGCGCGTATGGCCATCAACTATCTTCGCAGACTTGCCTGCAATCGAGATATCTGCCAACAACCCTGCAACAAGCCCCGCACCTACAGCAACGCCATTTATAGCCGAGACAATCGGCTTAGAGCAATTGATTATGTTGTAAACTAAATCGCGGGCTTCTTTCCACGTTTTAGCGCGAATTTTATGATCATCGATCATGTCTTCTATCAGCCCGAAATCGCCGCCTGCAGAAAATGCACGACCTTTGCCTGTCAAGATGACCGCATTAATCTCGTCATCCTCATCAATGTCACGCCAGATATAAGTAAGCTCTCTATGCCCCTCGGCATCTAGTGAATTGAGAGACTTAGGGTTATCCAAGCTAATACGTAAAATTCTGTCGCTTGGGCTATCAAGCTTTAGAGCCTTGTACTTACTGTATCGTTCCAGCATGAGTGTTCCTTAAATGTTCTATTTGAAAAAAGAAGTCTTAATCCAGTAGTCTATAATGACACCCTGTGCTCGGACAAGGTAGTCTAAATATAACTAGACACGAGCCCGCGCGATTTATTACCCTAATTGCCTCTCAAGCCTATACGGAGCTCTCATATGCCAGACTTACTCGTTTCAGTTAAAGACAATATTGCAACTTTAACTCTCAATCGACCTGAAGCACGCAATGCATTAAGCCTAGAAATGCGAGAACTGCTGAGAAC
>DGOV01000043.1 GCA_002390205.1 Proteobacteria bacterium UBA4457 | reverse complement strand
CCAGTTGGATGCTGTGTCTCTTTTTATCTGAATCGTTATCGCCATTTATTACTCCTAATAGTGGAATCCCATTCCACATCCGCCTACGTTATTTCCTCTCGCACAGGTTAGGTCTCCAACATCTGTTGAGTTTCCTTCCGCCGAAAAAGGAAATTTTTGAATAATGTTTCCAGCTGTAATAG
The DNA here is from genome assembly GCA_002390205.1 of Proteobacteria bacterium UBA4457. Classification (GTDB taxonomy): domain Bacteria; phylum Pseudomonadota; class Gammaproteobacteria; genus UBA4457. The sequence goes on along the minus strand of DGOV01000043.1, from coordinate 5,161 downwards.
GTGTGCCTGTGAAAGGCAAGGATCCTGCAGTAGCATATCCAGCAGTTGTACTAGATTGAGAAGCTGCTCCGTAATGCTGCCCTTGAACTAATGCACCTACACAAGTGGTACCTGTATCTGATGCAAATGGTGTGCATTGCACTTTAGTCTGACTTACAGGAGCACTATACTGTCTTCCGCCACTTACATAGCCTGCATCACTTGAACTTGTTCCACTAGCTCCGTAAATAGCATCAGTAAGGTCTCCAACATCTGTAGCATTGCCATCAGAGCTAAATGAAAATTTATCTAGTTTTGTTGACCCTATTAAAGAGTACATTCCTCCTGCTCTGTACCCATGTGTAGAAGACGTTACTCCAGCAGACTCTAAAGTATAGCAGGTTGAAGTAGGTGAATCATGACTTAAATCTCCTACATCTGTTATACTAAATGTTCCTGAGAAAGGAAACTTATCTATCTGCTCCTGAGAATGGCCACCTGGGCCAGTGGGAGCAGGAGAACCGCACCCGCCAAAAAGATAGCCATTCTCTGAAGAGCTAGCACTTCCTACGCCTCCAAATTTAGTTCCTTGTAAATCTCCCACATCTGTCATGTTTGCATCAGAACTAAAAGGAGTTTTATCAACTATATTTTTCCTACCATAATAAGGATAAGAAGGGCTCCAAGTATCTCCTCCAGCAGCATATCCGTCTGTCTCACTGCTAAGACCTCCTCCACCCCCTCTTGCAACGGTTAAATCACCTACATCAGTTGCATTACTGTCAGAAGAAAAAGGAAACTTATCTACTACATCGATTTTTGCGAAGGGATTATTGTTATTTCCCCCGGCAGTATAACCATAGTTCTCACCTTGATATGCCCAAGGAACTATAGTTGGTTCAAAATAGTTAAGAGACGACCACGCCGTAGATCCGTCACCAAGCTTTAGTTTTCCAGTATCTGTTTCAAAACCAAACTGACCCGCTGCTAAAGTAGGGTTATTACTCGTCCAGTTGGATGCTGTGTCTCTTTTATGTTGTAGCGTTATTGACATATTAAGATCCTCCTCCTGCTTGTAAAGCCCCTAACACCATAAAAATTCCAATCATGGCTACTATCATAACTCCTGTTACTATGGTTCCATCTACTAAAAGTTGTTTGTTTTGTGCTTTTCGTCTGGCTGCTGCGAGTCTAGCATTACGAATATTTCGTCTCTCTCGCATCATGTCAAAATATAGTGCGTCATTTCCTGTCCAAACCATTAAGTCTTTTAACTCTTTTTCCATTTTTTCCATTCGAGAACGAGCCATCGCGATTTCAAGTGCCTGAGCTTCTACACTCTTACCTGCGAAGAACTTAGACATTTTTGGGGCATTTTGATTTAGTACATCTGCTTCTGAAACACTTTCAGTCGCTTCAAAGAATTTCATAAAGTAGCCATACATGTCTTCTGCTTCTTTACCTGCTTCCACCATTTTCTTTACGCCGCGAAATGCCGTAGTTGCTATACTCATTGCAGTTGCTATCTCTATCATCTCTTTTAAGTATAGATGGGTACATCGTCTCTGTTCACCATCTCTGGTACGCAATAAGCATACACATTTGGGCCTACGCTGTAACTTTTTCTTTGACTACTTATTCGAGATGCAAAGTATTTACATCTGTCAATATTATACCAATGTGTTGTGCGACTTTCATCTAATTCACCGTCTAAAACTACCATTAATGCAAAAACAAATATCATTCATCACTCTTTTTTACCCGTCCCTGCGTAAAGTCCAAACCAGGCTGCACCAGCACCCACGATTACTGAAATAAGACCTGCCTGTTCCATGGTAGGTTCCGGAAGTGCCATAAACCACGTTGCACTTTTGTATAAAAGATAAATATAAGTTGTAATAAAAATACGAGGAAAAATTCTCCAAGAGTCAATCATATTCGACAAGTCAAGCCACTTTTGATATGGGTGTGGAGGAGCTGCAGGTTCTTCTGCGGCAGGCTCTGCTCCCAACTGATCTTCTAGTTCATCAATTCTATCAAGAAGAGCGTTGTATTTATCTAAATCTACTTGCACTTCATTTCGAGTATAATCATCCACTATTAATCCACCTTATTGTTAAGTCTCTCTATAGACTCTTTATTGGCTGCTATTTTAGTATCCTGTAGAGAATCGTAAAGTTTTTGAGCTCTCTCTTCTTTTGAGTCTCTGTGTACTTCAGCATCAATAATTTTTTCAAGTTTCAAAAAAGGGATTCGCTCGTTAGGAACGAATCTCCATGTATATCCTCTTTCTGTATAAACACCAAAAACTGTTTCGGTAATTCCAATTTTTACGATGAGAGCTTCCTGACCATCAAGAATAACTTTTTGACCTTCATGAAACGCTCCGTTCATCTTAAATTTTATACCCTTTGCAAAGCTTTGAATAATGTCTTTTATCCAAAGTCCCACAACTCCAACAAAGAATAGTGCTGCAAAAGGTTGCAATACCATCCATATGTTGAAAATTTCTTCGTCAAATGTTGGCATTACTTCACCAATATTAAATCAAAGCCACTCATTACCACTTCACCTTATCTGCCCAGTATGCTGCGGACATTTTGCCCTTTGCTATATTCTTTGCATGACGAGCTTTAAACGAACGACGGCGAGCTGCATAAGCCGCACTTTCGCCCTTCTTTTTAGGTGACCCAGAGACTCCTTGTTGTCCAAAGCGTATAGTCTTCACTTTGCTGCCCACTTTGGCTACAACTACGTGTGACTTCTTTGGGTGGCTGGGAGTCCGTTTAGGCTTATTATAGCCTTTAACGCCTGCTCTCGCAAGTCTTGGGTCTTTTTTTCTACCTTTTCTTTTTACGGCCACTCTTCTTTCTCTTACGAGCATATGTAGAAACATATGTCGGCTTTCCGCCAGGATTACCAGCGGCACGTTTTCTACGAACAGCGGAACGAATCTGAGCTTTTGTCATTCTTGCAGCCTTCGCTGCAGGAACACACTTCGGGTATTTCTTACTTCCAGCTTGCCCACGACCACAGGCTTTGTAACCACCTCTTTTTTTAGGTCGAGATATGTCTACCCATCGTTCTTTGAACCACTTACGAAGTCCCCCACTATACTTAGCCACGCTTCTTTCTCCGTTTCTTATGAGCGGAGTCCTTCATGAGCTTGCCATTTGGCATATAGTGATACCCTTTTGGGGCTTTTTTGCGTTTTTTCTTCTTTTTCTTTGGCTTACTGTGATAAGGCATCTATTTCCCCATGCGGTATTTACCGCCTCTGGCTTTGTAAGTCTTGACAAGCCAAGCATTTGCATAAGCTGAAGGATACACCTTGAACTTACGTTTTGTTTCAGCCTTTACTCTGGAGTACAGAGTTTTGTTTGTAGGAACTGGACGTTTGCGAACGACTTTTTTCTTTTTTCTAGCCATGCTTCTCAGCCCAGTTAGCAATCTCCTCCCTTGTAATTACTCCATCATCGTCCGTGTCTGCATCAAGGATACTTTCTTCTACAATTGCTCCTGCAATTTTTTCTTTTTCATACACTACTTCATCGTGCATAGGTGCTACAGGCTCCGGAGCTGGTGTGTCTTTTATAGCAAGCCCTTTCCACTGACGCACTTTATTTTCGGCTTCGTCTTGAGTGGCTGTAATGGCGTAGTTATGCTTATACTTTGCATGCCATCGCCCTTTATCTTCCCAAATCTCTTTCATTTATGTCTCCTTTAGCTTTTTACTTTAATTGATTGTAAAATCTATGCTTCCCGAACTTAATATAGGAAGTCGTTGCCCAGTTAGGCTTTACATAATCTGCGTGATACCAAAGCGCTCCTTTTGTTTTATCTGGAAGCAGAGGTACAGCAGCTGCTATAAATACACTCTGTCTCCAAGCAAGCTGCTCTTTTGGGTCATCTGAAAGACCGTCACAGTACCAGCTAAACTGACATCGATGTCGATACTCTCCGCCTTCTGTAGTGACTTCGCAGATTGTGTTCGGGAAGTTCGCTGACTTCACTCGATTCATCACTACGTGTCCTACAGCTACCCGGCTTTGAAAATCCTCTCCTCTTGCTTCGAAATAGATTGTCAAAGCGAGGCACATCAACTCCGCTATCATTCCATAAATATGGTGGCTAGCAATCCTGCTAGAAAAAGTATGACCCCACCCCCAACATGCACTATGCGAGTCTCTATACGAGTAATCGCTTCGTCAATATCATCCATTCTTTGAAAGTTTGTTTTCCATCGTTCTTCACACTGTACTTCATGAGCCTTAAGGTCAGATTCCAATGTGTGAATACGATAATCTTCACGAGTTTCCATCACTTAAAAGTTTTTCCATCAACTTGCCATAGTTGCCTTGCCCAAAAGGGATGGACTCGTTTATCTGTACATTAGTCTGATTTTTGATAGTAGAGCCTTTGGCTTTCTCAAGCTCAACTTGTGCTTTGATTTCATCCATTCTCATTTTGTGTGCAATCGTAAGAAGATCTGACAGGTCTTTTTTACTATAGATTCCAGTCTCTTCCGCTTCTTCGAGTTTGGATGCGATGATGTTGTCCAGAAGAGAGGCAATATTATTTCTATTTCGATAGCCAGTATCAAGATACACAGTGTCAATATATTGTTTTACTTCGCGTTTATTCAGCGCCTCAGCTACAACGTTTTCTGACAACGCCATAACTTGAGACACTGCTGCGATATTTCCGTATTGGAGATAAGCATTCGCTACTTCCAACCCTTCCGGAGAGATAGTTGTTAAATCTTTAGTCATGTTTCAATTATATATTCAAAGACGTGGAAAGTCAAGATTTATTTTTCTTAAGTGGTACGTATGAGGGTGCGCGAGAGCATTCTGGAACGCTTGGTCTGTTAACCGCCCCCAAATGAGAATGGTTCTCATTTGGCTAAAGAGTGAGACCTGGCTCCCTTGCCCTGGATGAGAATGATTCTCATTTGCAAATAAGAATGGTTCTCATTTGGATTGATCGATTTTTCCGATCAACTTTCGCATTTCCATCGAAAAAAATCATTATACTTTTAGGGCTGGATCCTTATAATACCCAACATGGACTTACGGGCAGGAAGCCAATAACCCAAATGAGAATCGTTCTCATTTACCCTAGACACTTAAGAGGTACTTATGTCTAATTATACCCAAAGCATGGTTGCGAAGCTAACTGA
>DGOV01000085.1 GCA_002390205.1 Proteobacteria bacterium UBA4457 | reverse complement strand
ATCGTTTGATGATCCATGGCCTTTGCGACAACCCTTTGATCTTTGACATGGACGACTTGGCACGTTTCCCGTCCGTCACTGAGATACGCTTCATCGAATGTCCCGCAAACGGGGGGATGGAGTGGCGTGGTCCACAAATGGAAGCCCTTCAATTTACTCATGGGATGTTAAGTTGTAGCGAGTGGACTGGCGTTCGGTTGTCAACATTACTCGCTGAGGTTGGGGTTAAGAAGACCGCTAAATGGATCCTGGCAGAAGGTGCCGACGGGGCAGCGATGGGGCGGAGTATCCCAATTGAAAAAGCTTTAGATGATGTAATAGTAGCTTATGCCCAAAATGGGGAAATGATCCGACCTGAGCAAGGCTACCCAATCAGGTTAGTAAATCCAGGCTGGGAAGGAAACACTTCAGTTAAATGGCTTCGTCGGATCGAGTTAGGAGACAAACCCTGGCATCTGAGAGAAGAGACATCAAAATATACAGACGTGATGCCCGATGGTAGCGCGCGTCAATTTACTTGGGTACAAGAAGCAAACTCAGTAATCACCTCAATTTGTCCAGAGAACCCATTAAAAAACAAGGGTTTTCATGAGATAGAAGGAGTTGCTTGGTCAGGTCGAGGGAAAATCAAACATGTGGATGTGAGTTTTGATGGAGGGATTTCCTGGCAACCGGCTAATTTGAAAGGCTTAGTTCTAGATAAGGCTCTGACCCGGTTTGGTTTCAATTGGAACTGGGACGGGTCACCCAAACTCATACAAAGTAGGGCAATTGATGAGACAGGGTATGTCCAGCCCACTCTAGAACAGCTGCGAGCGGTCAGAGGACTCAATTCCATTTATCACAAAAATTCAATTCAAACTTGGCAATTATCACATACTGGTGAAGTGAAAAATGCGCAAAGAAGCTAGATCTGTTTGGTTTATATTTGTCTTAACGGCAGGTCTCTCTTGCGGCATCTCGGCTTCGGAAGTATTAAAATTCGATATTGGTCAACCCGCTTCTCTAGTACAGATAGAAGGATGGGATATCGATGTGCGCCCAGATGGCCTGGGTCTCCCAGTAGGTTCAGGGAAAGCCCTATCAGGAGAAGATTTATACGAAGAAAAATGCGCGTCTTGCCATGGTAGCTTTGGTGAAGGAGAGGGTAGATGGCCAAAACTTGCAGGTGGTTTTGGTACGCTAAGCGATGTTCGACCAGAGAAAACTGTTGGTTCCTATTGGCCTTATGTGTCCACGTTATGGGATTACATACATAGAGCAATGCCTTTTTTGCAACCCCAGAGTCTGACTGACGATGAAGTATATTCTTTGACAGCATACATATTATTTTTAAATGATTTGATTGACGAAGATTTTGTCCTTACACATAAAAATTTGCCTACAATTGTCCTCCCCAACCAGCCCCACTTTGTGAATGATCCTAGACCAGATGTACATAATACCCGCTGCATGGTTGACTGTATCTCGGCAGATTCAAACCTGGCTTGGGATACCGCAAACTTAGACGTCACCCCTAAAGTTACCTTAAAAAAAATGTCAGACAATAACGACAGTAAAACGGCAATGCCGTCGGCCCAAGCAGTTGCTCTTTCAACATATGTTCAGTCGTGTGCAGTTTGCCATGATGCAGGTCTATCGGGCTCTCCAATACTTGGAGACAAAAAAGCGTGGGGAGTGCGGCTGGAATTAGGGATCACTAGTTTGTATGAGCATGCGATAAATGGGTATCTTGGTACAAGTGGATATATGCCTGCTAAAGGTGGTAATTCAAGCCTCTCTGATCCTGAGGTCAAAGCAGTTGTAGATTATATGGTAATGATGGCAAGGTGAACAAAACAAACTTTTTCTTGTTGATACCTTTTCTTAAAATGACAGAAATATTTTCATTGGCTCGTTGCAGGGTATATCTTTTCAGATCAATAATGTTTTCCCTTATTAGTTTCAGCTCGACATACGCTCTATCCAAAGGTACTCTCGACATTGAAACCACTCGAGTAGAGCAGGGTGAGAAACTCGCATTTGACAGGAAGAGTGGCAATTGTCTCGCTTGTCATGCAATAGGCTTAGGGACAATGTCGGGTAATTTGGCGCCACCTCTTTTTGCTATGAAAGAGAGATTCCCGAACCCGCAAAAATTGACGCAGCAAATTTCTAATTCTCTATTGAGCAATGAGGATTCCATAATGCCCCCATTTGGGTTGCACGGGCTATTGAACGAGGATCAAATTTCTAAGATAGTGGACTATCTTTATACGCTTTAGTTAATCGATGAATAACAGCAATTTTCACTAATGGTACTTTAATATGAATTTACTCAATCAATCCCGGCGAATCTTACTTAAATCATTTGGTTGTTGCCTGTCTCTTCCTATACTCTCTGGTAAGCTTTTTGCAAGCTGGCCCGAAGAGGCGTTCATGAGCACTGAGATTGACAAAGCAATTGGTGAGCTTTACGGCCATCCTCCGCAGGCAAGTGATTTGGTCAAGTTAAAAGTGCCTGACATCGCTGAAAACGGTGCCGTCGTTCCTATCTCGGTGTCGACTGACATTGAGAATGTTGAAAGCATCAGTATCTATGTTGAAGGAAATCCTAATCCATTAGCGGCTACTTTTGAACTAAGTCCATATATAGTGGCTGCAGTTTCAACGCGAATTAAAATGGGGAAAACATCTAATGTCGTTGCCGCTGTTTATTCTGGAGGAACAGTTTATACAGCAACACAGGAAGTAAAAGTAACTATTGGCGGATGTGGAGGATAATAATATGGCAATAAAAGGAAAGGCGAAATTACGAGGCGAGAAAGTACAAGTCAAGCTTCTAATTAAACACATAATGGAAACAGGCTTACGAGTCGATGCCGAAACTGGCAATAAGATCCCTGCCTATCACATTACTGAAGTAGTCGGAAGGTGGGAAGGGAAAGAAGTTTTTCGCTCCAATCTAGGTCCAGCAGTGTCAAAGAACCCGTACCTTTCTTTTCAACTTAAAGGTCCGAGTGTGGGAGACACCATCAGCTTCTCATCAGTAGACAATAAGGGTATACAAGACTCAGGTGCTGCTGTTGTAAAGTAGTTTTTCTCAGGAGGGCAGAAGGTAGTGAAAAAATTAGTATTTTTGATTACTGGCTTAACTGTGGCTCTTTATGGGACTATCTTGTTTGCAGAACCAGAAGCCGAACAAGCAGCTTTCAAATCTTATTTCCACAACAAATTTCCTGACGTAGATAAACCCGATTTTATCAATGGTGTCTATGCCTTAGACAGCAACGCTCGAGAGCAATGGATGGAAATTGAGGAATTTCCTCCATATGAAATCGCGATAGACGAAGGTGAAGCGCTCTTCAACAATACTAGATTTACCGACGGGAAATCATACAGCCACTGCTTCGGGACTGGACAACATCTTCGAAAAAAATATCCGTACTTTGATAAAGAAAGAACTCAAGTTGTCACGATGGAGTTGGCTATCAACGATTGTCGAGAAAAGCACGGAGCCAAACCACTTAAATATAAAATTGGGGATCTGGCTAAGATATCTGCTTATTTGTCATACCATTCTAGGGGCGATGTCATCGACGTTATTGTTTCGGGTCCCGCGGCAATCCAAGCTTACAATAAAGGGAAGGAGTATTACTACACAAAGCGCGGGCAATTAAATTTTGCCTGTGTAGATTGTCATGTGTCGTCGGCGGGGAAGCGACTGCGAACTGAAATTCTAAGCCCCAGTTTAGGGCACGTGTCACATTTCCCAGTCTACAGGCTTAAATGGGGTTCTATTGGCACTTTACACCGAAGATTCAGTGGTTGTAACTCACAAGTTCGCGCTAAATCACAACCGGGGCAGAGTGAAGACTACAGGAACTTAGAGTTCTTTTTGAGCTACATGAGTAATGATCTTGAGTTTAATGGACCAGGGGTTAGAAGATGACTATCTCAATTTTCTCCACCTCGAAACTTTCCATATTTGGTTTGTGCGTCTTTGCTTTGAATGTCACAGCTAATCCCACAAACCCTGATTTTAATGCCTTGTGGTTAGAGGTAGATTCTTTTCGTAAAGAAGCAGGAATTCAAGGCCATGAGTGGCGCGACACTGCTAAAATCCTTCTAGGAGCAAGGAAGGAATTCAAAGTCGGCAACAACGAAAAAGCATTTGTACTTCTTTCTAAAGCGCGAGCAGAAAGTATTGCTGCACTGGCGCAAGCTGCGAGAGAGAAAAAATCTTGGGAGCGTAGAGTGATCAAATAAACACTATTACTTTATTTTTTACTAATTAAAAACTCTAAATCGAGGTTCTTAACTTAGAACAAAAAGAAATAATCTTATCTCTGAGCAAGCTGATTTCAGTTTTTCGGTGTAAAGAAAGGAATTTATTTAATGTTTGATCGTTTTTTAAAAAAAAACCCAAAGACATTTAATGTGCAAATTGAACCTTATGGAAAAACGCTATTAGTTGACGCTCGCGAGACTATTTTAGAGGCTGCACTAAAATCGGGAATCGCGTATCCACATGAGTGCCAGGTCGGGACTTGCACTTCCTGCAAGAGTCAGCTCGTTGAGGGAGAAATTAAAGCTTTGACTGATTTTTCATACGTCCTAGATAGTGATGAAATGAAAGCCGGCATGTTTTTAGCTTGTCAAACACGGCCTAAGTCTGCCTTGATAATAAATGTACCAACAATAGAAGACGACCCTGAGGTTGTCGATGCGATTAATTTGTCTGGAAAGATATCTTCTATTACCCGGCTAACCCACGATATTGATGAGGTTACAGTGTCCGTTGCGCATACTCTGAAATACTGCGCGGGCCAGTATGCTAATTTATCCATTCCTGGCATATCAGAAAGCCGGTCGTATTCATTCTCCAATGCTCCTTCTTCACAAGGCAGTAATCTTCTAAAATTTCATATTAGGAAAATTCCTGGAGGAGAAGTCTCTGGTTGGCTCTCCTCAAAAAACAGAATAGGAGAAACACTAAGAGTCGAAGGCCCCTTTGGAGTCTTTCGACTTAGGAAGGCCGAGTCCCCGATCTTGTGCATCGCAGGTGGTAGCGGCATGGCTCCTATTAAAGCGATTTTAGAACAAGCACTAATTACGCAGGTAGCCAGGCCTGTGGTTTTTCTATACGGAGCCCGCACTCAGAAAGATCTTTATGACGCATCACTTATCGACGGAATTGCAGAAAAGTGGAACGCTCCTTTTCGTTTTATTCCTATTCTCTCTGCAGAAGCAAAGGACACTGCTTGGGCTGGGGCACGAGGGTTGGTAGCAGATTTCATCACTTCGTTGGATGATTTTGAGCTATCGATGTCACAAGCGTACTTGTGTGGTCCTCCACCAATGATCGACACCGCTATATCGGTGCTCAACACTGCCGGTGTCACAAGTGGAGAAATTTTTTATGACAAATTCACTGATCGAAGTCACTTGGCGGATATGAAAATCTAATTAGGAGTTGTGTTCATGACTGTTAGTGTAAAATTAAAAGTCCCCGAAGGTCATTCGCTTCATCGTGTTTTATGCCTCACTCAAACATAAGTTTACTGAATTAACCGATGGGAACTAAGCTAGATGACTAAAAACATTTCTCGCCGAGCGCTCTTAAAATCAATTGGCTATGCTGCAACAGGCAGTCTGGCAAGCCCATTTGTACATAGTTTATCTCAGGATTTTGAGCCGAATTTCAGTGAAAAAATTTACGAAATACCTATGGCAGGGAAAGTACGGCTTTTGCATACGACAGATATTCATGCGCAGTTACATCCACTCTATTTTCGGGAGCCTAATGTGAATTTAGGAGTAGGGACTACTCAAGGGAAATTACCTCATATAGTGGGGTCAAACCTCACTAAGAAGCTCTCTATAACCAATGACAGCTCAGAGGCTTATGCGTACACATGCGTCAACTATGAAGAAAATGCTTTACGGTTTGGAAAAATGGGAGGGGTCGGCAATATTAAAACTCTTTTTGAAAAATTTCGTAAGCAAGCCGGGGGAGTTGAAAACACATTAACTTTAGATGGCGGCGACCTGTGGCAAGGTTCTGCTACATCCCTTTGGACGCGAGGTCGAGACATGGTAGAAATCTCCAATCTTTTAGGAGTTCAATTGATGACGGGTCACTGGGAATTCACGTACACCGAAGCTGAATTTTTATCGAATATCAATCACTTTGATGGAGATTTTATTGGCCATAATGTAAAGATTAAAGAAGATAGTCTCTTTGGTGAGTCTTACTATAAATTAGTAAAAAAATACCGAGGCGCTGGGCTCTTCGATGAAGACAGAAGTCATGCTTTTAAGCCCTATGTCATAAAAATTGTGGCCGGCGAAAAGATTGCGATAATTGGCCAAGCATTCCCGAGAACTGCTAATGCAAACCCACCTGGCTTCATCCCAGACTGGTCTTTCGGTATTCGAGAAGACGAACTAACGGATATCATCAAAGAAATAAACGAAATTCATAACCCGGCTGCGATTATTCTTCTCTCTCATAATGGGATGGATGTCGATTTAAAGTTAGCCAGTCAAGTCTCAGGACTGGATGCTATCTTAGGTGGACACACACATGACGGGGTTCCTTTACCAATACCTGTGACCAACCCGGAAGGAGCTGTATGTTTAGTGACGAACGCAGGCTCCAACGGAAAATTTATTGGAGTGATGGACATGGATATTCGTGATGGACAGTTAAAAGGCATCAAATATGAAATGGCGCCAGTCTTTGACAACCTAATCAAAGATGCCCCTGAAATGATGAGCTATCTAACAGATCTGGGCCGCCGTGTTTATGACGAGAATATTGTCGAAAGTCGATCTAAAACATACCACTACAATAAAGCCCGAATTGGCAAAACTTTCAGTCAAATCCTGAATGAAAAATTGGCTATCGCTCCTGATTTGCTATACCGAAGAGGCAATTTTATGGGCTCTTGGGACCAATTAATTTGCAGCGCTCTCACATATGAATACTCTAGTGACATCTCTTTCTCGCCTGGTTTTCGCTGGGGTACAAGCCTACTGCCCGGACAATGGATAACTATGCAAGATGTAATGAATCAGTGTGCCGTTACCTATGGTGAGACTTATATACAAGAAATGAAAGGAAAGCAGGTTTTAGGCATTCTTGAGCAGGTAGCGGATAACTTATTCGAACCTGATTCTTACTTGCAATCTGGTGGCGACATGGTGCGCGTAGGTGGGCTTAAATATACAATTTCACCCGAGAGTGAACTTGGAGAACGTATCACTGATGTGGTTATTCTGTCTTCCAACAAGCCACTTGTAGCCAATGACGTCTATAAAGTCAGCGGGTGGGCAGTAGTTGGAGATCATCCTTCCGGAAGATTGATTTGGGATATAGTTAAAGACTATATCTTACGCCACAAAAACAACGAGAATATACTGCCTTTAGAACCTATAAATCATCCTACTATAAAAGGAATGATATCGAACGAAGGTATATCTGGTTATCAAGGTGAGCTTATCTGAAATCAGTCTCGCTAGAGTGACTCTTAATAGAGAAAGTTGAAATTAACGACCAACCCTATTGATTCTCCGAGGCTTATTATATTTTTCAATCTTCGAACGATGTTAAGGCTGCCTTAGCAACATCTTCACCCCATTCTTGAACAAAATGTCCAACATCGTTAAGGATCAAACTTTCTGGACAATTCTTAATCAATCGTTGAAGATCGTCCATAATTGGTTTGCCGAAAAAAGGATCAAGCATTCCGACAGCCATAAAAGATTTACCCGTCCATTCAGTTGACCAGAACTCCTTTGCGCGAACACCGAAATCTGTACCCTCCATTTCGGGACTAATCGCAACCAGTTCTGGAAACTGTCGGACACCAGCTTTATAAGTGGCATCAGGAAAAGGCGCGGCATATGCAGCAATATCCATCATATCAACCACACCAGGACAATTTGCAGCCAGAAGGCCAGAAACGGAAACATCATTAAATTGGGACGCGTAAGACTTCCACATGTCAAAGCCTTCCCCGAGTGATTCACCTACAGGCAATGCGGTGTTCATAACAATTAATCGGCTAAACCGATCAGCCATATCCAAGGGCAAGGTTAATCCGAGCACTCCGCCCCAATCTTGGCAGACTAAAGTGATGTTTTTTAAATCAAGATGCTCTATCAACCTCAAGAGAGAATCACGATGGAATGAGTAAGTTATATCGCTGTCGATTGTAGGTTTATCAGACCGGCCAAAGCCGAAAAAATCTGGTGCTATTACTCTACCACCTGATTCCCGAAAAACGGGTATCATTTTTCTATACAAATAAGACCATGTAGGTTCCCCATGCAAACATAAAAATGTATTTCCTGACTCAACGTCTCCCTCATCGACATAATGCATCCTCAGTCCTTCAAAGCCCTCGAGTGAATCTACATAATGAGGGGTGTAAGGAAAGTTTGGGAGATGGGCAAATCGTTCTTCAGGCGTTCGAACAAATTCTATAGTCATAAAAACCTCCACAAGACTTTTGCGCAAAGAGTAGTAACGCTACCATAAAATTAAAAAACATGGTAATTGTCGATTTACCTATTCTAAAATCCCGAGGCGTTCTTTTTCGTCGACCGACGACTCAGTTAGGTAGCGCTTTGCTATCGGCTAACTTACTATAGACAACTCAAATTAAATAAAGAATTAGGATTGCCTCGAGCAGAAATGAGGATCAACAATTGCGCGAACTTAGGAGAAAGAGAATTAAGTATTCATATTTACGTCTCATAATTTTTTCCACGTTACTATTCAGCTACTGGGGTAGCGCATCTACTGACGAGCATTTTAACATCCCCGTTCTGACTGACTGGTCGGAGATACGATCAGCACAAGCTAAAAAAAACACCTTGCTCGTCCTGTTAGTTGAACAATCAGATTGTCATTATTGCGATACAATCAAGAGAGACTTTATTGGGCCTGCTTTAACATTAGACGCCTATGGGGAAGAAGTGATATATCGTCGGTTGTCGATAGATCCAAATCTATTAATACGTTTCAACGGAAAACGTATCAGTACGAGAGATTTTGTCAAAAAATTCGACGCTGTTTACGCCCCAACTGTTTTGTTCTTGGGGCCGGAACAAAACACTGTTGCGGACAATCTAGTTGGAATTAGCAATCCCGATTATTACGGACACTATTTTGAAAAATCTATTATAGATTCTCTAGAGCAATTAAAGATTGCACGTTGAAGTACTCGGTCGCCGTCTGCTATTGATAAATTAATTAAATTTGCGTCTACACATATAGTTACCTTTTGTGGCTCACTAAGTGCTACCAGTGAAGAGTAAGGACTTAAGAAAACATGTCTGCTACGATATTGTCGTACCAGCTATAGGCGTATTGCACTTCTCGTCGGAGCGCTTCTGGGCTGGCATCGGTTGGAGTTAAGCCACCCGAGACGCTAGCTATTTTTGATCGATCCGCTGAAAGACGATAAACGGCCGCAATCGAAACACCATAATCAGGAGCAATTAAACTGTAACAGGTGTTCACGTAGGAGGGCGTGGCCATTTGAGTATCATTTAACGAAGAAACTATTGCGGCCGCACACACTTTCCCTTGGGAGTTCGCAGCGTAAGCGGATTTGGGCATCCCTGTCGCGACACATGCGTCACCGATCACATGTATTCCTTTATGAATGCTTGATTCAAAAGTATCTAAGTGAACAGGGCACCAGCCAGACCTGTCCGCCAACCCCGAAGACTGCGCTATCAAACCAGCTTCTTGTGGAGGAATGACGTTGATAACATCTCCTTTAAAGTCCTCGAAGTCTGTCGATGCAATCATTTCTTTCGCTGAAACCGAGGTAACTCCTCCTCCAGTATCAGTGCCTGGAACCCAATCTATCATACCGTCGTAACGTGATTTCCAACCTTGAGTGAAGAGGCTTTGTTTGGAAAATTTATCTTTCGCATCTAATATGAGAATTTTGGATTTAGGCTTGGACTGCTTCAAATAATAGGCTATTTGACTAACTCTCTCATACGGCCCCGGTGGACATCTAAAGGGGTTATTTGGCGGAGCGATAATAACAACGCCTCCATTGTTCATGTCTTCTAACTGCTGCCGCAAACGGCTAGTTTGAGGTCCGGCTTTCCATCCGTGAGGCATAACAAGTGCCGACTCTTCGTCGTAACCCTCTATCGCATCCATTTTTAAAGATATTCCTGGCGAGACTACCAAGCGGTCGTACCCAAGTGTCACTCCGTCAGCAGTGACAACTTTTTTATTATCTACATCGATAGCTGAAGCACTACTGTGGACGACGTTGATGCCGTGCTTTTTGAGGCCTTCATACTCGTATCGCAGAGCCTCGATCTTTCGGTTGCCTCCAAGCACCTCGTTGCTCATGAAGCATGTATGGTATGTCTTGTTAGTCTCGATAAGCGTGACGTCAATACTACTGTCCGCTTTTTTAATATATTTTGCTGCTATAGTTCCACCAGCTCCTCCCCCAATCACTACCACTTTCCGTGTGGCTCCAAGAACGATATTTGGAGCTCCCAGAGCAGCGCCACCAGCAATTAAAGAGATTCCGCCTAGTTTGATGAAATTTCGTCTTTTTAAATTTTCCATGATTCCAAGCGCCTACTCTAATGAATTGGAGATACTTGCGTAATAATCCGCCAGCTCTTCTAGCGATTTCTTTCCAGATCCTGCAATCATTTGGTTAAGTTTGATTTTCATATATTTTGGCATTTGGCGATTACCGTCCAAAAAGTCATTCATAGAGTAGAGGAAATATGGCTTCCATTGTCCAGCCAATACTCCACTATCTCCCTCAGAAGATTTACCCTCACCTTCGTGGCAGCTAGCACAGTACTTCTCATGCAACTCTCTACCCGCTTGAGAATTTTCATCACTATGGCTTTGTTTCGCAAAATACAGCTTCTGTTCACTGAAGTATTTCGCTATAACTTTGATTTCAGCCTCTGAATAACCTTTAGCGATTCGATTCATTATTGTTGATTCTCGCGCAAACGCTTCCACATCTTGGAAGTCGTCGTCGGAATCTATGGCGTGCTTCAGATCGTCTTTTTTTTCATATTTATATGCCAGCATCGCGCCCATCAAATAATTCGGCGACATGCTTGATAAGTTCGGGATCGCTGGCCCAGCACTGGCTCCGCTATCTCCATGGCACACGATACAAGTGCCGGTTAGCATGTTGGTTTCATTGTCAGCGGAGACTACGAGCGCAACCAATAAAAACGCAGTTAAGCTGCTGAATTTAAATAGTGCTAGCAAAAAACCATCCTCCTCGATTTACAGTGCACTTAAAAAGCACGACTCGAAAATTAAAGTTTATACTACTTTAGAATATATATATATGTTTTCAGCATATATGTTTTGGCGCCAACAGAGGAGCAGTTATTTGAGCTTGTCAGGTATTATGGAAGTAACAATTAAATACTTTATTCGCAAGGCTCAGTGGGCATTTCATGGGCTATACCCCGATGACAATCAATGCATGTTTTCCCCTCAAGTTCAGCCTTGGCATGTTTCTTTCGAGAGAATTTAGTTTGCTCCGTTGCATCCATAGATTCGAAGGCGTGACAAGAGCGACATTCATGAGAATCAGTAACTTTCATTTTATCCTATGCTCGATTGGTCATAACCCAACGGTGGCTTTCGAATTTATCTGTTGTATCAATCACGCCCGTGACTTCGCCCAATACGTCTTTTGCAGCAAGTAACTTAGCGAGCATTTTGGGCCAAGGGAATGGGGCACATGATAGCCCGCACACCCGACGCATTTTTGTAGTGATAAGACTCCTTCCACTCATTAGGCACTCACTGCATTGGGTCACATGAAGTACAAAACTCGGTGGGGTTGATTTACTCAGTAACAACAGAGCCAAGAATAGCCAAGGAAACGCCAAGAATTGTTGCGAGCAGAAATCTCCCGCTGATTATTGTTTTACGAGCTTCGACTGTTTTTTTCATTCCTTATCAACTAATATCCCTTCCTAACTTTATCACGCTTAGATTAGCTGCGATAAAGTTTATATCAACGTGGAGTCGGTCTATTGTAAAAACAACAAAAATTTAATTAAATTATTAAACTATGTTACTTAGTTTAATACTCCAGATCGAAGTTGTACATTTGCATTCCAAACAGCTTTTTAGACCCACACAGGATCATTTTTCACGAAAAATAACGATATTGACTGACCACATAGACTGCCAGCCGCAGAGCGTCTACATCGAAGGATCGATGTGCACATGTTAGTTATCTACGATTACGTCAAATCACTTCAGCAAGTTCGTTAATTCTCGATAAACAAATCAATTTAGTGCTCCAAGCCAGCTCCAAATGATATCTGCCGTATCTTCCTCCATATTATTGAAAAAATGATCTGCCTTCATTACTGTCATCTGTTTCGACTTTTTGTTGGTTGAAGTTATATTTTTTCTCCTTATAGGTGCTGACCACAGGACGGCTTCATAATCTTCTTCACCAAACAAATCAAGAACAGGAACATTGATTTTGTCCGGAGAAAAAGTCATTGATAATAAATGCTCTTCATTAATGGCACCAAGTCCTATCGCCACCAGTGCATGAACATTTGCAGCGCCAGATTGGCTCGCCCAATCCATCATCATCGAACTTCCCATACTATGGGCAACGATTATAATGGGGATATTGGGCTGGGTAGAAAGTAAGTAGGTGATAGCGGCTTCTATTCTATTTCTTGCCGCGGGGAACTCTCTAAGATAGTCCTTATAAACTGCTTTATCAGAAAGAACAGGCATTTGGATCGACAAAGTATTGCATTTTTTCTCAGATAAAATCTCTCTTAACGGGCCAATTAAATATGAAGTATCCGGGCCTTGCCCTGTCCCATGAACCATGATGATTGAAAACTGAGCAACAGAACTTGTTGTCAGTAAGCCAAGAAATTCACCACTTTCTTCAACCTTATTGTGTTTAAGCCAGATCGGTTCTCCAACGAACAGAGTCTGTAAACTTTGGGTTGCAATTCTATTCTCTTTTTCACGATCGGCGGCATTTAGAAGAGAGGAGGACAGTACTGCAAGAAAGGTAACAAAGAGAAATAGTAAATAGACCTTTATCTGTGTTGTCACGATTGGCATCAGCTTTTCCTTCGATATCGACTATTCGTGTTGAAAACACTGTTTTGGATACATAGCACTCAGTGTAGAGACACAGTAAACTATCATAAACGTCCATTAACAGTTACATTTTGCACCTCTTAACCTTTTCGCAACAAGACATCTAGGTCGGCATTATCTTTATAATCGAGGTAGAACGGATGATTTTTAAATCAAATAGGTGCTGTTTCTTATTCATTCTGACGTTTCATTTGTTGTCTTTTCTTCCTGCGGCGGTCTCCCAGGAAACAACCGCCGGATATCACAAGCAAACTGTCCTGAATATAAATACTTCCGAACTTCTTGTCCTGTCTCGGAGCGATGAAACTCCGATATATATCGATGTGCGAACTCCTCAAGAGATAGCAGAGCAGGGTGGAACACTAGATTTACCCAGAGTCTACAATGTAGACCGGGGTTGGCTTGAGAGGAAAGTCCCAGAACGAGTCCTCAATAAAAACACTCTTATAGTTGTTTTTTGCGAGGCTAATCAACGGAGTCCCCTGGCTGCAAAGACACTTCTTGAAATGGGATATACGAATGTCCGAAATTATGTCGATGGATTCTTAGGATGGCAAGCTGCACGCCTTCCTATCGAGAAAGACGATGCTCCTTATTCAATGCTTTATAGTTTACCTCGCGAGGTAATCCCTAACGTATGGTCTGCGATCGGATTTACAGGCCCAGGTAGTTATTTCAACTCTGGACACAACAACAATCTTACTTTTATCATCACAAGCGATGGCGTGGTAGTGGTCAATGCCAGTGAAAACTATCTTTTGGCAAAGGCGCTTCATGACGAAATAAAATCCGTCACTGATAAAAAAGTTAAATATGTGATTCTTGAGAATGGACAAGGACATGCAATGCTCGGGTCGACATACTGGCAAGAACAAGGAGCAAAAATTATTGCTCACTCGGATGCAGCCAAGGAGATAGAGGCCCATGGAAGCGAGATTTTAAAGTCTGCACGTATGAAACTTAGAGACAAATTGACGGGTACGTTTGTGTCGGTTCCGGACATAATATTCGACACAGAATACAATTTATCTTTGGGAGGAGTAGAAATCGATATATTAGATTTAGGGCCGACACATAGTCCGGGGGACATCGTGGTTTGGTTGCCTAAAGAAAAACTGGTCATCTCAGGCGACGTCGCCTTTCACGAGAGAATGTTACCTGTTTTTGAACACACAGATACTGACGGATGGATCAAGACATGGGAGGCATTCCTGGCACTCGGCGCTGAAATTGTAATACCTGGACATGGTAAGCCTACAAATTATGACGAAGTAACTAAGTACACACGTGATTACCTTCAGTTTATGAGAAATGCCGTAGGTCAAATCATTGATAACGATGGAGAACTGCAGGATGCGTACCTCATTGATCAGTCTAAATATTCTCACTTAGACACTTATTTCGAACTATCGCGACAAAATTCTGGCCGTATCTTCAGAGAAATGGAATTTGAGTGATCCTCTCGATGCTCTGAAAAAATAAGATAGTCTCTAGCCCTGACTTGGGCTTTGTTGCATACTTATGGGCAGGGGAGAATTTCATGAAGACAGTACACGGAGCCTGCCCGCACGATTGTCCCGACACCTGTGCATGGCTTGTAACGGTTGATGATGATGGCAAGGCAGTTGAATTTCGAGGTGACCCTGAACATCCGTTTACTAACGGCTCACTTTGTTCGAAGCTAAAACGTTATCCACAGCGGGTCTATAGCGAAGATAGAGTTCTTTATCCAATGCGTCGAGTTGGTCCCAAAGGGACAGGAGCGTTTGAACGTATAGGCTGGGATGAGGCGCTGAAAGAAATTAGCCAACGACTTAAACAAACACTTACCGACTCTGGCCCTCTTGCCGCGATGCCCTATAATTTTGCGGGAACGATCGGGATGTTGCAGCGATATGCCGGCGAACAATTCTTTGCACGACTAGGTGCGACGGAAGTTTTAGGGGACCTCTGCGGTGCAACGGCGTACGACGCTCTTTCATCAGTGATTGGGCCTATGGATAGTATGCAAGTTGAGGACATAGAACACAGTCGTTTTATTATCCTATGGGGAACCAATACAGCGACGACCAACGTACACTTGTGGTCAGGACCTATTGCACGAGCCAGAAAAGCTGGGGCAATAGTTGTCTCCATCGATCCGATAAAGACTAACACAGCCGCGCATTCAGATTGGCACATCCAAGTAAAACCAGGCACTGATGCGGCTTTAGCGCTAGCGATGATGCACGTTATCGTACGCGACGGTCTACATGATGAAGAGTTCATCAATAAACACTGTTTGGGCTTTGAATCTTTAAAGGAGCGGATACTTGACTATCCTCCTGAAAAAGCTGAAAAAATAACAGGTGTGAGCGCAACAGAGATCGAAAAGCTAGCAAAAGCCTATGCAATGGGGACACCTTCGGTCATACGTACAGTAGTAGGAATGGAACGCTACTCAAATGGGCATACAGCCGTTCGAGCGGTCTCTTGTTTGCCCGCACTGACAGGCTCTTATCAGCAAAGAGGAGGGGGACTTAGCTCTTTTATGTTGACCATGTTTTTCGATGTGCTTGATTATAGTGTGATGCTTCCGCAGAAAGAACATTTACCAAGAAAGCGCAGTATTCATTTGGTTGAGCTTGGAAAGGTTCTTGCTGATCCAAAGATGGCTCCACCTATAGAATGGATGATGGTATACAACTCTAACCCAGTAGTCTCAGCCGCAAATCAAAATTTAATAATTAAAGGACTAAAAAGAGAGAACTTATTTACTGTTGTTCATGAGCAGTTCGTCACAGATACCGCACTTTACGCGGATATTCTGTTGCCAGCTACGACTCAATTTGAGCATCTTGAACTCATGCCATCTTGGGGTACTGGCTATATCGCGTTAAATAAACCGGCTATAGAACCAATAGGTGAGGCACTTCCCAATACTGAAGTATTTCGTCGCCTTTCTAAAGCGATGGGCTTTGATGAGGAATACCTTCATTTAGGTGACGAAGAAAGGATCCGTCGCATGTTGAACACCGGCCATGAATACCTGAATGGAATCACTTATGAAACCCTTGAAGTAAATGGCTGGGCACGACTCAATCTAAAAGATTTTCAACCATTAGCTGAGGGAAAATTCAATACCCCAAGTGGAAAGTGTGAGCTTTACTCTCAAGCATATGCTGATGCCGGCCAAGATCCTCTCCCTACGTACGAACCACTGGACGATTTTGAGTATGGGATAGGACACGCTACTCCGTTACATTTGATTACCGCCAAATGCGCCCATTTTCTAAATTCTGAATACGTAAATCTCCGTCACAAAGGTACGGAGAAACACGTACCAAAAGTTGACATTAATCCTGCAGATGCGAAAACCAGAAATATCATCGATGGAGACTTGGTGAAATTGTTTAATTGCTTCGGTGAAGTTCATGTCCGAGCAAATGTCTCTAAAATGACTAAAGAAGGTGTGGCCTACCTACCTTTTAATTGGTGGCCGGAAACCATGGCTAATGGCCAATCAGCCAGCGCACTGACCCCAGATGGGGTTAGCCGACGGGATATTGGCAGTAATGCATTTGACGCACAAGTTGAAATACGGAAGATCGGTTAGCCTAGTATAATTGATTGTGAAGCAGACACTAAAACACGCTCAGGAAGAGAAAAAAATGACCGAAAAAAATGAATACTATAGCGAAGAAAAACACGGACCCCATGAATACTTTGAGCTAGGAGATTTTTCTCTGGTATCAAATGAGGTGTTGTTAGGAGCGCGAATAGCATACAAAACTGCTGGGGTTTTAAACGAAGCTAAAGACAACGCCATTCTTTTCCCTCACATGTGGTCGGGCACGTCAGCTTCAATGGAGTCCTTTGTAGGATCAGATCGTCCTCTAGATCCCTCCAAGTATTTCATTATCTTTCCTGGACAATTTGCCAACGGATTCTCCACCTCACCTAGTAATGCGGCAACTCCGCAAAATGGCGGTAATTTTCCTAATATCATGATCGGTGACGACGTAATAGCGCAGCATCGATTAGTAACCGAAAAATTCGGGATCTCTCAACTCCAGTTGGTCACTGGCTGGTCAATGGGTGCTGAGCAAACTTATGAATGGGCAGTTCGTTATCCCGATATGGTGAAACGAGCGGCGCCTATCGCCGGTACAGCTAAAACCACACCACACAATTATATCTTCGTTCGGTCACACGAGAATGCCATAAAGTCTGATCCCGCATGGGCAGGAGGGCTTTACAGTAAATCCTCCGACGTCCATGTCGGCCTGCAGCGACATGCCGAAACTTGGTCGGTAATGGGTCTATGTTCCGATTTCTACAAACAAGAGATTTGGCGAGAGATTGGTTTTGACTCTCTTGAGGGGTTTTTAACCGGTTTTTGGGGCGCTTACTTCGCACCAATGGACCCTAATAATCTTATTTGGATGGGTTGGAAATGGCGTCATGGAGATGTGAGCCTCAACACCGAAAATGATTTAGACGTCGCACTATCTAGCATTAAAGCTAAAGTAACAGCCGTCGCATTTTCCAACGACATGTTTTTCCCACCAACGGATATTGAAGCTGAGGTAAATAAAATCCCTAACGCTCAATATGAAGAAATTGAATCTTTATGGGCGCATTTTGCAATGTTTTGTATGAACGATCGAGACAAAAATGCCATCGATGAGGTGTATAGAAGAGTGCTAGCTAGTTAACCGGAGTAGGGCGCTACACTCGATTTTGACTACACGGAAGTAAATAACCTAGGCTTATACTAGGTCATTAATTGCTCTACTCCTGACTCTCGATTGTGCTCGCTGATTATTTCCAATTCAGCTTGAGTCGCCCATTTCTCGTCCCAGTCGCGTAGCATAGGAATCATTTCTTTCCAAAACCAAAATGGGATCCAAGAAATCAATGTCATAGTGATATAGCCGTATGGGCTCTCAGGCATTGGTTTCCATTGGAATTTATAATGAGGTAAATGAGCACTTTCATGATGCGTACCATGTCGACCAAGATTGAAAGTGAAATAGTTGCCGACAGGGTTGCAGCTGGAGAAGGTGTTTCGAGACGTTATAGGCTCTCCGTCCAGTCTGATTAGCCCATAATGGGAAAAGAAATTCAGACCCTCTAAAATGTATTTAGATACTAGAGCAGATATAAACCAAATACCAAATCCTATCCATCCGCTAGCTAGAAATACGAGAGAGATTACTAAGCCACCCCTTAGCCAGGCGTGAATCACCCTGTTATGGATAGATAAACAACTTTTCCCAGCCGCTTCCAATCGTGTTTTTTCTATACCAAAACCATTTCGCCATTGTTCCAGCTGTCCGTCAGTTAGAAATGTATAG
>DGOV01000026.1 GCA_002390205.1 Proteobacteria bacterium UBA4457 | reverse complement strand
ACTACGCGGGAAAGCTGAGCAGGCGCTAGGCGATAAGTTCGACATCCGCGGCTTCCATGATGCCGTGCTAGGAGGCGGTGCGGTTCCACTCAGTGTGCTTGAGACCATGGTTGATCAGTGGGTTGCTCAAGTGCAGAGGGGGTAGCAGCGGAAAGGGGAAAAGGGGTCAGACCCCTTTTATTAACATGCTAGTGTGCCCACAAATGAAGTCAACAACTCCTGGTGCCTTTGCATTCGGTCAACCTTTGGTTCGCGATAAATCAATGCCAGTATTCCAAAGCGTTTGGAGGTAGTGCGCTTGATTGAATGAAAATTATTCTCCTGAGAAAGCAGATGCTCGTTCGATAATAAGCTTCAAACCATTCTCGGTGATTCTCCAAATATTGCCCCACTGACCGAATTCTACTAACTCGCCAGAAGGGGATGTCTGCCTATAACCTCCCCAGCCAATCGCCAACGAATTACCAAGCTCTCTATAACCGTATGACCAGGCATCAAGTTTTATTTCTGTCGCTGTGCCCGCGTTAAGAGTGTCTACAATGCTCTCGCGACCAAATAAGATACTGTCGTTATTAGATACGGCTTGAATGCCATTTTGAGTAAACAGATCGGCGATTCCCTGCGAATCACCATTATTTGCGCTAAGCACGTAGGATGCGACACCTTCATTTATCAGATTCATTCCTGACCCTTCGTATAGAGGATCACGTATTTCTGGGACTGCTAAACTCGCATTATTCATGCCCCTAGGTGTTGCGTCTCCGGCGGATTCCATGAGCATCTTAAGAGAGTTTCCCTCGATCTTCATGAGATTGCCCCAAAAACCCTTGCTAATCATATTGTCATCCGAGTCAACGACACTAAAAGTTCCAGTCGCAAACACAAGGTCTGAGGATAGGAACTTTGCTACTGTTGGCTCGGCGGTTATAGATGTGAGGGATTGAGTCCTTTTGAAATCGGATTCAAATTCGACAGTTATTGATTCTCTACCGTATAGAGGCGTCTGTCTTGAAGAGACGATCCTAACAGCATCACTAGTATAGAGCTCGCCCATAGCCTTCGCGTTTTTTTCCGCCCAGCTTGTGGAAAATGATTCTGTAAAATTATTTACTAAACTTAATGCTCGTTCGTCAGATTGATTAAGGTTTTGAGAAGACGGATCGGAGCAGCTCATGAGGATACTAAGCGCTGCAGCTAGGCAAAAATTAATGTAGAGTTTTCTCATCGGTTATCCCCATATTCTAAGACGACTTATAAAAATTATTTATTCCTTAACCCTATTAATTCCCTGAATTCCTATGATCTTCCCAGAATCAGAGAGGATTGGTCCTGAGTTTATCTCCGCCATGTAGCGAGAGCCGTTCTTTCTCAAAAGCTCTACCTCAAACTTCAATGGATCAGTCCCGAGTCGGCCCGATGCCCTATCTGATAGCGAATCAATGGCCCATGACAAATACTCAGGTGCGATAAAAAGGGAAGACCATTCAGAAAATTTCTTATTTAGTAACTCCTCGGGCTTGAAACCGCTCACTTCATATAAGGAAGGACTTAGGAATGTGTACTCCCCACTCGTTGTCGACCTCCATATAAGATCTGACGAACGATTAATAATGTCGTAGTAAAGATCTGCATTTCCGATTGCAAAGTGCGCGTTATGCCAACTTATCAACTCAGCTAAGGATTTGGCCTCCAACTTTCTTGAGATATTAGCTCGATGATATTCAACGGTGCTAATCGCAATGCCGAGAGAAAGTGCAATTTTCTTATTGGTATATCCAAGAACAATGACATCGAGAACAGAAAGCTCACGTTTTGTAAGAACACCCATAAAAAAAGCTCATAAGTCGTATGCGAAATAATAAGAATAAACTAGCAAGACAACAGCGTCATTAATACTAAGGAAAAACCACAAGTCCTGAAGCAAGTCAGTCAAGAAAATCAGTACTTCTGATCATAGCGCTTCTCTACACTTAGAATAAGCGAAATCTTTTAATAATCAAAACTCATGGTATTTCCCCAGCTTACAACAAAGTTTTTTTATATTAACTTACAAGAATTAAAGAGATTTACTAAACCAAATTTTAATTACTAATAGCGATGGAGATAGAAGCAGTGAAAAAATTTAGTGTGCTAATTATTTCAATATTGCTCAGGCGGACCACCACTCATTAGCTTTAGAAGCAACTCAACCTGAGATGGAATGGACTATAACCTCAATCGATATGTCTTTTGAACATTCAGTCATCACAGCGGAGACAAACTCGTCAGAAAATGGGCGTTCTTACGCGAGTTATCATCTGAGTTATGACAGAGACGGAGCAGGAGGTACGTATACCGCGAATGGACGCAGTTACCTCGACGGCCGCACTATGACTTCCGCCTACGCTGCGGGAGTTTGGCACAGAGACGGGGTTTTTGTAGTTATGGAGGAGATAGTGAGTCACTCCGACGGGACCAGGACTGTAGGAAGGATCACCATAAATCCTTTAGAGCGAACAATGATGATGGTCCAGTATGCACTAAACTAGATTATTAAAACTCGAGGAAATAACATGAATAGATTACTTAGGAAAATATTTATACTAACTACAAGCCTTCTCTCAATGACGGTATTGGCACAGTCGCAGAATGCTATTGGATTCAAATATGACGTTCAAGTGTCGAATCCTCAGGCTGCTGTAGCAGCGATTGATAAATACCGCCGTGTAGCGGCGGGTTCAGGTGATGATGTTACTGTGACGCTTTACCAATATCTCGCAAATGGCACCAATCCTGCGACGCATGCAATAGTAGTATCTTACGCGTCGCCTCAAGTTATGGACGCAACATTGGCTGCCCAATCGGTTTCTTCAGAATGGGCTGTTTTCCAATCAGAGCTTGGGCGCGTATCCCAGATGATTGGCTCAACTATGTGGAGATCGCTTGGTCTAGGTGTTGGCAATGCAGACTTACAATATTCTCAAACGGCAGCTGAAAATTGGGTTTTTGTCGATGTAGAAGATCGTGAGATGTATGCAACGGCCTGGCAAAAATGGGTCGACGCAGAAGGAGCCGACGACAAGTACTTTGGACTTATAGCCATAGCAGCTGATGGAACAGGTGGCGCCACGCATGCACTTATCAATATCTCTGAATCAGTCGGCGCTCAATTTGATTCACAAAATGACCCGGCAGCGCTTAGTAGATTTCGGCAGGAGGTAAGAGAGATACGGGAAATCAAAGAGCACGTCCGATTAGTTAAGGTGAAAGCTTGGTAGAAGACTGAATATCCAGGCGACATCAGAGGAATTATCTTAAGAATACGAAAAGTAGTTTACGAATTGATTCCAATCGCACTGGAGAAGATAACAAGTGTCATTTGTTCGAATATTATGAGGAATTTAACATGAGAGAAAAGATCGCGGATTTTAAAAACGCTCACAAGGGCACGAGCTATGCTAGAAATGCGCAAGGTAAATTAGTGGCGCAGTCAAACTGGGAGTCCATCTCTGAGATTGAGCTTTACGGTGCTGTTTATGGAACGCTAACTGTCGAAGCTGATATAAATGAACCAGATGCAAATTCTGGCGAGTGCAGTTGGGCGGGAGAGGGATTCTCGCCGGATGGGACTAGGACAGTAGGCTTCCAATCTGGAACGTGGGAGAAAATAGGAAATCATAAATGGTCGCTTAAGATGACGGGAAAAGACTCGAAAAGCGGCGGCGTCTATACTGAGAGTGAAATAGAATTAGAAACTCTAATTTGGTCAGGTACAGTATATACAGACTGAAGATCGGCAAGAATAGGTAGAAAACTAATTTGTACTTACAATTTTAGTATGAGAACTTTTCATAGATTAAGTGTCAGCTGTGTATCCAGCCGTAATGTGACAGAAAATCACGAGGTTTGAGTAGGAATATGAGTAACATTGATTTAATAATTAAGGTATACGAGTGTTTTTTCA
Organism: Proteobacteria bacterium UBA4457; assembly: GCA_002390205.1. Lineage (GTDB taxonomy): Bacteria > Pseudomonadota > Gammaproteobacteria > UBA4457. Next base: position 534 of record DGOV01000026.1, on the reverse strand, counting down.
GTGGAGATTTAGACGGTTGGTCAAAGCTTCATACTGATGACTTTGAACTGAAGCAACCTGGTAGTTTTCCTCATTCCGGAACGTTTATAGGCCCCAGCGTAGCTATTGAAGAGAGTTTTTCAAAACTACCCTTAACCTTAACAAATCTGGCGCTTGAACCGATCAGTTTTTTTGAGTCAGGGAATACTGTGTTAGTTCACGCTCTAATGAGCGCAGAAAATTTGAGAGCGGAAACGATGCATATGTTTACGATTACCGATGGCCTCGTAAGCAAATATCAAGGATTTGACGATACCTTAGCTATAGCTGATAGCAGTAAGATCAGTTGAGCAGATCATCCTGAGAGTAGTACTTTTGAAAAGGGCCTAGGCCCTTTTTTTTGTTTTTGCAGGTCCGAAATCATACTATCACACGATGGTGTGCTTTATAGAGCCTGTAGAAATAATTGCTTTTCGTTGCATACGGGTGTTAATTAGCATTAGTTTAATTTCTCAACTTGATCAATAACAGAAAGGACCAAGAACATAATGAAAC
>DGOV01000112.1 GCA_002390205.1 Proteobacteria bacterium UBA4457 | reverse complement strand
AAATGCCAAAAAACCTCTCGGTTTATTTTTATAGCGAGCTGTCCTCTATAGTGCGCGATAGTGGCTAAAAAAATAAAAGCAACAATAGCCCTGCACGCAGTTATAGCTTGTGGCACCTCATACACAGATAGATATCTACCCAAAGGGTATGAACTGGCCCAAAGCAATCCCATAGTAGTTAGTTTAAGATGGATATTTAACACAAGCTCTGCTTTCGCCTCCAATCAAATCATGCCAGTATAGGTTAATACCCGCTATCAAAGGGGGCCACAATCATATCGACTGAGAGGGGAATGACAATGATATATTTACGCTTTATTAGTGCGCTAGCTCTACTTTTGACTGCTTGCGTAGTCCAAGCGAATAGTGATGTTCCTAAATCTGAATTTGGACCCGACGACGAAATTGGCGCTGCCAATCGCCTGAGCCCCGCGGCTGTAGTTGAAGCTGCAAGATTAGTTAAAACTGGAAAGACGTATGCTCTAGGCATAGAAACAGGACCAGATACGCCAGCATATGGTCCGCGGAAATTCCAAATGACAATTCTCCAGCTAGACGACGGGGTAGGTAAACCTGCTGGCACAAATCAAGCAACCGGTAACGATGACATGATGTATACCTATATGGGAATCGGCAGCCAAATAGATGGCTTAGGCCACTTAGGGGTAAACCACACCTATTACAATGGTGTCCATGCAAAAGATTTTGTAAAAGTAACTGGACTTACTAAATTTTCTACCTCCAATATTCCGCCAATAGTTTGCAGAGGCATCTTGTTAGATATGGCAGCTTATCTAGGAGAAGCGATACTCCCTGAAGGCACCGTTTTCAATGAAAAAGAAATTACCGGAGCGGCGAAAGCGCAAGGTGTCAGGATACAAGAAGGAGACGTTGTTCTTTTTCATACAGGCTGGATGAACATCTCTGAATCAGATCCAAAACGCTTTATGGCAGGCGAGCCAGGACTCGGGATGGGTGGTGCTCGCTTTCTAGCGAAGAAAAAAATTATTGCCGTAGGTTCTGATACTTATGGCCTTGAGGCTGTGCCTTTCGAGCAGGAAGGAGTCTTCTTCCCCGTTCACCAAGAGATGCTTACTAGAAACGGAATTTATTTGTTAGAAAATATGGACACGAGAAAATTAGCGGAAGATGAAGGTTGGGAGTTCCTTTTTGTCTTAGGCCAACCTCGTTTTTATGGATCGGTACAATCTATTATTAATCCCGTAGCAATTCGATAGGCTTTCAATAGTTCAAAGACGCGAATAGAAGCGCCGAGCTTCTGGTCACTAGGACCAAAGGCTCGGATAATATATTTTCATTGTCAAATTGTTGTATAGCCGCCATCGACCGTCCAAGCTTGACCATTAATATAGGAAGACTCATCGCTAGCCAAGTACACCGCGAGGCCTGCGACTTCATGAGGTTCCACCCATCTTCCTAGGGGCACCGAGCTATTCATTTTTTCTGTTAATGCGGCAGGTGAAATACCCAACGCAGCCGCGTGATCATCCATAAAACCTGCAGCCATATCCGTATTAACAATCCAAGGACATATGGCGTTTACAAGAACGTTGTGTGGAGCCATTTCTAAAGCCAAACAGCGAGTTATGCCAACTACAGCATGTTTTGAAGCGTTATATGCACTTTGATTCCGTGATCCCCATTTCCCCGCAGTAGAAGCAAGGTTAATTATTTTTCCTCCTCCTGCTGATATCATTCCAGGTAGTAATGCTTGGGTGACATGAAAAACGCTATACACATTACTTTCCATGACACTTTTAAATTCTTCAAACGTATAGCTAAGAAATGGTGCAGGAATATGTATGCCCGCATTATTGACAAGGATGTCTATGTTCTTCCATTCGGAAGCTTCCTTTGCAATACGTTTTACGCTTTCTGCACGCGTCACATCGCCAGGCAAAGCAAGGACTTCCATTTCATATTCTGCTTCAATTTCTTCAGCAACATCGTCCAGCTTCTCAGGACCTCGTGCATTCAGCACGAGAGAAGCTCCTTCTTTAGCAAATGCCTTCGCCATCGCCAAGCCTATTCCTCTGCTGGCTCCAGTAATTAGTGCTGTTTTCCCTGCCAAGCGATTAGTCATAAGCTGAACCCTATTTTTGATAATTTAATATACAATATTAATATCATAGTATTACTTTTTTACTAATTAGAAATAGAGCTAGGATAAGAGAATGATGCGTTTATATCACTGTGTTGGCGCAAGATCGATGCGCTCGCTATGGTTGCTTTATGAGATGGGAGTTGAATTCGAGCTTGAAACCTTAGAGTTCAGTATGGAGTCTTTGCGCACACCAGATTATTTGTCAGTTTCACCTCTGGGAAGAGTTCCGTGTTTGGTAGACAAGGAAGTCAAATTGTTTGAATCTGGCGCGATTTGCCAATACCTATGCGAGCATTACGATGATGGTCGATTATATCGCGCACCAGGATCTAGGGACAGGATCAAGTGGCTACAGTGGATCCATTACGCAGAGACTATTGCAGTACATGGAGCCGCATTGGTGCAACAGAAAGTCTTTATCGCCCCTAAAAAAAGATCAGACGTTGTACAAAAACTGGAGTCTCGCCGATTGTTTCTCTCAATAAAAATGTTAGAGCCGATTCTCTCTGAACAAAAATACCTCCTCGGAGATAGTTTTACGGCAGTAGACACCGGTATCGGCTACAGTATTCATCTAGCCAAACAGTTTATCGACACTTCAGCTCTAACAGCGGTCGAGGCTTATTACGAGCGCTTGATATCGCGAGATGCTTTCCAAAGGGCTTCTTTAGTAGATGCCTGACACCGGACTCTCCCCTGCGATTGTGGTGCGGTACATTAAGCGGTCATAACCTTCGTACCCGCCTTCAGCAAGATGAGCAACACATCGGTTATCCCAAAGCACCAGGGTGCCCGAAGCCCATCTATGTCGATAAATAAACTCCGTTTGAACTGATGCTGATAGAAGCTCATTTAACAATGCGTCACTCTCGCTCGAATTCAGCCCCTCTATACCAATCGTATAGACATGATTTACGTATAATGATTTTTTGGCAGAGGAAGGGTGTCTTCTCACCAAAGGATGAATTACTTTCTCCTCAGCAGAAGAGGAAACAAGGATCTTCATCGAACGTGTCTTATCATCATTAGAGAAAAGACCTTTTGAACTATAAGCCCGCGTCGCTGAATGGACCCCGTTTAAAGTCGCTATTCGACTTTTCACCTCATTAGCTAAAGACTCATACGCCCGATAGTTGTCCGCGAACAAGGTATCGCCCCCGTGGGGAGGAACATTGACCCCGTACAAGCAAGTGATACTTGGAGGTTCCTTTTGAAAACTCCAATCCGAATGCCATAAACTCCCAAAAATAGGCGCAGTTTCTCCAGCACCTCGCTTGACCTCGATTACATGGTTAAATTTCTCCATAGACCTTATATATGGATCCTCGCCAAAAGGTCCTAACTGAGCGCTAAATTTCTGCAGCTTATCCGCATCCAGCGCCTGTTCCGGAAAGCTCAGTACGCTGTGCTTCGTAAGAGCTCTCATAATTTCACGAATAACGTTAGCGGATACAGGTGGAGTAAGATCCACTCCCGTAACAATG
>DGOV01000042.1 GCA_002390205.1 Proteobacteria bacterium UBA4457 | reverse complement strand
TTTTTCCCTTGAAATCAGACATCCCTTTAATTTTAGGCCAAACCACGTTGTTAAACATTCCAAGAGCGCTCACAACTGCTGTTGCAGTCAACGTTTGGCCATCTTCCGTTGTCACCTTCCAACAGCTTAACTCATCGTTCCAAATAGCTTTTTTTACGCCCGTATTAAATTTTATGTGCCGACGAATATCGTACTTGTCGGCACAGTGATTTAAGTACTGAAGAATTTCTTTCTGGCCTCCAAAAGGTTGCGACCAATCTAGTTTCGGTTCGAATGAAAAAGAATACAAGTGTGACTGGACATCACACCCTGCGCCAGGATAAGTGTTATGATACCAAGTGCCTCCCAACCCGCTGGCTTTGTCTAAAAGTACAAGATCATCAATTCCCTGCTCTTTCAGCTTTATAGCCATACAGAGTCCTGATGACCCAGCTCCAATAACGATCACTTTATAATCGACTTCTGTATTCATACCCTATCTCCCACATTTCTTACATTCATGACTTAATGAGCTAAGCATGAATTATTTACTTTTTTAAAAGACACTTTCTGGCTTGAACCCTTTGGGGAACCCGGCATGTACAAATGCACCTTTCGTAACTTCGCCATTTAGATTGCTTTCCATGAACGTTCGAGCGAGCAATAGTTTGTCCAATGAGATCCCTGTATCCATGCCCATGGCGTCCAACATGAAGACCAAGTCTTCGGTCACGACGTTCCCGCTTGCACCAGGGGCATAAGGACAGCCTCCTAATCCACCGAGCGACGCATCAAATCTTCTAACGCCTACATCTAAAGCTGCAGCGACATTAGCCAGCCCCAATCCTCGAGTATCGTGGAAATGTGCACTCACTGGAATATTCCCCGTCATAGCAAGCACTTGCTTGAAAATCCTGCGACATTGAGTTGGATTCGCAAAACCCACTGTGTCCGCAACTACTACTTCATCAGGTGAAAATTCGAGAAGGGCTTCTAATGTATTCAGTACATCATTCTCATCAATTTGACCGGCTATAGTGCAACCAAATGCTGTAGCTAAACCAGCTCCGACAAGAACATGGTGGTATTCGGGATTATCTTTTCGATAACTGACAATCCGGCTGAAATCCAATACCGCCTCGTCAACTGTTTTTCTTGTATTTGCCTGACTATGCGCTTCTGAAACCGACAAAACGTAATTTAATTGATGAACTCCTGAAACCATGCCATCAATTGCACCGCGAAAATTCGGAACAAGTGCCGACACTCTCAAACCATTAATCTTACAGGTTTCTAATATGACATCGGTCGTATCAGCTAATTGAGGCAGCAATTTTGCGGGGACGAATGAACCGACCTCGATTTCAGGAATTCCAGCAGCAGCTTCTTGTTTTATCCATTCAACTTTTGAGTCTGTAGTGAAAATAGTATCTATACTCTGCAGTCCATCCCTGGTCCCCACTTCTCGAACCCAAACATTGTTCGACATATTATTTGAGATCTTCATGAAGTTTCATGTCCCTGTGAATTTTGGCTTACGCTTTTCGTTAAAAGCAGCAATTCCCTCATTCCGATCATTCGTTGGAATCATTTGATTATAAGCCTCCAGTTCATACATATACCCTGTACTTCTATCCGCCTGCATAGACACACTGATCGATTTTTTGGCTTGCCTTACTGACAAAGGCGCATTGTTGGCGACCGTTTCTGCACATTTTAATGTCTGATACATAAGTTCTTTTAGTGGGAAAACTTCATTCACCAATCCCCAATCGTAAGCTTCTTTCGCACTAAAAGGCTTTCCCGTATATATTAATTCACGGGCACGCCTTTCTCCTACTGCATGAGGTAGATTTAAGGTGCCTCCCGCTCCAGGCATAATACCTAAGGTAATTTCCGTAAGTGCGAAACGTGCACTCTCAGAGGCATATAAAAAGTCACAACCCAAGGCGAATTCACATCCACCTCCGTAAGCCGGACCATTAACTGCACCAATTATAGGGACAGGACAATCTTTCATAAGACGTACCATTTGTTCAAAAATGGCATGCTGCGCTTTCCACTGTCTTTCAGTCATGCCGTGTCGATCCTTTAAATCTCCTCCAGCGCTGAATATTTTTTCTCCCGCACCTGTAACCACGAGACAGCGAACATCGTTTGTATCCACATAGAGATCCAAAAAAACCTGTCTTAAGTCTAAGCCCATTTGAGTATTCATCGCGTTAGCACGTTCAGGCCTGTTGAATTTAAGAACCATAACGTGCGGACTAGGTCTTTCAATCAATATAGTTTCGAATTCTTCGCCCATACTAACCTCTCATATCTCCCGTATCTCAATTCCTTCGGTAGCCTACTCATCCAGTTAATTAGTCAAAGGTTATCACTAGTTTGCCCATTTGTTCTGAATCTAACATTCTCTGATGCGCTGTTATGCCATCTGTAAAGGTATAAACACTATCTATCACTGGTCTTATTTTGTTTTCAGACACGAAATCCATCATCTCCTTGAATTCCCCGGGCATGCCCATCGTCGTGCCTTGAATTCGAATCTGTTTAAAAAACAGCTTCGCCATATTCAAACCCGAAGAGCAATTTCCTCTTGTCGCGCCAAAAAAGACATACCGACCGCCGTTTTTTAATGAATCAAGGACTTGAGGCATGCCATCTCCTCCAGCACTATCAATCACTAAGTCGACACTACCGACTTCAGCCTTAAGTTGCTTGACCCAGTTAACATCGGTGTAATCATAACCAGCACGAGCGCCTAACCGACAAGCGGCCTCAATTTTATCTTGACTGCTTGAAGTACAGACTACTTCAGCACCCTTGGCTAGCGCCCATCTTAAGGCAAACCCTGCGGCCCCACCGCCAATTCCCGTAACAAGAACTTTTTGGCCTGCCTTAACCTCTCCGTGTGTGACAACGGCTCTCCAAGCTGTCAAACCGGCGAGGGGGATAGCCGCTGCCTCGGCCCAACTCAAATGTTTCGGCTTCGCGGATATGGACTCCACGGGAACACAGATATATTCAGCAAAAGTGCCTTGGTCTGGCATTCCGAGCACTCTAAATTCTTTTCCACCGCACAGTGGATCTTCTCCCCAGTCCAATGCAGGGTAAATAACAACTTCATTGCCTATTAAGGCATCAGATACATTCTCTCCAACAGCATCGACTATACCGGCTCCGTCTGAACCAGCAACACAAGGAAAGGTTATTTTGGGATATTGGCCCAGAGTTATCCAAACATCACGACGATTAAGTGCAGCTGCTTCAAGCTTGACTCTCACCTGTCCTTTGCCCGGCGTGGGTGTCTCAATCGTTTCTATCGAGAGGTTATCCGGCCCACCAATTTCCCTAAGGACTAGCGCTTTCATGAAGTCTAATGTCCTTTAAAATCGGGGCTTCTCTTCCCGACAAAAGCGGCAATACCTTCTTGGGTGTCTTTGGACGCCCTCGCTAATCCCGAAATGGCACGAGTCTCTAATTCCATTTGCGTCTCTAATCCATTGCTCAAGCTGTCGACAACCAATCGTTTTGCTTCGCCGTAAGCCAAAGTCGGACCTTTGGCAAGCTGATGAGCTACTTCCATTACTCGAGACATCAATTTATCCGCAGGAACCACCTCATTGATAAGCCCCCAATCAAGCGCCTGTTCCGCGGTCAGCACATCGTTCATCATAATTAATTGCATTGCTTTCACTTTGCCTATTAGACGGGGCAGAAACCAAGTACTACTTCCGTCCGGTGAAACGCCAGCTTTAGTGTACGCTTCTGTGAATTTCGCAGTATCAGCGGCAAAAACCATATCGCCGGTAATTGCCATAGAAAATCCGGCCCCTGCAGCGACACCGTTTACAGCAACTAAGAAAGGAGCATTCATTCTAGCAAAGCGAGATACTGCAGCGTGCAATCCTGCTGTTGCATAACGCATATACTCAGCCATTCCGTCACCTTCCGCTGCAAAGGAATGGAGGTCACCGCCGGCCGAAAACATTTTTCCGGCACCAGTAAACACTACCGCCCGAATGTCAGAATTGGAGTCACAATGGGTAGCTATTTTAACCAGCTCTTCTGACATCTTGGCATTCAAGCTGTTTGCAGCATCGGGCCTATTTAACGTGATTATCGCAACTGCACCGTCGCGTTCAAATGTTATGGTTTCAAAATCCATCTCTAAATTCCCTCTTTAATATGTTAATGCCATTTATTTCGACAAGTTTAATTCCAGCTTTTGTCTCTTCCTATCTCTAAGTTGCCTCATAACGATAGCTCTTTCTGTTTCGGAATATAACAGCCAATTGGAGATTTCTGCGCTCGTTCGTAGGCATCCAGCACACCGTTCATCTTCAATCACACATAGATTGATACATGGCGATGTTATTTTCATAAACGCGTTTCCCGAGCAAGCCAATCTTGGTTCAATGACTCTAAATAATCGAGAGCTAAAATAGCACGGCTTCCGTACCACGAAAACATTTCTCCATCGACCAATCGTACTTTATCAAATAGGTTTAAAAGGGACTCGAGTTCCACAATGTGTTTGCTCTTAAATGGGTACGGTTCACTACTTAACAGGCACATATCAGTCTCATATGAAAGTAGCGACTCCAAGCTGCATGTTGGATATCTAGCCTCGCATCTATATGTTACTACTCTGCAGTTTATGAGCTTTAACATGTTTGCGATATACGTGTCTTTATTCACAGACATCCACGGTTTCTTCCAAATCAAATAAAGAATTTTCCTCTGCGGCAAGTGTTTTTGATTCAGTTGAAGGCGCAATAGTTTTTGTTCAAGTTGCCCCACCAGAGATTCAGCCATTTGAGAACGGTCAAAAACCCCACCAATTAATCGATACAATTTTATATTATCTTCGGGAGCGTTAGGGTGTGTGACAATAATATTTTGGACAAATTTACTAATCAAATTAAAAGTTGCTAAAGTGTTTTCGTCTATATTTAGGATCACATGTGTTGGCTCGAGCGCCTTCAGTTTTTTCAAATCGACATCTTTAGTCCCCCCTAGTTTAGGGATTCGTTCAACTTGTTTTTTGGGGTGAATGCAAAACCCAGTTCTACCAACTATTTCTTCTTCCAATCCTAGTTCAAAGAGCAATTCTGTAATACTAGGCACCAACGACACAATCCTAGCGTTAGAGCCAGCGCTCCCATGCTTCTGTCCGTGATCGTCGATGAACAAAGACATATGACTACATGTTGCGCCTATACTCGCCACCAACGTCATATAAGGCTCCAGAGATTTGGCCTAGAGTTGCATGTTTTGCTGTAGTCATGAGCCTCTCGAATACATTTCCCCGTTGCCTGGCAATCTCCTGTAAGGCCGCAAGCTCATCTTTACACTGCATGTTATGGATAGATTGAAAATTTCTTAGAGATTTGATTTGCTCTTGCTTCTCGACATCTGTTGATCTCATTAGTTCTAACACGGTAACCGCATCTTCGTGCCCTTCTTTTGGAAGAAACGTATTAACGCCTATTAAGGGAAGACTCCCATCATGCTTTTTGTGCTCGTAATACATACTTTCATCTTGAATTTTTGAGCGTTGATACATCGTATCCATCGCCCCTAAGACACCTCCACGCTCAGATATACTGTCGAACTCTTTATAGACAGCTTCTTCAACTAAATCCGTGAGTTCATTAGCAATGAACGACCCTTGCCAAGTGTTTTCACAAATATTCAAGCCAAACTCACGATTTATAACCAATTGAATGGCAACAGCACGTCGCACAGATTCCTCAGTAGGTGTGGTTATGGCTTCATCATAGGCATTGGTGTGTAAACTATTACAGTTATCAAGAAGCGCATAAAGAGCCTGCAAGGTTGTTCGAATATCGTTGAAGCTTATTTCTTGAGCATGCAGACTTCGTCCTGATGTTTGAATATGATATTTAAGTTGTTGGCTTTTGGCGCTAGCACCATAGCGGTCTCTCATCGCTCGTGCCCATATCCGTCGAGCCACTCGGCCAATTACGGTGTATTCAGGATCCATTCCGTTAGAAAAGAAAAAACTAAGATTAGGCGCAAACTCATCAATACTCATACCTCGAGCTAAATAGTATTCCACTATCGTGAAACCATTAGACAGAGTAAATGCCAGTTGGGAGATTGGATTTGCCCCTGCTTCGGCAATATGGTATCCGCTTATTGAAACGCTATAGAAATTTCGAATCTCTTGCTGTACAAAGTACGCCTGCATATCTCCCATAGCTTTCATTGCAAACTCTGTTGAAAAAATGCAGGTATTTTGGGCTTGATCTTCTTTAAGGATATCCGCTTGGACAGTCCCTCTGACAGACTTTAAGGTCCGGTTTTTTATTTCTTGATAAGTTTCCTCGTCGACCAATTGATCTCCGGAAAGGCCCAATAAACCAAGTCCTAAACCATTGTTTTGAGGTGGCAATTGCCCCACATATGAAGGCCGCTGTTTTCCTTTGAAAATTTCAGCTATTTTCTCTTCTGCAGCAGGCCATTGCCCAGTCTCTTTTAGGTGTTTCTCTACTTGTTGATCAATCGCCGCATTCATAAAAAAAGCGAGAATAATCGGTGCTGGTCCATTGATAGTCATAGAAACTGAAGTAGTTGGAGAGCACAAGTCGAAACCAGAATAAAGTTTTTTCGCATCATCTACCGTAGCAATGGATACTCCGGAGTTTCCCACTTTACCGTAAATGTCTGGCCTTTCATGAGGATCCTCACCATATAAAGTAACAGAATCAAAGGCAGTAGAAAGTCGGGCCGCGGGTTGGCCTTCAGATAAGTAATGAAAACGTCTATTTGTACGCTCAGGAGTCCCTTCACCAGCAAACATTCTAATTGGATCTTCACCTTCTCGTCTGTAAGGGAATGTACCTCCGGTATAGGGATAGGCACCAGGTAAATTTTCTTTCATCAAAAATCGGAGAAGATCCGACCAGCCGTCGAACCTTGGAGGAGCTATCTTTGGAATTTTTTGTTGACTGAGACTTAATTTATAGTTGCTCCCCGTGACAACTTTGCCGCGCACATCGTAGTTGTATTCTTCAGCAGTTATTCCGGAAAGTCTCTCTGGCCAAGCTAACAAGAGCTGTCGTGCTTCAGCCCCCATGTCTTCGAGTGAAGAATTATAACGTTGCCTTAGAGTCAGAAGAGATTTATCCGACCCCTCAGTTAAAGCAGAATGTGAATACGACTCTAGCTCTAGAGGCAATAGGTCATCCCCTATCTCCCGCAAGGCCGCATGACAGTATTGCGCACGGGCGGCGTTCTCACACATGGTCTCTATCGTAGAATTAATACTTCTCCCTTGTTCCGCTATCTCAGCTAGATACCTCACTCTTTGTCCTGGGATCAGCACTGTTGCTCTAGGTTCTTTGTTAGCATTATCAGCATTCACCAGCCACCTATCATCACCTACTAACGTACATAGTTTTTGACAAAGTTCTGAAAACATCCAGGAAATACCGGGATCATTAAACTGACTTGCAATAGTAGGGTACACGGGGATTTCTTCATCCGTCGCATCAAACTTGACGTGGTTTCTTTTCCATTGTTTTCTTACATCTCGTAGAGCATCCTCCGCTCCTCTTTTGTCGTACTTGTTCAAAACAATCACATCAGCAAAGTCGAGCATGTCGATTTTTTCCAGTTGGCTCGCTGCCCCGTATTCGCTGGTCATTATGTAAGCGGAGATATCCACCAAATCAACAATCTGACTATCGCTCTGCCCTATGCCCGCCGTTTCAACAATAATCATGTCAAACCCAACTGATTTCAGAAAGGTAATTGCATCAGCTAGCATCTCGCTCGTCGAAAGGTGCTGCCTTCTTGTAGCCATCGACCTCATAAATAGATTTTTATGTCTAAGGCTATTCATCCTGATTCGATCGCCCAACAGTGCCCCACCTGTTCTTCTACGGGTAGGATCTACCGCCAATACTGCAATTTTCTTATCGGAAAAATATTGACAAAAACGAGACATTATTTCGTCAGTGACGCTACTTTTGCCCGCGCCACCTGTCCCTGTGATACCAATGACAGGCGTAGTACCGGAAGCCATTTTCCATTCTTTTCGGAGTGTTTCTAACTTCTGTTCCCCAATTACGCAGTCTTCCAGGGCAGATAAAGTCCGTGCCACGCTATAGAAGTCGTCTATCGACAATGAGTCGGGAAGTTGTGAGGATTGTCGTGCTTTACTAGCGCGTTCAATTAGATCACGAATCATCCCATCTAGACCCATTTTCATTCCATCATTAGGGTGATAGATACGTTCCACCCCGTAAGCTTCCAATTCAGCAATTTCTTCAGGGGTGATTGTTCCCCCGCCACCCCCAAATACACGGATGTGTCCGGCTCCCGCTTCTCGGAGCATATCGACCATATATTTGAAATATTCGTTATGGCCCCCTTGATAGGAACTCATCGCAATTCCATCAGCGTCTTCTTGTATTGCTGCGCGAACCACGTCGGCAACTGAGCGATTGTGTCCTAAGTGAATGACTTCAACTCCCTCAGCCTGGATCATTCTTCTCATCACATTGATAGCTGCATCATGTCCGTCAAATAAGGATGCCGCGGTGACAAACCTCATTGGAGATCCCTCAGTCACAATATCTAAATTGCCAGCAACATCTTCTGCTCTAATACTCATGTCATACTCCCTACTGAATTTCGTCTCAAAGACAAAATTGTTTGTAACTTCAATGTTTCATGTAATGCTTTGATTTGTGCTTTGTCGGCCGGATTAGCCAGCCATTGGTAAACCACACCAATGATCGCTGCGCAGAAATTCTGAGCGGCGCTTTTACAATCGACTTCTTTAGAAAGCTCCCCCGTGAAGATCGCTTTTCTCAACCATTTCTCGACGTCTTTACGCCGCCGGTCATGGATATTAGCTACAACCTTTTTCAGCTCTTCATCCGGCCCTATTGATTTAAACCAGAGAATGTAGAATGCCCGGATAGCGGGTGCATCCCTAACGATGAAAGCGTAGTGCGCATCGAGAGCTTTCTCTATAGCTTCTATGCCAACGTTATCTAGCACCGCCCGTCGAAGGTCTCCTAACCAAAGTTCCCCGACTGATCTAACTATAAAAGTAAAAAGCTTGTCTTTGCTACCAAATCGCTGACTAGCTAACCCTCGACTATAACCTGCAATCTCACCAACTTCTTTAAGTGTGGTCTTTGTCGCTCCCTTAGAACAGATAAGTCCAACGGCCGCATCAACCATACGAGCGTCCGAAAGAGCTGTTCTCTCGGCGTGGCTTGGCCTATCGTGAATTAGTGGTTGTGAAGCAGACATTTAGGAATTATGAGCGAACTATTACTTGTTCGCAACAAGTAGTGTAGAAAAATCATATATTATCTATATTTAATATATACTTAAAGACTATATATCATCTTTATTCTATAAAATTCATCAGTTTTATTAGAGGGTTGAATTCATTTAAATGCGTATTCTGCTGTCGGAAATTCACCGAGTTGAACCTCGCGTACATAAGCAGACACCGCAGCTTGAATAGAGCTTTCCTGTTCCATATAGTTCTTCGAAAAACGAGTGCGCTTGCCAGGAGCTATATCTAACACGTCATAAAGAACTAAGATTTGACCGTCGACGTGTTGCCCCGCGCCTATACCAATAACTGGGATCTTTGCTTGGTTAGTGATTTCTTGTGCCAAGGTCATAGGGACACATTCGAGCAATAAAATGTCTGCCCCTGCCTGTTCTAGCTCCAAAGCATCTTTTTTCATCTGAATTGCCGCACTTGCTTCACGACCTTGCACTTTGTAACCGCCATATTTGTGGATAGCTTGAGGTGTTAAACCCAGGTGTGCACATACGGGGACACCACACTCAGTCAGTCGATAAACCATATCTATTTCAAGTGCACCCCATTCAAGTTTAACTACTTCAGCATTACCTTCCTTCATCATCCTCGCGGCATTTCTAAGACAATCATCAGGCGTTGCGTAACTCATAAATGGCATGTCAGCCATCAATAAAGAACGCTCAAGCCCCCGAGACACTAACTGACTATGATAGATAATTTCATCGACAGTTACGGAAATCGTGGTATCTCTACCTTGAACGACCATCCCTAGAGAATCCCCCACCAAAACAAAATCAACTCCAGAAGCATCTAGGACACTTGCAAAAGCTGCATCATAGGCAGTTAAGGCTGTAATTTTCTCCGCAGCTAATTTTTTAGCTTTTAGCGTTGCGATAGTAACTTTGGAAGATAAATCAGATTGTGCGCTCATTACCAAAAGTCCTCAGACTAAGAATCAGGAAAAATTTTCTATCCAGGCTGAAATCGCATCCGCAATTTCAACGGGGGAATCCTCTTGGATAAAGTGCAATCCCTTTACCGAGGCGTGCGTTTGATTTGGCCAGGTTTTCGCGTATTTAGCCAAATTTCCTTTAAGTATCATTCCTGGGTTCGCTTCAATGAATAGCTTTGGGATATTACTTTTACTCAGGTGTTGACCATAATTACGGACAATCGTGCAAACGTCTTCTGGCTCTCCCTCGATAGGGATCTGTCTGGGCCAAGTCAAAGTAGGACGACGGTCTTCCCCCGCGTTTAAAAAAGGAGCCTTGTACGCGTCCATTTCCTCGCCAGATAGTTCTCTAATGATAGAAGCCGGTAAAACACGTTCAACGAATACGTTCTTATCTAAAACAACTTCGTCACCTGCAGGGCTGCGAAAAGTTTTAAACATATCGCGGGCACTTTCTGGCCACTCATCCCACGTCATTTCTTTGACGATCCCTTCCATATAGCACACCGCAGCCGCTCTCTCGGGGTGCCTTGCAATATAATCAAAACCTAGCGCGCTTCCCCAATCATGAACGACCCAAACAATATCATTGTTGATGCCAAGGGCATCTAAAGCGCCTTCTAAATAGCGGCTATGCTCCGCAAAAGTGTATCTATCTGGGCCAGATTCACCAAGTTTATCAGAATCACCCATCCCTATTAAATCAATAGCGATACACCTGCCCAAATGTGCGAGCTTGGGCATAATGTTTCGCCACAGGTATGAAGACGTAGGATTGCCATGTTGAAAAATTATTGGTCGGCCTTCCCCCATTTCTACATAAGCCATTTTATGCCCCCCCAAGACATCTACAGTTTTTTTACTCCTCACCCAATCGTTCATACTCAACTCCTGTTTTATTTTATTTGTTTGCAAGTTCTGCAGCAAACGCCAGGACCCGCTCTGCCAAAACAAGGTGCGGTTTATCAATCATTTTGCCTTCAATTTGCAATGTACCTGCCTCGGGGTTTTCAGCGAACGCTTTTATCACAGCCCGCGCATGGTCTAACTCTTCAGAACTGGGGGAGTAAGCCTCATTTATCACCTCTACTTGCGCTGGGTGAATACATATTTTCCCTGTGAACCCATCTCTGCGTCCTTCATTACAAACCACTTTCAGTCGGTCCAGATCGCGGAAGTCGGCCATGACCGTATCAATCGCTTGAACCTTTGCTGCATGAGCTGCAAACAAACACAATGCACGAGTCATTTGATATGGGGACGTCCAATCCTTATTGCTTTGCAAATTAGCACTCGCTCCCACAGCCGCTCCAAGATCTTCTGCTCCCCAAGTCAGTCCCATCATCCGAGCTGGCCCATCCTTGTACTCGCCCATGGTAAATATGGCCGTTGGCGTCTCTGAAACGAGAGGTAAGAGTCGTACTGAGTCAGTTGGTAGCCCGTGCTCAACTTCCAACACCTCGATGTAGTTTCCGATAACCAAGGCTTCTTGCACTCCATTGGACTTAGGAAAGACAATCCCAGCTGGGCCTGCAGGTACAACTGCTGCCAAATCCTGCAGAAATTTACCAGAATCTAAAGGATTAATCCTCACGAAATAAGAGACTTCCGGGTTACCCCCTCGTTTTAAGAATTCAGTCACCATTTCTCGTGCGATTGGTTTACGTGATTCTACAACTGAGTCTTCCAAATCAAGGATAACGCAATCAGCGCCAACGTTAGAAGCCTTAAGCATTTTTTTCTCACTGTCACCAGGAGCAAACAATAATGATCTAAACATTAGCTAGGCTTCCTTAGAATCAAACCGGATCTTTTACAATACGCTACAAGTTCGTTCTTCTGA
Source organism: Proteobacteria bacterium UBA4457 (assembly GCA_002390205.1). GTDB lineage: Bacteria > Pseudomonadota > Gammaproteobacteria > UBA4457. The sequence goes on along the minus strand of DGOV01000042.1, from coordinate 2,566 downwards.
TTAAAAGCGCTATGGGCAAAAAGTACAATCCCATTTTTAGGACGTGACTTACTTGCCCGCGTTTCAAGAATTTCCGTCTCAACTCTGAGCGTATCACCATGGAACACTGGATGAGGAAAGCGAACTTCATCCCATCCCAAGTTGGCAACTGCTGTTCCAAGCGTAGTATCGTAAACGCTTATGCCGACCATCAACGACAAAGTGAAGCAACTATTAACAATTCTCTGTCCAAATTCAGTATGCTCGCGACAATACTCCTCATCGAGATGCAGTTTGGCAGGGTTATGTGTCATGGTCGTGAACATCACATTATCTGTTTCCGTTACTGTGCGTGTTATTGCGTGTTCGAACTTTTGACCAACCGAAAATTCTTCAAAAAACAAACCTGCCATTTCTATCTCCTTGTTCTATTATTATTTACTACGAATGTTAAAAATATCTCAAGTAAAGTTTGCATTGGACATGCGAATCTCACTTCATGAGAAAAAGCTAGCATAGCTGTTTCTCAATTCCCCTTTCATCACTTTCCCCATTGCATTTCGTGGTAATTCTTCCATGGCAACAATGTGCTTAGGGATCTTGAATCTTGCTAGTTGTTCGTTAAGTGACTCAATAATTCTGCGCTGTTCCAAGGGTTCATTCCCCTTCATCACAACGGCAGCCATCACTCCTTCTCCAAAGTCACTATGGGGCACGCCAAATACAGAGGATTCGATAATTTCAGGAAATTTATCCAACACTCTCTCCACTTCTTTTGGGTAAACATTTAAGCCCCCAGTAATTATCATATCTTTGGAGCGACCGGAGATAAACAAATATCCATTTGAATTCATGCTACCTTGATCACCTGTACCAAACCATCCGGCCCCATCAAATGCTTCTCTGGTCTTATCAGTCAGCCCCCAGTATCTAGGGAAAACATTATCACCTCTAACTTCTATGGCCCCAACACTCTCATCTTTTACCTCGATGCCTTCCTCATTAGTAATTCTTAGTTCTACTCCAGGAAGAACCACACCCACAGACTCAGGGATTCTATCTCCGTCAATAGGATTTGAGGTGTTCACTCCAGTTTCAGTCATCCCATATCGCTCTAAAATTTTATGACTGGTGCGCTCCTCAAATCGCCGAAAGACACTTTCTGTCAATGGAGCAGAACCTGAAATAAACACGCGGATATTTCGTGACGATATATTTGTAAATTCCGGGTTATCCAGCAGACGACTATAGTAGGTAGGGACGCCCATCAACACCGTTACCTTTGGCAATGCTTCTATTACTGCATCAACTGCAAACTTATTTTGGTATCTCATACTTGCGCCTGCAACAAGCACTGGACCCAAAGCTATAAAAAGCCCATGGACATGGAAAACCGGCAAAACATGAAGAAGTATATCATCCGGCGAAAACTGCCAAGCGCGACAAAGCGACGCTGCATTTTCATAAAGATTCCCATGAGTTAGACATATCCCCTTAGGATCCCCCGTAGTACCTGAAGAATACAACAACGCCGCTGTATCATTACGGGTATTTACGTGGCAAGGAAAATTAACCTGATCTTCATTCTCGGGAGAACAAAGTAGGCCTTCTCGATCAGCCAAAGGTATTTGCAGATGTTCTTCAATAGACTCAACTTGGGAGGCGAGGTTCCCTATTTTTAAGGAAGCACCACCATCGGTGACTAGAAATTTAGGGCGAGCATCATTTAAAAAAAATACCATTTCTGGTTTAGAGTAATCTGGGTTTATCGGATGAAAGACAGCCCCTGCCCTGAGACAACCTAAGTAGATCCACAACGCGTTTAAAGATTTCTGAGCAATTAAGGTGACTCGATCGCCTGGCCGCAAGCCCTTCTCTACTAGGTTGTACGCGATGTCACTACTTTTCTTCTCTAAATCAGCGTAGGTATGACATACGCCCGCGTCGTCAATTAGAAAAGTATTTTCTTCCGCAGGAAAACACTGAGAAAAGCGGGAAAATAAATTACAGTTAGAACTCACTAAATGATCTTATGATGTAACAAAAATGCAATCATGAACTAGAGACTTCGAGAAATCAGCTCTTTCATTATTTCATTCGAACCACCATAAATCATTTGCACACGACTATCCGTAAAATAGTGAGCTACAGGATATTCCATCATATACCCATAGCCCCCGTGCAACTGAAGACACTGATGAGCCGTGTCAAATTGTTTCTCACTACACCACCATTTAGCCATTGAAGCTGTTTCATTATCAAGATTGCCAACCATAAGCTGTTCAATACAATGATCGACAAAAACCCTGGAAATTTTCGCTTCAGTAGCCATCTCAGCCAGTTTAAATTTAGTGTTTTGAAACGACATTAATGGCTTATTAAACGCTTTTCTTTCTTTTGTATACTCTATTGTCTGCTCGAGGACAGCTTCAACTGCGGCTATCGCGCTTACAGCAATAATCAGTCTTTCTCGCGGAAGTTGAGCCATCAGTTGGTAGAAGCCTTGCCCTTCTTCTCCACCTAATACATTACCCACAGGGATACGACACTCGTCAAAAAATAACTCACAAGTATCTTGTCCTTTCAT
>DGOV01000104.1 GCA_002390205.1 Proteobacteria bacterium UBA4457 | reverse complement strand
GGGCTAGTTGTAACATTTTTTCTACGCAAGACCATGCCGCAGCCGCAATTGCTAAGACTGGCACTCCGGTGTTCGCGGTGAAAGGCGAATCGATTAAAGACTACTGGAAGTACACTGATACTATACTTGATTGGGGCAATGGAAAGGGCCCAAACATGATTCTAGACGACGGCGGAGATGCGACGCTTTTCGTTTTGCTCGGATATCAAGCAGAGGAAGACCCTTCTATCCTCAACAAAACTCCTGATAATCCTGAAGAAGCTATGCTTTATGCCCAACTTAAAGCGTCTATCAAGAAAGATCCCCAACGGTTCCATAGAATTGCGCCCCATATAAAGGGTGTGACCGAAGAGACAACAACAGGTGTTCATCGGTTATACCAGCTTATGGAATCTGGGGCGCTTTTGTTCCCTGCGATGAACGTTAATGATTCTGTTACGAAGTCTAAATTCGACAATCTTTACGGATGCCGGCACTCACTTGTCGATTCAATATTCAGGGCAACTGATGTAATGATATCAGGTAAAGTTGCGGTAGTAGCTGGCTATGGTGACGTAGGGAAAGGCAGTTGCCAGTCACTGAAAGGCCAGGGCGCTAGAGTAATCGTTACAGAAATTGATCCCATTTGTGCTTTGCAAGCCNNCAAGCTGCAATGGAAGGCTATGAAGTTATGAGCATGGACAAAGCATGTCTAGAAGGGGATATCTTTGTCACCACAACTGGTAATGCTGATGTCATCACCGAACGCCATATGAGGAAAATGAAAGACTTAGCTATTGTCTGTAACATTGGCCATTTTGATAGCGAAGTACAAGTTGAGAAAATGAAAAAATATACTTGGACTGAGATTAAACCTCAGGTGCACAAGATAACGATTAAGCCAGGAAGAAGCATTATTCTGCTTGCAGAAGGCCGGCTTGTAAATCTAGGGTGCGCTACAGGACACCCAAGTTTTGTAATGTCTGCGAGCTTTACTAATCAAACGATTGCCCAAATTGAAATGTATAATCACCCGGAAGAATATCCTCTAGGTGTTTACGTGCTGCCAAAGCACTTAGACGAAAAAGTTGCCCGTCTGCATCTTGAAAAGCTTGGGGTGGAGTTAGATGTTCTATCAAAGAAACAGGCTAAGTATATTGGTGTCCCCGTTGCCGGTCCTTATAAACCTAACCACTATCGCTACTAGTCCGAGTTAAACGGAGATTCTTCTATAGAAAGACATGGGTTAGATAGGCTCGCTTTTATGACTGTAAAAAAGCGTAGCGAATGTCTGGCCCATGTCTTCAAGCATTTGACTCTTCAAGGACATATAATAGCGCCTTAGATAATGAACAAGGGGCGGAAAATTCTGTGTCTCTAAAACTTTATAATTCGATGAGCGGCACTAAAGAGGTATTTGTTCCTGTTTCCTCAGAACAAGTAACTATGTACGCATGCGGCCCGACGGTTTATAACTCGCCTCATATCGGAAATGCCAGGGCTGCTGTAGTATTTGACTTGCTCTACAGAGTTTTGAATAGACATTACCAAAAAGTTGTCTATGTCAGAAATATCACTGATCTGGATGATAAAATTTATGAGGCTGCAAGTAAGTTGCAGGTTCCGATTACGGAGATAACCTCAAAGTATACCAAGCAGTATCACGAAGATGTTTTGGCTCTAAATACTCTGAGCCCTACTTTAGAACCTAAAGCAACAGAACATATAAACGCGATGATTGTCATGATAGAGGAGCTGCTTCTCAAGGGGCATGCTTACGAATCTGAAAGCCATGTACTATTTAGTGTTTCATCTTTTTCGCAATATGGGTCTTTATCGGGAAGAAAGCTAGAAGATTTGAAAGCTGGTTCCCGTGTCGGCGTTGCCAGCTATAAAAAAGATCCTTTTGATTTTATTTTGTGGAAGCCCTCAACAACCGATCAACCCGGTTGGGAAAGTCGCTGGGGCAGAGGAAGGCCTGGGTGGCACCTAGAGTGTTCCGCAATGATAAGAGAGCATCTTGGTTTAAAAATTGACATCCATGGGGGTGGCAATGACTTGAAGTTTCCGCATCACGATAATGAAATTGCTCAGTCATGCTGTGCTAACGGGGCAACATCGTTAGCTAATTACTGGGTTCACAATGGATTTGTTGAAATTGATAAAGAAAAAATGTCTAAGTCAATTGGAAATGTAATGCTTGTGAGAGACTTACTCAAAGATAACCCCGGAGAGGCTATAAGACTGGCATTGCTTAAGACCCGATATAGGGAACCTATAAATTGGAATGAGCAGCTGATCCAAAATGCCCGTGAACAATTAGATCGAATATATGGAGCTTTAGATCGCCTTGGCAACGAAGAAGTTTTGGAAGACATTCAGCTTGATAACATGGAGCCTTTTTGGAATGCTATTGATGACGATTTAAATACCCCTTTGGCATTGTCAGAACTCATGCATATTGTGGCTGCTGCAAATAAAGCTGAAGGCGCGCATGATAAAATGCGACTAAAAGCTTCACTTTTAGCCGCAGGCCAACAATTAGGAATACTTCAAGAGAAGCCGCAAGACTGGTTTAAAAAAGGGCGAAGTGGAGAAACAAGTGATGCATCGCTTATTGAAAACCTTATTCTTGAAAGAGATATAGCTCGAAAAAACAAAAAATGGCTTGAAGCTGACGCAGCAAGGGATGCGCTGACAGATTTGGGTGTGCAAATCCTAGATAGTGAAAAAGGAACAGAATGGAGAATGAAATAAATAAGCAATCGAGTGGGACACTGACTGTATCAGAGGAGATAATGCGTGCCCAAAAAGATATAATAGAAACCTTTAGTATGTTTGATGACTGGACCGATCGGTATCAATGTATCATTGACTTAGGTAGGGAGGCCCCTTCGTTTCCTGAGGAATGGAAAACTGATGAACACAAGCTAGATGGTTGCCAGTCTCAGGTATGGGTGGTTACGGAAAAAGCAGGAGAAAGACTCAATTATTACGCTACAAGTGATAGCACTATAGTTGCAGGACTCATCGCAATGATGTTGATGGTTTATTCGGGTAGGAAGCCTGCTGATATTTTGTCAACTCCACCTAAATTCATTGAAGAACTAGACTTGTCT
>DGOV01000019.1 GCA_002390205.1 Proteobacteria bacterium UBA4457 | reverse complement strand
AGTTTTCCGTGTGACAACGGCGTAGGATTTTTAGAGTTTGTCACATGCAGAACAACTTTCTGCCCTAAATATCGCCATTCATTATCCATGACTAAACCTGAGAAGCCTTCAAAGTCATCCAGTGTCCAGTTAGTACCAACCCAGCTATCGGCTCTCTCTCGCGCGGATAATCGACGAACTCTTCGTTCACTCGGGAGATAAGAGTTAACTTGATCACCTTTCGTTTGGTCGAGCGGCCGCTCAATCACAAACTTCATGCCCGCCATATCGAAAGGCGACTTGAATTCAAGATACTCTTTATAGAGTAGATGCATACTCCCATCTACTTTCATTCGATAATTTGTTGAAGCATCAGAGGCTAGTTTAGATAAATATACGCGCTGATAAAACATATCGAAATGACGGTCAACATGTCCACCACCCCGCATCACGCTTTTAATTTGATTGCCTTTCTTGTTGCCTTTTGTAGGTGCTACATTGAAAGATTTATTCTCGACTCGATAGCCGTATCGCTGCCAGCGATGTATGTGGTTATAGGCTACCATCCAACCCGCATTTTCAGTTTTTGCTGCCCCAATCTGCTGGAATGAAAAGGGCTTCCCGGCGGTGTAATTTAGAAGTTCGCCCGCCGGACCAATCTTAGCTTCGTTTTCAAAGCGCTTCGAAGCGGCCTGATATTTGGCGTGTGCAGCGTAATTCTCTGTTTCCGCAAGTTCTAATGAAAGATCTTCAAATTCAAAATGTTCTGCGTAGCCAGGTGGAAGATACCGCGACAAATCGGGAACAGAAGATTGTCCGTAGGTTCCTGGACTCAAGCCATCCTTCGGCGCCTCAGAGTGTTCGTCTAACCAACTCAGTAATCCCTCGTAGGACGCCTCAGCTATCGCAGTGGTGGGCAAAAATAAAAAACAGACACAAACAGCAACCAGAAAACTTTTAATCGCGGTCATTACTTCTTCCCCTTAGAACCCAACAAACGAAAGCAATTTAATTATTGAAAGACAAAAATCAGCAGACCTCAAACAGCCCCGCGGCCCCCATGCCTCCTCCTATACACATGGTCACTACGACGTTTTTGGCTCCTCGACGTTTACCTTCTATCAACGCATGACCGACAAGTCTGCTTCCAGTCACACCATAAGGATGGCCTACCGCGATAGAACCACCGTTGACGTTTAGCTTTGAACCATCAATACCAAGCTTGTCTCGACAATATAGCACTTGGCAGGCAAAGGCCTCGTTAAGCTCCCACAAATCTATGTCTGCTATGCTCAAACCAGCTTTCTTCAACAATTTGGGAATAGCGAAAACTGGACCAATACCCATTTCATCAGGCTCGCAACCAGCTACCGAGAACCCCCGAAAGATACCAAGAGGTTCTAATCCTTTTTGGCTCGCAAGCTTCGAGCTCATAAGCACTTGAGCGGAGGCTCCATCAGAAAACTGGCTTGCGTTACCAGCGGCAATACAACCGTCCTCAAATACGGGCTTTATCTGGGAGACACTCTCATATGTTGTTCCGGGACGAATACCTTCGTCTTCCGAAGCGGTTACTGTCCTCGTAGATGCTTCGCCTGTTTCTTTATCAACTATTTTCATTGTTGTGGTGATAGGCGCGATTTCGTCAATGAATTTCCCACTCTGGCGCGCAGCAGTAGCTAAATTTTGACTCTTGGCTCCATACTCATCCTGGGCTTCCCTCGAAATATTATAGCGACTCGCAACTTGTTCAGCTGTCTGCAACATGCTCCAGTATATTTCTGGTTTCGCTTCTGCTAAATCGGGATCGTGAGTGAAATGCGAATTCATTTCGTTTTGAACGCACGAAATAGACTCGACACCACCTGCGACAAAAACATCTGCCTCACCAGCAATAATCCTTTGCGCAGCAAGGGCTACGGTTTGCAATCCTGAAGAGCAAAATCGATTTACAGTCATACCAGAAACAGACACAGGTAGTCCCGCCTTCAAAGCAATCTGTCGCGCGATATTGTGGCCAGTGGCCCCTTCAGGATTAGCACATCCCATCAATACATCTTCAACCTCATCCCCTTGTATCCCAGCCCTTTCTAATGCTGATTTCACAACATGACCGCCAAGGCTTGCCCCATGAGTCATATTAAAAGAACCTTTCCAGCTTTTAGTTAGAGGGGTACGGGCAGTAGAAACGATTACGGCGTCAGACATTTGTCTCTCCTCGAGAAAGTGTAGAATAGAAAGCAGTATAATTGGCTAAGAAGTATTTTATCAAATGTATTTGCACGTAAGCAAAGCATTCTTTCTAAAAACATCGCTTGGTCATAAAGAATCATAATTATTGATTCTCTGCTAAGTAGGGAAATGTAATAATGAATAGACTCATTGCACCCACTGCACGCTTCGCACTCAATTTGATGTTAGATCCTAACGATCGCTTACTACTCCTGCTTCGGTCTGAACATGCAAAGTTAGGACCGTCTAAATGGGGACTTCCAGCCGGGAAAATAGAAGGAAACGAAACTCCTACAGAAGCTGCCTTAAGGGAAATGCAGGAAGAAATAGGCTTTGGACATGAAATAGAACTCCAACGCTATTTGGGACCAATAAGAGATACTTACTATGGAGGACAATACGAACTGCATCTGTTCCATTACAGCTGGTTTAAAGGGGAAGTGAAACTAAATGAAGAGCATACGGCCTTTGCTTGGGTCTCTAAAGAGGAAATTAGAAATTACGACGTCATGCATGGGATAGAGGAAGATATCGCTCTTCTTTCGCTGTGGCCTATCAGTTATTTAAATCCAGACCGTCTCCCCAAAGCTACTGATAGCGAGGATTAGAAATTTGAAACTTCACCATGAGAAGATAGGCTCCGGACCATCTGTTGTAGTTCTTCATGGCCTATTTGGCTCTGGAAGAAATTGGGCTACCGTTGCCAAAGCGCTCTCGCACCAATACAGCTTCTTTCTCGTCGACCTTCGCAACCATGGTAAATCGCCCCATACAGACAGTATGAAATATGATGCGATGGCTGATGATGTATTACAGTTCATCAAAGAACTCGAGCTCTATAAAACCACACTCATTGGGCATAGCATGGGAGGGAAGGTAGCTATGACATGCGCTTTAAAGACCCCAACCATAGTGAAGAATCTAATAGTAATAGATATAGCGCCCGTAGCTTACCCAAACTCTTTCTCAGAGATACTAGCTGCACTCAATGCCATGCCATTAGGTCAGATTCACTCCCGAAAAGACGCCGACACCTGGTTGGAAACAAGTATACCTGAAATATCAATCCGCTCGTTTATCCTGCAAAATTTATCCATAAAAGAAAGTATAGCGACCTGGCGCTTTAACTTAAAAGCAATAACTTTCAATATCCTCAACCTAGTAGGGAGCCTTCCTGACCCAACAAAAAGGCCCTTTGAAGGCCCGACATGCTTCATTCGAGGGGCACTATCTGATAGAGTAGCGGTACCTGTGCAACCTAAGATTAAACGCTTTTTTCCAAAAAACAGGATACAAACGGTGCCAGATGCTGGGCACTGGCCTCATACCGAAAACAGAGCAGAGTTCTTGAAAATTCTCAAATCCTGTTTAGATGAAAATCATTAGACGCAGTCTATATAGCTAAGAAAAATGCTGTTCGCTGCGGGAGATATAAACTCAAATGTCAAAATTGAACGTTAATAAAGTTGTATTAGCATACTCTGGCGGTTTAGATACCTCTGTCATCCTGAAGTGGTTAGAGGATACTTATGACTGTGAAGTCGTGACTTTTACGGCAGATATAGGACAGGGTGAGGAATTAGAACCCGCGCGACTAAAAGCTAAAAAAATGGGTGTTAAAGACATTTATATCGATGATCTTACCGATGAGTTCGTCTCAGATTTTGTCTACCCGATGTTTAGAGCTAATACTATATATGAGGGGGAATACCTGCTGGGAACTTCAATAGCCCGACCTCTTATCGCTAAAAGAATTGTAGAAATAGTGAAAGAAACTGGCGCAGATGCGATCGCGCATGGAGCAACCGGGAAAGGAAATGATCAGGTCCGGTTTGAGTTAGGTGCCTATGCGCTAGATCCGGAAATAAAAGTCATAGCACCGTGGCGAGAATGGGATCTAAATTCGCGAGAAAAACTCATTGCCTATGCCGAAAAAAACAACATCCCCATCGACTATAAAAAAGGGAACTCCTCCCCCTACTCGATGGATGCTAACCTTCTGCATATTTCCTATGAAGGAATGGAGCTAGAAGATCCGTGGATCACACCAGATGAAGCAATGTGGCGATGGACTGTGTCGCCTGAGCACGCACCGGCTGCCCCATGCATACTTGAAATGGAATACTCTAAAGGAGATATAACAGCGATAAATGGGGTATCGATGTCCCCCTCAGAGGTACTTCGATACCTTAATAAGGTTGGTGGAGAAAATGGAATCGGACGATTAGATATTGTTGAAAATAGGTATGTAGGAATGAAAGCGCGCGGATGCTATGAAACACCTGGCGGCACTATTATGCTAAAAGCACATCGCGCCATTGAATCCTTAACACTTGATCGGGAGGTGGCTCACATGAAAGATGAGCTGATGCCTAGATACGCCTCAATGATCTACAACGGTTATTGGTGGAGCCCAGAAAGACTGCTACTTCAAAAACTCATCGATCAATCTCAGGAAAACGTGAATGGCAAGGTTCGGTTATCCCTCTATAAAGGAAATGTCACTATCCAAGGCCGTTGGTCACAACGTGACAGTCTGTTTGATACATCTCTAGCTACGTTCGAAGATGACGATGGCGCTTACAATCAAGCCGATGCAGAGGGTTTTATTAAATTAAATGCACTTCGGTTACGGGTGGCAAAAAACCGGGGAAACGACTAAATAAATCCCTTTATTCTGAGTCTTTACGCATTCTCATTTGTGGAAACAATAGCACGTCCCGAATAGAAGGAGAGTCAGTAAAAAGCATTACCAGACGGTCTATACCAATTCCTTCGCCGGCTGTTGGCGGCATCCCATGCTCAAGAGCAGTCACATAATCTTCGTCGTAATGCATGGCCTCCAAGTCGCCTGATTCTTTTGCAGAAACCTGATCTTTGAATCTCTGACTTTGGTCATCAGGATCATTAAGTTCGGAAAACCCATTGGCAATCTCACGCCCAGCGACGAAGAATTCAAAACGATCCGTCACAAACGGGTCATCATCATTGCGTCTTGCCAATGGGGAGACTTCGGCAGGGTAATGTGTAATGAAGATTGGTCCTTCTAACTTAGGCTCTACAGTTTTTTCAAAGATCTCTATCAATATCTTTCCCAGGCCATAAGAATCTTCTAACTTGATCCCCAAGCCTTTAGCGTACGTTCGAGCAGTTTCGCAATCAGAAACATCGGTAGCTTCTAACTCAGGATTGTAAGCAAGAATGGCACCGGTAACTGTCAATCGTTCAAATGGTTGACCGAAATCATAGGAAACTCCCTGATATTCGACCTCATAGCTACCAAAGAGCTCCATCGCCAACCCCTTCAGCATATCTTCTGTCAGAACCATCAAGTCTTCATAATTGGCGTAGGCTTCATAAAACTCAATCATCGTGAACTCAGGATTATGACGTGTGGACAAGCCCTCATTTCTAAAGTTTCGATTTATCTCATACACTTTTTCAAATCCACCAACCACCAAACGTTTTAGATACAGCTCAGGAGCAACTCTTAAGTAGAGTTCCATTTCAAGACTATTGTGATGCGTAACAAATGGCCGCGCCGCAGCACCACCGGGAACAGGGTGCATCATAGGTGTTTCAACTTCTAAAAAATTTCTATCATTCAGAAAGTCACGCACAAAGTTAATTATTCGAGTTCGCGTTTGAAACGTTCTACGCGTGGAATCATTCATTATTAAATCTAAATATCTCTGTCTATATCGTGCCTCTATATCAGTGAGGCCATGCCATTTTTCCGGCAATGGACGTAAGGCTTTCGTAATCAATTCAAGCCGATCGACCATTATTGATAGCTCACCTTTTTGTGTCCGAAACATTACCCCACTAGCACCCACTATGTCGCCTAAATCCCATTTCTTGAAATCAGGATAAACTCCATCAGGTAACGAGTCCCGCTTAACATATAATTGAATGGCACCGCTCATATCTTTGACATGAGCAAATGAGGCTTTACCCATCACTCGTTGCGTCATCATACGTCCTGCAACAGTTGCTACGTGTCCCTCTTCAACAAGCTGCTCCGCGGTACTATCCTTAAAGCGTTCTTGTAATTCAGAGGCTAACGCGTCTCTTTTGTAATCGTTACGATATGGGTTCCCAGTTCTCTCTCTGAGCTGCTCTAGCTTTTCTCGGCGCTGCGCAATTAATTGCGCCTCAGTAGAACTATCTTTAACGTTAGACATTGAAAAACCCTCAGACTACAGTCCATTCCTTAAACTTGCTTCAATAAATACATCCAGACCACCGTCCAGTACTGCTTGTGTGTTTCCCGTTTCAACATTAGTACGTAAGTCTTTGATACGGGACTGGTCTAATACATAAGACCTGATCTGCGATCCCCAACCAATATCGGCCTTACTATCTTCTAAAACTTGCTGATGTTCTGCTCGCTTCAACATTTCTTGCTCATACATCTTACTGCGCAAAAGCTTCATAGCCTGATCTCGATTTTTATGTTGAGAACGCTCATTCTGACATTGCACTACTATCCCTGTCGGCTTATGCGTTAGCCGAACAGCGGAGTCCGTCTTGTTAATATGCTGTCCACCCGCTCCGCTAGCTCGGTAAGTATCAACTCTAATATCAGAAGTATTAATATCAATTACAATATCATCATCGATTTCAGGAGCTACGAAAACAGAAGCGAAAGAAGTGTGTCTCCGGCTACTTGAATCAAAAGGAGACTTCCTAACAAGACGATGAACTCCCGTCTCTGTTCGTAACCACCCAAAAGCATAGTCGCCAGAAAATTTAACGGTAGCACTTTTTATCCCAGCTACATCGCCAGGAGAAACTTCTATCAATTCAGAAACAAACTGATGCGATTCGCCCCACTTCAGATACATCCTTAACAACATCTCCGCCCAGTCTTGAGCCTCAGTCCCACCCGAGCCTGCCTGAATATCGAGGAATGCGCTACAGTGATCGGCTTCACCCGAAAACATCCTCTGAAACTCCAGGCTTTCGACCAATTCCTCAGCTTTACAAATATCGATTTTCACTGCCTGCGCAGTATGCTCATCGCCTTCTTCTTTCACCAATTCTAGCAATTCTTCAGCATCTTTTAACTGTGATTCTAATGCGTCAATAGAATTCACAACCCTCTCAAGACCAACTTTTTCTTTCCCTAGCTCTTGCGCGATTTTCGGCGTATCCCAGATAGTTGGCACCTGAAGCTCAAGCTCTACTTCGGAGAGTCTTTCTCTTTTGGAAGTATAGTCAAAGATACCCCCTAAGTGACTGTACCCGCGAGATAAGGTCCCTCGCGAGATTGAAAATCGGATTTAATTCCATAATGTTTGCTAACAATTTGTAATTGGCTTGCCTCATTGTAGCGCCATTGGGCTACTTGGGGAAACGCAGTATGCCTTGTATTATGCTGAAATTAAACGGCCTCAGCATACTCAATCATTAGTTGCAAAGTCTTTTGATTACGAAAGCGATTAATAGTGAGTCGATAAACTATCCTTATCACATTAGTATCAGCGTACCAGCTCTCATCAGCGCCTCCAAACATGATCGCTGGGATCCGCTTTCCAGATTCAGCGGGTTCTAATGTCAGTCGTGCGTGATTAGAACCTACAATCCTTCTGTCTTTTATTGTGAATACTCCATCAAATCGAGGTTCAGGGAACGCTTGGCCCCACGGAGAGACTGATTCCAATTCTTCAGCTAAGGCCAAGCTCATGTCCTCTGCTAACAGTAGGCCATCAGTAGAGATAGTCCTATTCAATGTATCGGCATCTAAAACCTCTGAAACTCCCTCTTCGAATTTGTTCGAGAATTCGTTGAAATCAGATCGCTTAATTGACAGACCTGCCGCTGCTGCATGCCCGCCAAAACTAATTATCAACCCTTCATTGCGACTTGATACCCGAGCAAGTACATCTCGAACATGTACACCTTGGATCGAACGCGCGGAACCTTTAAGCACATTATTGTCCACTAATGCGAATGCAATTGTAGGACGGTAAAATTGTTCTTTCACTCTGGCAGCCACTATACCAACAACACCTTGATGCCAATCTTCATGAAACAGGCACATCGCAGGGGCCAGAGAAGCATCATCGACAAGAGACGTTGAAATTAAGCTGAACGCCTTCTCTCTCATTTTATCTTCTATTTCACGTCTTTGAATATTCAAATCAGATAGTTGAATAGCTATTTCTTTGCATCGCGCTGGTTCATCGCTAAGTAGGCACTCAACACCAAGTGACATGTCTGCGAGACGTCCAGCCGCATTAAGTCTCGGGCCGACAACAAATCCGAGATCGCTGCTACGGATTTCTGCAGATTTCTTGTTAGCCGCTTCAATTATCGCTGATATACCTGGTTGCCCACGCCCTTGTCGAATAAGTCGCAATCCATAATCTACCAGGCGACGATTGTTTTGATCTAAAGGCACGACATCAGCTATCGTTCCCAAAGCGACCAGATCGAGCAAATTACTAAGCTTTGGCTCATCGATGTTCTTGCGCTTAAACCAATCGGCCTCGCGTAGTCGCCGTCGTACAGCGGCCATGACATAAAAAATCACACCTACACCAGCAAGCATTTTGCTCGGGAATTTATCACCGAATAAATTCGGATTTATAATGGCATCAGCAGCAGGCAGAGTTTCTCCCGGCAAGTGATGATCGGTAACCAACACACTTATCCCGCTAGCTTTAGCAGCCGCGACGCCGCTGATGCTGGAAATTCCATTGTCTACTGTAATAATCAAATCTGGTTGCATTTTTTTTGCAACCTCAACAATCTCTACAGTTAAGCCGTATCCAAATCCAAACCTGTTCGGAACTAGGTATTCTACATTCTGCGCACCCATACTACGTAAAGCCCGAATAGCCACAGCGATACTTGTCGCACCATCCGCATCATAGTCGCCGACTATAAGTATCTTTTTATCTGAGCGAACAGCATCCACAATTAAGGCTTCTGCCTTATCTATTCCACTTAGAAGTTCCTGTGTATGTAGTCCACTAATTGAGATATCAAGTTGCTCAGAGGCAAGCACTCCTCGGAACTGCAGCACTCGACTAATGATGTGGTGCATGCTTTGGGATAGAGTCGACACATCATTCGTCGATCTTCGGACGATCTTGGGCTTGAGCTGCAGACCGCTAAAACTCACTGACCGTTTTCCCGAGTAAGTTCTCAAGCGTTTTACTCGCACGCCAAAACCGACATTGAGTTCGCGAGGTAATGGAATACTTTTGGCGATTAGATGCAATAGTAACGGAAAAAACTGAACTCTTTCTGAGCGCCAACAATATTTGCGGGAAGACTTTTTCTAAAAACTCTATGATAAAGCTATCGTCTCTATGCGGCGGCAGTATAATTGTCGTGACACCTTTCACTGCTTCCAGTTGTTCTGGCAACTCTAGAATATTCTGAGAATAGTCACAACTAAAGAAAGAAGCACATGATGCGGAGAAATCGTCTTTTCCAAAAAAAATACCTTCATTAGTCGCGCTTCTAACAGGAGTTGATCCTGCACCCCAGAACCACAAGCTATTTATTGGTGTCTTTCCCAGCGAAATTCGCGCCTGGTTAACACTGGATTCATACAATATCATCTGAGCTTCTGTCATCATCTTGCCAAAGACGCCTAATGCTCTCCTATCTGTCGCGCTAGGTTCTAGAGGCATGCCGCGCAACTCAAATGGATCAGCATTATAAAATGATAATGTATCGTCGCACTCCAAATACCACCGTCCAGCAGAACCATAACTGAGCTTATGACCATCCTCGAGAAAAAATTTAGATACTTCATGGAATAATTCAAGAGATTCATCCTCAGTGAGTTCAATCACAGGAGCATCAAACATGAGTAATCGACTAGGATCTGCCCTCAAATAAACCGGTGCCACATTGATAAGATTAGCTGCAGACGTCTTACCAGAGTCATATTGAGAGAACAAGGCCGCCACCGAAGGAATATCACCCGATTCTCCAGTTATCTCAAAGTACGCCAAAACCTCCTGAACAAAGTAACGAGAGAGCCTTGAAGAAACCCCAGCGCGGCTAAGCGCCCGCTCTAAGGGCTTATTAATAGCATCACTTGGGTTTGTACTAGGGAGCAGATATCTTTGGGGTTCAGGAAAGAATATTTCAAGTCTAGGCGAATCGCTTTTCATCTGATGATTACATACTGTCAAGTATAGCCCGCTTTACTGCATCCAATTTTGCTGGGACTTTTATTGTCCCTCCAGCACACTGATTTATTGCAGTGTCAGGATCTTTCAAGCCATGACCGGTCAATGTGCATGTGATTACACTTCCGTCCGGAATTTTCCCATTTACAATATCTCTCATCACTCCGCCCAGACTAATCGCAGAGGCCGGCTCACAAAATATTCCTTCTTTTTCTGCCAGCACTTTTTGCGTTTTTAATATCTCTTCATCGCTCATGGAATCAAACCATCCACCAGATTCTCCACTTGCGCCCCAAGCATAGTCCCAGGACTGGGGCCGCCCGATGCGGATAGCTGTCGCTATCGTTTCAGGCTCCTTAACCATTTCACGACGAACAAAAGGATCGGCAAGAGAGGCTTGATACCCCAAAATTTTCGGCCGTGATGCAACTACTGGTGGAAAGCTATAAGCAAAGTCAAATTCAGCACCAGCGCGAGCCCAATCTGATTTAGGAATAGATGCATACTCGCAGAACCCTGCCCAGTAAGCACTGATGTTGCCCGCATTACCGACAGGCACACAGTGGAAGTCCGGCGCTCTACCCAGCGCATCAATTATCTCAAACGCGGCAGTCTTTTGGCCCTGCAGTCTGTATGGGTTGACGGAATTGACTATAGTCACTGGAGCTGCGGATTCGAGACTCTTCACAATCTGCATGCCATCGTCAAAATTACCTTCAATCTGAATGACAACGGCTCCTTGAATCATAGCTTGCGCCAACTTACCCAGCGCAATTTTTCCTTCTGGGATTAGAACAAATGCTTTTATACCTGCGCGAGAGGCATAGGCGGCAGCGGAGGCCGATGTGTTTCCTGTAGATGCACAAATTATCGCCTCAGCACCCTCTTTGATAGCTTGTGTAACAGCCATCGTCATCCCACGGTCCTTAAAAGAACCTGTAGGGTTGGTACCGTCAAATTTAGCGTATAACTCGATATCGTGCCCAATAGACTTCATAATGTTGTCTAGTCTAATTAACGGAGTATCACCTTCACACAAGCTAATGATTTTCGTTTCACTATCAATAGGCAACCTAGCCCTGTATCGAGCTATCAAGCCATCATAACGTGTGTTTTTATTCATCTAAGGACTCTCCACTCTGTAACGTACTATATCACCACACACGTTGTCTGAATTACCAATATGCTTACAAGCATTTGCTATCGCAGCTTCAGTGATTTTTCGGGTAATAATAATTATGGGAACAGAGCCGTCATCGCCATAAGACTCTTGCTGCCTTATAGCCTCAATACTTACTTCAGATGAAGCTAAATTTTGGCTGATTTCAGCCAGGACTCCGGGTTTGTCGAGCGCTTGTATACGCAGATAGTAAGCACTAGAAATATTTTCAATAGGCAAGACGTTCACCTCGGAGCTAAGATCGGATTTCGCTCGAAACTCAGCGCGCTGAATGTTTTGTTTTTGACTTGATTTCGCGGCAAGACTAACCAAGTCACTTATAACTGAAGAAGCGGTGGCGTCGCCGCCTGCGCCGGCTCCTGACAAAAGAAGAGGGCCTGTTTCCTCCGCGTCAATTAACACTGCATTAAGCACACCATCGATATTGGCTAAAACATGTCCCTTTGGAATTAGTGTGGGGTGCACTCGTAATTCAATACCCGAAACGCCCTTATTAGCTAGAGCAAGGTGTTTTACCTTATATCCCAGCGCGTCTGCATAAACTAGGTCATCAACTAAAATTTCTCTTATTCCATCAATAGACACTTTTTCAAACTGAATGGCGCCACCAAACGCAAGAGATGCCAGAATAGCCAGTTTATGCCCGGCATCAATACCATCAACGTCAAAAGATGGGTCGGCTTCGGCATAACCCAGCGTTTGTGCCTCTTTTAAAATAGCCCCGAAACTGCACCCAGACTCAGACATTCCGGAAAGCATGAAATTGCAAGTGCCGTTAACTATCCCAACAATCTTACTAATAGAATTTCCTACCAACGATTCGCGTAACGTTTTAACAACAGGGATACTGCCCGCGATTGCTGCTTCGAAACCTAAGAAAATATCATTTCGCTTCGCAGTTCCAATCAACTCATTCCCATGCAATGCTATAACCGCTTTATTTGCAGTCACTACGTGCTTGGATTTTTCGATTGCTTCTATCAAAACTTCTAGCGCTATACTTGTTCCACCCATTAGCTCCACTACTACTTCAACCTCTGGGTGGCTCACTACCTCAAGAGGATCAGTCGTTAGAATGAGTCCGTCCAGCGAGCAATCTCTGGCCTTTTCTAGATCCCGGGCACAAGCAATAATGACTTCAAAGCTGCACCCACATTTCTCTTCGATCGCGACTTTGTTTTTTTGTAAAATACGAATCACGCTTGCACCAACAGTGCCAAGGCCTAACAAGCCAACTTTAATTACTTGCATTGGCTTCTGAGCCTCATCCATCTTCGGTTGCTAATCAACATTGCGCATTAAACCCTTTATTCCTCGAATTGCTTGTCGAGTCCTGTGCACGTTCTCAATTAGAGAAAACCGCACGTACTCATCTCCAAAGCTACCAAAACCTAGTCCAGGAGAAACCGCCACTTTCCCTTCGGACAATAGCTTTTTAGAAAACTCCATTGAGCCTAGCGCACGCAAAGAATTAGGTATTTTTGCCCAAACAAACATCGTAGCTTTTGGGGCGACAACTTCCCAGCCCGCAGCATTCATTCCCTCACAGAGCACATCACGCCTAGTTTTATACATGTCTCTGATCTCGATCACACAGTCCTGACTTCCCTCCAACGCGGCTATAGCCGCAACCTGAATAGGAGTAAAAATCCCATAATCCAAGTATGATTTAAGTCTGGCTAGAGCAGCAACCAAATCAGCGTTACCTACCATAAAGCCGACTCGCCAACCTGGCATACTATAACTTTTTGATAAGGAAAAAAATTCAACACAATGCTCTCTTGCCCCCTCAACCTGCATGATAGAGGGCGCCTTATACCCGTCAAAAACAATATCAGCGTAAGCCAAGTCATGGACAACATAGATACCATTTTCCCGAGTAATTTTAACAACTTCTTCAAAAAAAGGTAGCTCCACACACTGAGAAGTTGGGTTGCTTGGGAAACTGAGAAGCAACATCTTCGGTTTCCGTGCTGCAGTTTTAATTGCCTTACGAAGCTCTTCACAGAAATCGATATTTTCTCCAACGGGGACATATTGAACTTCTGCACCAGCGATTATGAATCCATAAGGGTGAATAGGGTAGGCTGGATTTGGCACTAGAACTGTGTCCCCAGCACCTACCGTCGCCATTGCTAGATGCGCCAACCCCTCTTTGGAACCAATGGTCACGATGGATTCGCTTTCAGCGTCCAGCACCACATCGTATCGTCTTCGATACCAAGCACATATAGCTCGTCTAAGTCGAGGAATACCGGCAGAAACCGAGTATCTGTGGGTATCATCTCGATTTGCAGCTTCACAAAGCTTTGCCACAATATGCGGCGGTGTCGGTTGATCGGGATTGCCCATACCAAAGTCTATTATGTCCTCGCCCCTATAGCGCGCAGCCATTTTAAGACTATTTACTTCATTAAAGACGTAAGGAGGAAGACGATCGATGCGTGAAAATCCAGTGGTCACAAGTTTTATTCTTCTATTACGAGCCAAAAATACAATAAGTTCGCGATTATAACAGCAATTTTTATTAAACTGTCTGCTTAAGCCATTCTTAGGTAGAAGAAATAAGCATGACAAAATCTTTAACAACAGACAGTGAACTTGGACACGCACGAGCTAGACTACTCGACCCTACCGAACTAGAGCTCTACCATTTAGAGTCGATAATAGGGATGCTTTCCGGACCCACGGTGGACTTTAGTGATGTATTTTTAGAGTCGACTCGCAGTGAATCATGGCTAATGGAAAACAACATCGTTAAAGAAGGTGCTCACCAAATATTACATGGCGGCGGATTACGCACAGTTGCCGGCATACAAACTGGGTTCGCCTATTCCGATGATCTTACCTTTGGTGCTCTAAAAAACGCAGCACAAGCTGCTCGCACTATCGTTGCCGGAGGACAAACCAGAGAATACAAACTTGAGACTCGAACTGACAAGGTTTCGTATTATGAAAACATAGACCCCATAGAACAAATGAGCGCACAAACAAAAGTAGATTTATTAAATTCAATAAACAGTCGCCTGCGGGCGGCAGATAACCGCGTTATCGAAGTCAAAGCCAGTCTCTCTGGACAATATAGCACCGTTCTTGTAGCCACTTCTGATGGAGGCTTCGCGAGTGATATCAGGCCCTTAGTAAGGCTAAACGTTACGGTTATCGTCGAGGAAAAAGGGAGAAAAGAGACGGCAAGCTTCGGTGGAGGTGGTCGTCATAGCTACAAAAAGCTGATCAGCGAAGGAAATGCGGAGAAAATAGCTGACGAAGCTCTACGTCAAGCTATTACTAACTTATCAGCAGAGGATGCTCCTGCTGGGGAAATGACTGTAGTGCTTGCCCCAGGATGGCCCGGTATATTACTTCACGAAGCGATTGGTCATGGATTAGAAGGTGACTTTAATCGGAAAAAGACGTCCGCTTTTTCTGGCCGTATTGGGGAAAAAATTGCACATGAGAGCTGCACTGTCGTTGACGATGGCACCCTTAATGAACGTCGCGGCTCTCTCAGTATTGACGATGAAGGTACTTTTTCAAGTTGCACCACTCTTATAGAAAACGGATATCTGAGAGGGTATCTTCATGACCGCCAAAATGCAGGGCTTATGGGCTCCTCACCCACAGGAAATGGAAGACGCCAGTCTTATGCGCATCGACCAATGCCGAGAATGACTAATACTTACATGCAACCAGGCGCACACCCTCCGGAAGAGATTCTAAAAAGTGTTAAAAAAGGACTGTACGCCGTTAGCTTTGGTGGGGGGCAAGTGGACATCACAAATGGTAAATTTGTATTTAGCGCCAGTGAAGCTTACCTCATAGAAAATGGAAAGATCACCAATCCAGTAAAAGGCGCCACTCTGATCGGCGACGGACCAGATGTTCTGACCAAAGTGTCGATGGTAGGTAATGATCTAAAGCTAGACAGCGGAGTCGGCACCTGCGGTAAAAATGGTCAATCAGTGCCAGTAGGCGTCGGCCAACCCACTCTAAAAATCAATTCCTTGACTGTGGGAGGTACAAAAACTTAAATTAGAAAAACCTTGGAGAGCGCCTAGAACCTTTCTATTTCGGGGTGAGGCAATTGTCCATTGTGGATATGCATTCCTCCAAGCTCAGCGCAGCGATGAAGAGAAGGTATGGCCTTGCCAGGATTTAGGAGATTTTCAGAATCAAAAGCCTTTTTTATCGCCTGCATTTGACTAATTTCTTTATCGGAAAATTGAATGCACATCGCATCAAGTTTTTCAACACCGACCCCGTGTTCTCCAGTAATAGTGCCCCCAACTTCAACGCATAATGCTAGGATCTCAGTACCCAACCTCTCCGCATGCTCTAGCTGAGAGTCCACATTTGCGTCATAGGCAATTAGTGGATGTAGATTACCGTCACCTGCATGAAAAACGTTAGCAACTCGTAATCCGTAAGTCAGTGATAATTCATGAATACGATTCAACACAAACCCTAAAGATCGCCTAGGGATAGTGCCATCCATACAATAGTAGTCAGGCGCTATCCTCCCCAGAGCCGGAAACGCAGATTTCCTTCCTTTCCAGTATAAAAGCCTTTCAGCCTCCGTTTCAGAGACACGAAGCTGGGTAGCGCCGGCGCTGTTCATTAACCTACTTACTCGATCGATTTCCGCAGTCACTTCGGCCTCAACGCCGTCTAGTTCACATAGTAAGATGGCCGCACACCCAAGCGGGTAGCCTGCTTTACAGTAGTCTTCCGCGACTTCTACCGACAGCTCATCCATCATTTCCAACCCAGCGGGAACAACACCTGCACTGATTATAGCCTCCACAGCCGAGCTGGCATTATCCACACTGTCAAAAGAGGCCAAAATAACACGTGCCTGCTCAGGCTTCGGCAACAGCTTAACCGTAACCTCTACCACAACACCTAGTAACCCCTCAGAGCCATGCATCAAAGCTAAC
The DNA here is from genome assembly GCA_002390205.1 of Proteobacteria bacterium UBA4457. GTDB lineage: Bacteria > Pseudomonadota > Gammaproteobacteria > UBA4457. The sequence goes on along the minus strand of DGOV01000019.1, from coordinate 64,334 downwards.
AAGTCTAAGCCGGAAGTATCCGGTGCACGCGACCCAATAGTTAATAGCTCTCCATCAATCGTCACTACCTTGATTTCCAGGACATTATGGACAGTCAAACCGTATTTAAGACAATGCAACCCACCAGAATTCTCAGCAACATTTCCCCCAATACTGCATGCGATTTGAGATGAAGGGTCTGGGGCATAATAGAGACCATACTCACTAACCACATCACTGATCGCAGCGTTACGTACGCCCGGCTCCAAGGTTGCTGTCAAATTTTCAATGTCAATCGAAAGAATCTTATTCATCTTGGCCAGACTCATCAAACAACCGTTAGCTAATGGCAAAGCACCACCAGAAAGGCCAGTGCCAGAGCCGCGCGTAACAAGAGGGGTAGAATGTTCCGCACATATATTTACTATCTTAATCACCTCATCAACAGTAGCTGGGATAACAACTATCAAAGGAGTTTGTTGATACGCAGATAAACCGTCACATTCGTAAGGCCTCATCGCCTCATTAGACGACAAGCAGCGCTCAGGAGGCAGAAATTTTCGCAACTCAGATTCAATCGTCATCCGAAACCCTTTCTCAATATGAGTGGCTCACTTTTCACTAGATTATAATTACAACTAAGTACTTAATCATATTCTAATCTTTCAGAGAGCTCAAAGATCAAAAAAATCTATTCCTTCTGTTTTAAAATAGGTTTGCACTGGCGAGTGCTGTTATCATTATCATGACGCAATCTCAACGGTTACATGGATAATAGACATTTTTCCATCTCAAGCTGAGCGCTTGTTTTACGCAAATTAAGGCAGCTTCCTAGCGATGATTAAAAACATATGTTCAAAATCATAGAAACTATTGGTGCAAAGACTCCTAAGGCGTTAGCATATTTCATTATAGTGGTCGGGTTCGCGGCTGTTACTGCTCGAATTTTACTCCCCCTCAGCAAACTCGACACCGATTTCTTCTCCGACCATCTAACTGCTTTCTCTGGCAGACCTGCCTCAATCCAAAATGTCCGATACAGTTGGACGGGATGGGCGCCTACGTTAACAGCGCAAAAACTGAATATCTTGGACAAGCCGAACGGTACTACGCTGATTCACTTTCCCATAGTAAGAATTGAAGTATCACCTATTCAAAGTTTAATTAACCGCGAGCTTACTGCTGAAAAAATAACCTTTGAAAAACTCAACATCAGTTTAATTCGAGATGAAGTAGGTAAAATATCAGTGAGGGGAATGCCTCCTCCTAAATTTCCAATTTTCACCTGGTTGCTTTCGCAAAAAGTATTCAGCCTGATTGACGTGACTCTTCAATTTGAAGATAAGATGACTCAACAAAATATCCTACTTACCAATCTCACAGCAATCAGCGCTCATAATAAAGGCCATGAAATATTCGGCTCCGCCCAGTTACCAAAAGAATTAGGACAACATTTCGAATTCTCTATGGAATCTGACTCTACGATAGCGAAGGGTGTAGAAAACATCGATATGTTGGTCAAAGCTGAAAATCTAAATTTAAGGAACGTACTTACGATATTAAATCAGCCATTGGATCTTGATGAAGTGCCGATAGCAGACTTCAGTGGGAAAGGTGTCTGGGAAGATTCAACTTTGAAAACTTTTGACTTTGCTTTTCGAGGACCGTCTTCTGCCATCAAGTCAGAAAATCCTATCGCTATTGAAGGCGCGGTTAGCTCCACAGGATCGACTTGGAAGCTCGATATAAGACATTTATCGGTGCCACATATCTCTTCGCTGAAAATGCAAAACGCAATCAATTTAGTGTGGAAGCAAGATCCCCTACTTGATAAAGAAATCAAGTTTTCAGCTAAGCAGTTTGATATTGCGATAGCGATGTACTTGGCTCGTCTCTCAGCCGCCGTGCCTCTTGAAGCCCAAAAACTGCTGGAAACGGTCAGTCCGCGAGGTTCAATGGAAAACATAATAGGTCATTATTATCCTGATGGCACGGACTCCGACTTTGCTATAAGCCTCGGTGTAAAAAATTTATCCACTAGAAGAACTGATAAATATCCGGCTTTAAACGGCTTTTCAGGAGTTGCGAAAATAAGCCAGATTGAAGGGGAACTAATACTATTGAAGACGGATTTCTATCTCGACGAACATCATAATCTTGATAGCCCTTTAGAATTCAACAGCATTGAAGGCTCCCTCAATTGGGAGAAAAACGGAAAAGGTAACTGGAGTATTTCAGTACCTAGTATTTCCGGAAAATTAAACAACTCAGCCTTTCATATGTCCGGTCGGTACAAGAACTTACTCTCCAATGAGGCTTATCTCGACGTTGGAGTCTCCTTGCCTAAGATTGATACTCAAAGCCTTAGCAGCCTATTGCCTGTGAACATACTCTCTCGCAAAGGTGAAACCTGGATGCGGAACTTGTTCCATAAAGGACAGTTGACCGAAGGGATGATTGCTTTTCGAGGGCCAACGCAAAATTTTCCATTTAGAAACTCTGAAGGCACGCTCGTCGCTGATTTCAAAGTTAGTAAATCGACGTTGGAATATGCCCGACTCTGGCCCTTAGCACGCGAAGTGAATGGGCACATAGCTCTGCGGGAAGACAACCTTTATTTTCTCATTAATGAAGGGACTATCGGTGAAGCCTCAATATCAAACGCCAACGTTAACTCCAAGCAGCTCTTTAATAAAGAAAAGTTCGTAAGCATCAGTGGTAGAGCGACGGCTCCCGGTACCTTTCCATCCGAGCTAGTCCTAGCAAGTCCATTAATAAAGACTAAGGCGAAGCAAATTACGCAATTCATATTAGAGGACGATATTACGCTGCACTTAGATATGACTGTCCCTCTTTTTAGTGGAGGGGAAAAAGATATCTCTGGCAGAGCTACTTTTGATAAAAATACGTTAAGTTTAGCTCGTACAGATATTAAATTAGCAGAGGTTTCGGGAAGCTTATTCCTCAAAAACACTCAATGGTGGACGAATAAGCTAACTGCTATTTTAGATGCTACAGAAATACACCTTAATGCTAAAAGTGGAAAGAATACTGAGCTATATGCTGCTGAAGTGTATATCCAAGGCAATTCGACAATCGAAAAACTAATATTCAGGCTTGAAAAACATAGTCCAGGCTTCGCCAAATGGCTTACTGAGAAAAATTTCACCTCATACATTAAAGGAAATTTAGACTGGGATACGACTATAACAATGCCTAAAAAGGCCCATGACAATAATAAGGAGAAGTTTAATGGCCAGTTTAAATTTAGCTCTAATTTAGTAGGTGTGAAATCAACATTGCCTATGCCGATGAAAAAATCAGCACCAAACGAAAAAGAATTTTCAGTTGACCTTAAAATAGAAGACGGAAAATTGAAAGTTGGCTTCATCGACTTCTTTGAAAACGGTGATGTGCCGACCTTCGAAACTGCAAAACACACCACACTGCATAAGGGCATTCTATTTCGTGGATCCTTTCATCACATAGAAATCGATGCATGGATAAAATTTTTCAAAGGGGATATTTCCACCAATGAAGATACTGAAAAAATCCCCCTGCTTTTTGACATACGAACTAGAGCTGCCAATCTTTTCAGACACGATTTTAGTGATATGCGGATTAAAGGTCTGCAAATCAAAGAAGGCTGGAATATCAAGGTAGAAGGAATAGATGCCTCTGGCAATATAATTCTGCCTTCTCTCAGAAACTCCAACGTACTCGACATTAAACTTCAGCACCTGCGTCTAATTAAAAAGACGTCGTTAACAGAAGCTGTTCCGCAAGCAAGCTCCGATTTAGAACCTAATGACTTCCCTTCTCTTGCGATAGACATTAATGATTTTATGTATCACGGCATTGAGCTAGGGAAAACAAAGGTTGCCGCATCGAAGAACGAGAATGAATTGGTATTTAATACCCTAACTTCTGAGACAGAAGATGCTTTGGTTGACGCTAGCGGGCGATGGACAACTAAAAAAGGCTCCCAAACCAGTGCTTTTGAAATTACGGCCAATGGGAAATCAGCTTCTAAATTTTTACGACAGTTCGGCTACCAAGGGAAAAACATCAAAGGAGGAGAGATCGGATTCAGCGCGAAAGTAAATTGGGCCGGCCCTCCATCTTCTCTTAAAATTAAAAATCTTAACGGCAGCATGCAAGTGGCGTTAACTGACGGGCGCTTTAAGAATGTTGACCCAGGAAGTGGTCGGATTTTTGGTCTTTTAAGTCTACAATCTTTGCCAAGACGACTGTCCCTAGATTTTAAAGACCTCTTCAAAAAAGGATTCGCTTTTGATTCTATTTCTGGAGACTTCCAAATCATAAAAGGCTACGCGCACACTGACAACCTAGTAACCGAGGGTCCCTCCGCTAAAATTACTATTAGAGGGAAAACTGGCTTAGCCAGTCATGACTATGATCAAATCGCAACGGTCACTCCAGCACTTTCTGGCAGTATCCCTGTGGCAAGCGCTTTATTTGGACCAGTCGGAATAGGGGCAGGAGCGGTATATTATATAGGGGGGAAAATGTTCAAATCTATCCCTAAACAAATTGATAAATTTCTGACTCAAGACTATTCGATAACTGGAACGTGGGACGTACCTATCATCAAAAAAATAAAAAAGAGTAAGTAAGACTTAAATTATGTCAACGATCTGGAAGCCACACGTCGTAGTCGCTACCGTTCTGGAAGAAAACAATAAGTATTTGTTAGTAGAAGAGTCAGTAGATGCAAAAAGCGTTCTCAATCAGCCCGCTGGACACTTAGAGTCAGGAGAGTCTCTAAAAGACGCAGCAATAAGAGAGACTTTGGAAGAAACGGGGCGAGTCGTGTCCATTGATTACCTTATAGGCATCTACTTAATGTGTTCCGAGGATTTCCATAACACTTTTTTAAGGTTTTGCTTCAAAGGAAACATTCTAAGCTATGACGAAAGCCGCAAGTTAGATGATGACATCATTAGGACCCATTGGATGAGTAAGAAGAATCTCACGCAACAGCAGAAAAAACCTCGAAGTAGCTTGGTATTAAAGGCTATTCAGGATTATGAAAAGGGTAACAAACACTCCCTAACACTGCTTCACACCGGTCATTATTATGTATAAGTCTTGGTTAGCTCCGTCAGATTCTCGCTCGCCCGATCAAATACATGTGGTTGTTGCTATGTCGGGTGGGGTCGACTCTTCGGTAGCGGCGTTGATACTTAAGGAAGCTGGTTTCAACTGCTCGGCTCTTTTTATGAAAAATTGGGATGAGATGGAAGACCAAGGAACGTGTCAATGGGAGGAGGATGTTGCAGATGCACTCCAGGTCTGCGATATGCTAGAAATCCCTCTCAATACTGTCGATTTGTCAAAAGACTATTGGGATTTAGTATTCAAAGACTTAGTGGACGGCTATAAATTAGGGCGAACGCCTAACCCAGACGTTTTGTGTAATCGCGAAATTAAGTTTAAGGCCTTTGCGGATGAAGCCTTTCGACTGGGAGGTGACTTCATCGCAACAGGTCACTACGTGCAAAGTATATTTAATGGTCAAAAAAAATTACTCCTAAGAGGGAATGACCCTCAAAAAGATCAAAGCTATTTTCTCCACACGTTGGATCAAAAACAACTGAAAAAAGCACTCTTCCCGGTCGGTCACCTCAGGAAAGAACAAGTCAGAGAGCTTGCAAAAAAAGCTGGTATAACGGTACATGACAAAAAAGACAGCACGGGAATCTGTTTTATCGGAGAAAGGGACTTCAGACAATTCCTTTCAAAATATATTCCCTCAGAAGAAGGACACATAATCGATACTGCCGGGAATAGAATAGGTCTACATCAGGGAGCTGCGCTGTATACCCTAGGACAGCGTAAAGGTCTAGGTATTGGAGGTGTTAAAAATGCAACAGACGAGCCGTGGTTTGTGGTAGAAAAAAACCTTGCAAAGAACGAACTTACTGTCGCTCAAGGCACATCTAATCCAGTCTTGCTTGGAGACAGGCTGACGCTATCTGAGATATCATGGGTGAATCAAGACAATGGCGAATATCCTAAATCTCTATCAGCAAAAATCCGATATCGACAACCCGATCAAAAATGTCTTGTCTCAAAGAGAGATGGTCACGGATATGAGGTGTCTTTCGACCAGAAGCAACGCTCAATCGCTCCAGGACAGTCAATAGTTTTTTACGAAAAGGACGTCTGCTTAGGTGGAGGAATAATAGAAATCTCTGAATAATCAGCCGTCGCACTACACATCAGCCTCGTTTTTGAAGATAATGCTTTTGTAGATCTACGCAATTTATAATATCAGCTAATAGGGAAGACAATGAAAAACTCATTTAATGCCAGTAAAGAACTTTCAGTAGGCGAAAAAACCTACCAAATTTTCAGCTGCAAGCGCCTCGCCGATCAGTATCCCATAGACAAATTGCCATTTGCACACAAAATTCTCTTAGAAAACCTTTTACGTTTCGAGGATGGAGTCAATGTCACCAGAAGTGATATTGAGGCTGTCGCTAATTGGAATCCAACTGCAGAGCCGAGTCAAGAGATTGCTTTCACACCGGCTAGAGTTCTAATGCAAGATTTTACCGGAGTACCTTGTGTGGTCGACTTAGCTGCCATGCGAGATGCCATGATAGCCATGGGAGGGGATCCTAAGAAAATTAACCCTCTGTCACCAGCAGAACTTGTCATTGACCACTCTGTTCAAGTTGATCACTTCGGCGCACAAAGCGCAGCGGAAAAAAATGCTAAAATTGAGTTCGATAGGAATAAAGAACGGTATGGTTTCCTTCGCTGGGGGCAAAATGCATTCTCTAACTTCTCAGTAGTCCCGCCTGATACTGGCATCGTTCACCAAGTCAACCTTGAGTTTTTAGCGAGAACGGTATTTGAAAATACTGTAAATGGAGTACTTCAAGCATATCCGGATACCGTTGTAGGTACCGACTCACACACGACAATGATCAACGGTTTGGGTGTTCTCGGATGGGGTGTTGGAGGCATTGAGGCTGAGGCAGCAATGCTCGGACAACCGATAACCATGCTGATCCCACAGGTAGTGGGCTTCAAACTAGAAGGAAATCTTCCAGAAGGCGCTACTGCGACTGACCTGGTGCTAAAGGTCGTTGAAATGCTCAGACAGAAAGGAGTGGTTGGGAAATTTGTAGAATTTTATGGCTCAGGGCTAAATAATTTACCTTTAGCTGATCGCGCAACATTAGCAAATATGGCCCCTGAATACGGCGCTACCTGCGGGCTATTCCCCATCGATATCGAAACCATAGCTTACCTCAAACTCTCGGGGCGAAGTTCAGACCAAGTAGCTTTAGTGGAAGCTTATGCAAAAGAGACAGGTATGTGGCGCGATGCCTCGAGTCCAGAAGCTACGTACTCTGATTCACTTACACTGGATATGAATTCGATTAAGCCAAGCTTAGCGGGCCCTAAAAGACCACAAGATAGAATTGACCTCGACTCAGCTCATACTGTCTTCCAAAGAGCTTTGATTGAAGCGACTAAAGATAGAACCTCAGGCGGATCTTCGACTACTGACATAAATGGATCGAAAGCTGAAATAAAAGATGGTGCTGTGGTTATTGCAGCCATCACGTCATGTACAAATACGTCAAATCCTTCAGTTATGGTTGGGGCAGGATTACTTGCTAAAAAAGCCAATGAACTAGGACTAAAAGTACAACCCTGGGTTAAAACAAGCTTAGGGCCCGGCTCTCTAGTTGTAACTGACTATCTTAATAAAGCTGGCCTCACAGAGCACTTGAATGCTTTGGGGTTTCATACTGTGGGCTATGGTTGTACAACCTGTATTGGTAATTCAGGTCCCATTCCTGAACCAGTCAGCACCGCAATCAAGGATGGCGATGTAATCGCGTGTTCGGTGCTTTCAGGAAACCGGAATTTTGAGGGACGTGTGCACGCTGAAGTGAAAATGAATTTCTTAGCATCCCCCCCTTTAGTTGTTGCCTATGCCATAGCAGGAAAGATGGATATCGACATCATGACTGCTCCTCTAGGCGAAACACCAGAGGGAAACCCTGTCTATTTAAAAGACATATGGCCTAGCTCTGCCGAGATCCAGCAAGCTGTTACTTCGACGATCGACTCCGAAATGTTTAAAGATAGTTACGCTAACGTATTCTCAGGAGACGCGCGATGGGCGGGCATTGATGTTAGTGAATCTAGCCTGTATGCGTGGGACGATACCTCCACTTATGTCAAAAACCCTCCTTATTTTAAAGATATGCCAAAAGAACCAAAAGAATTAAAACAAATAGAGGGTGCTCGGGTTTTACTAAAGCTCGGAGATTCAATAACAACCGACCATATATCGCCTGCTGGGAACATAAAAGCCGATAGCCCGGCAGGAAAATACCTAATTGACAACGGAGTAACTTCGAAAGATTTTAATTCTTATGGATCCCGTCGTGGAAACCATGAAGTCATGATGCGAGGAACGTTCGCCAACATTAGACTGCGAAATCAACTGGCCCCGGGAACTGAGGGCGGCTGGACAAGACACCAACCTAGCAACACCGAAATGTCAGTTTATGATGCTGCGATGCAATATCAAAAGGAAAACACCCCGCTGATCGTTCTGGGCGGAAAAGAATATGGTACTGGGTCGTCACGAGATTGGGCTGCTAAAGGGACTTCCTTACTGGGTGTGAGTGCGGTAATTACCGAAAGTTTCGAAAGAATTCATCGCTCTAACCTAGTAGGAATGGGAGTGCTTCCACTAAACTTTAAGAATGGGCAAAATAGTGAATCTTTAGGATTGACAGGACTAGAAACTTATACGGTAGAAGGTTTTTCACAGGGCGTTAAAGAAGTGATAATCGTCGCGGAAGCAAACGACGGGACGGTAACTCGATTCCCGTGTGACGTAAGAATTGACACTCCCAAAGAGTGGCAATACTACCAACATGGTGGCATCTTGCAGTTTGTTTTGCGGGAGCTAGCAGCCTAAACTCGATGAGGACGCCCTAAAAGGGAAAAAAACTGGCGAGAGATTCAGAAATCTCGAGGCGCTGTAGGCGCACTGACAATGATTAAGCTCTGGTGACAACTAAGGAAAACATAAAAGGATCTATTTTAATGATACATCAAACAATGTCGTCGGCACTTGCCAAAAACTTTCTAGGTAACTCGCCAGACTGGTATAAGCAGACAATAATAGGGTTCTTGATTTTCAATCCACTAGTTCTTTTTACATTAGGGCCATTTATAGCTGGTTGGCTGCTCATCCTAGAATTTATATTCTGCTTAGCTATGGCCTTAAAGTGTTACCCTCTCCAGCCAGGGGGATTACTCGCGATTCAGGCCGTCATGCTTGGGATGACTTCTCCGGAAAGCGTTTACAATGAAACCGTCCAGAATTTTCCCGTTATTATGCTCCTAATGTTCATGGTCGCTGGGATCTACTTCCTGAAAGATCTTCTATTGTTCGGGTTTACAAAAATACTACTGAAAGTAGAATCGAAAACTAAACTCTCATTTCTCTTCTGTTTCGTGGCTGCGGTGCTTTCCGCTTTCCTAGATGCCCTCACCGTCACTGCAGTAATCATAACTGTAGCTCAGGGGTTTTATCTGGTGTATCACAAGGTCGCCTCTGGAAAAGAATACCATCATGAGCATGATGTGAGTGGCGACACGGAAATAAAGGACTCGTATAGACAAGATCTGGACGATTTTCGGGCATTTCTATGTAGCTTAATGATGCATGCAGCGATAGGTACTGCTCTGGGGGGCGTTTGTACACTAGTCGGAGAACCTCAAAATCTATTAATAGCGAAAATTGCTGGGTGGGAATTCGGCGAGTTCTTTATGAGAATGGCCCCAGTATCAATGCCCGTTTTGGTAACAGGGCTTCTTACTTGTGTTTTTCTTGAAAAGACCAAAGTTTTTGGTTTTGGAGGCTCCTTACCGGCGAAGGTGAAATCGATTCTACAGGACTACGATTCCCATCAAACCGAAAGACGTACCCAACAAGACATCGCTAAACTTTGGGTTCAAGGAGGAGCTGCTGTCTTCCTATGTGTCGCTCTGGGATTCCACTTAGCAGAAGTTGGCGTTATCGGACTGGCAGTAATCGTTATCGCAACTGCTCTCAACGGGGTAACCGAAGAACATCAAATCGGTCATGCTTTTGAGGAAGCTCTGCCTTTTACTTCGTTACTCGTGGTTTTCTTCGCCATCGTAGCCGTAATCCACGATCAACATTTGTTCTCTCCTGTCATAGGTTGGGTACTGACACTAGAAGGAACAACTCAGACCTCTGCTTTCTATTTGGCTAATGGATTGCTATCCATGATAAGTGATAACGTATTTGTTGCGACAGTCTACATAACTGAGGTTAAAGACGCTTTTGATGCAGGAAAAATAACGAGAGAACAATTCGACTTGCTCGCTATTGCCATCAATACAGGAACTAATATTCCGAGTGTCGCGACACCAAATGGTCAAGCCGCATTCCTTTTCCTATTGACCTCTGCGATCGCGCCCCTTATTAAACTTTCTTATGGGAAGATGGTCTGGATGGCACTCCCTTATACTTTTACTATGTCAATAGCAGGTCTACTATCAGTCATATATCTTTTATAAAATAGTATTTAGCGTATAGACTGAAAAAAGGAAATTCAATGAACTTATCAGAGGTGATGGAGAGTACAAATACTTGTAGGTTTTACCAGAAAAAGCCAGTCTGTGATCAGGACATAGCAGTTACCTTAGAGGCGGCTAGATTCAGTCCGAGTGGAGGCAATCGTCAGCCGGTTAGCTTTGTTGTAATCAAAGACAGTGATATGAAAAAACAGATGCAAGCGCTCTACTTACCGTTCTGGGAAACGTATGTTCAAGCAATCGATGAAGGTATGGTACGACTAGGCTCTAAAGATAAAAAAATAGTCGCTTCGGCGGACTATTTTGCTCGGCATTTAGCGGAAATTCCAGTATTTATTGTTGTTTGTGCACAACTGGCAGACTGTCACGCAACAGATACAGACTTGGACAGACTGAGTGTTGTTGGAGGTGCATCCATCTACCCCGCCGTTCAAAATGTGTTACTGAGAGCACGAAGTATAGGTCTTGGGACTGCCTTGACGACCCTGCTTTGTCATGTTGAACCCCAAATCAAAGAACTACTCAATATCCCTGAAGACATATCAACCGCCGCTATGATCACCATGGGCTGGCCTTCTAAAAAATTCCCTAAGAAACTTCTAAGGCGACCTTTATCAGAAATAGCATGGGCAGAGAAATATGGGACGCCTTTAGGCACCGGAACCATTATAGAAAAATAAGCTGCAAATCATTCAAAAATCTATACCCCAATGGTGTTGGCTTTACCCATCGATCGTCGCGTTCTAGAAAGTTCTTAGAACATGCACTATCAATACATTTAAAAAAATGCTTCTGCAGGTTCAATTTAGAAATATTGGCTAGCAAAGCATCGATACAAAATCCATTCTTTAACCTCAATACATTGATCATGTACTCACCGATCAATTGTTCTTCAGTGACCAGCCGGTCTATGTGAATGTTTTTATTTGATAAAGCTGATTGCATATAACGATCTGGATTTTTTATTTTCTCTGTGCGAACTACACCTTCACTGCTCGCTTTTTTCCCATGTGCACCGGCCCCGATTCCGACATAATCACCAAAGTTCCAATAATTTAAGTTATGTCGGGATGCTCTACCCTGCTTGCTATAAGCAGAAATTTCATACTGGGAGAATCCTGCCTCAGTAAGCAAAATTTGACCAGCTTCATATTCGTCACAAATATCATCATGCGACGGCAGCATAGGCGGCTTCTTCGCAAAGGCAGTATTCTCTTCGATAGTCAGCTGATACCATGAAATATGTTGAGGATTAAATGCTATTGCCTGCGATAGATCTTTCAGAGTCCGAGAGCTATCCTTCGAAGGTAAGCCAAACATAAGATCAATGTTCATATTGTCGAAGCCTGCACTAACTGCAGCATCTATAGCATCACAAGAATCAACAGCACTATGAGCTCGACCTAAAGCAGTCAAGCACGTATTACTGAAACTTTGAACACCTATAGAAATACGATTTACACCTGCTGTTCTATAATCTTTGAAACGACTTGCGTCAGAGCTACCAGGGTTTGCTTCCAAAGTGATCTCGACGTCATCTGAGAGCGTTAAACGATTACTAATTCCATCTAGGAGAGAATTAATAGCATCTCCAGAGAATAAACTAGGAGTCCCGCCCCCTACGAAAATACTGGAAACAGGCTCTAACGATTGCACAGAACACTCCCGATCTAAATCTCTCATCAATGCGTTAACGTACATTTTCTCGGCAATAGTGTCCTTGGCTTGATATGAGTTAAAATCACAATATGGGCATTTCTTAGTGCACCAAGGCAAATGAACATAGAGTCCGCTCAAAACTTAGACCAGATCACAATCAGGACCTGCTTGCAGATCATCAAGGAATTTTTTCATCGCTTGGCCTCTATGACTAACCTGGTTTTTAATCGCAGATGGTAGTTGAGCAGCAGAACATTTGTAGCCAGGAACGTAAAAGAGTGGGTCATAGCCAAACCCGTTTTCTCCTTTCGGAGTCTCAAGTACTTCACCTTTCCATGTCTTGCTAACTATATATGGTGTTTCATCATTTTTTGATTTCAGCAGCACTAACACGCAGATAAAAAAGCACACACGCTCCGATCGGACTGCGCCACTCAGAGAAGAAAGAAGTTTCTCTATATTTTCCGAATCCGAAGAACCTTCACCAGCATAACGAGAGGAAAATATTCCCGGTGCCCCGCCCAAAGACGGCACACATAATCCCGAATCATCTGCTAATGTTGGTATCCCTGTTTTTTCACACACGTATCTGGCTTTCAACAAGCTATTTTCCACAAAAGTCAGCCCCGTCTCTGCAGGAGTCTCTAAACCGAACTCAGCCTGAGTTCTGACTTCAATCTTAGATAATGACAAAAGCTTTTTAAACTCATCCACTTTCCCTTGGTTACTCGTCGCTATAACGAGCTCTTTTTCTTTCAACGCCGAGAAGCTGCTTGCAGCTCAAGAAGATCTTTGATCCCGCTGGCCGCCAAGTCGAGCATTGCATCCATCTCGTCGCGTCTAAACGCATGTCCTTCAGCTGTCCCTTGGACTTCAACAAAATGTCCTGCGTCATTCATCACAACATTCATATCTGTTTCTGCGTTCGAATCTTCGGCATAATCTAAGTCAATAACTGGCAGCCCTTCAAAAATACCAACAGACACCGAGGCGATGGAGCCATGAATAGGGTTTTTCTTCAGTTTTCGGGATGCGAGTAAACTATCTATGGCATCTGAGAGAGCGACAAATGCACCGGTTATTGATGCTGTGCGAGTGCCCCCATCTGCCTGTAAGACGTCACAGTCTAAGGTAATAGTCATTTCTCCCAGCGCGTGCAAATCGACAACCGAGCGTAGTGAACGTCCGATAAGTCTCTGGATCTCCATAGTCCGTCCACTTTGTTTCCCAGCGCTCGCCTCTCGACGCATTCGCGAATCAGTAGAACGTGGCAACATCCCATACTCCGCCGTTATCCAGCCGGAGCCTGTCCCCTTCAAAAAAGACGGCACTCGCTTTTCTACACTGGCGTTACAAAGCACTTTGGTATTCCCAAACTCGACTAAGACAGAGCCCTCCGCATGGCACGTATAATTGCGAGTAAAAACGACTTCTCGCATTTCATTGGCCGCCCGGCCACTAGGTCTTGTAGTCATAGCGAATCTCTCTAATTTTATAAAACTCTATTATAGCTTCAGGTTTAAGGTAACGGTGGCTATTATATCTAATAAAAACGGGATCTCTGTAATCCCTCCACATAACCGACGAATGCAGTTGTGTACAGCATGAAAACTGCAGGGAGAAGATCTTTTGACAAATAGTATGACGTCTTTCGCTAGGACAGACTTTGAAAATGCTGACATTTGTGGCTCATGGGAGATCAAATCCGTAAACCACCGGTTCTGCGATATAGCTATTCGTGTCCCAGAAGATCACCGAACCGTTGAGAGTAAGGCGCGAGAAGGTATTGGCACTGTAGCAAAAAGAGGAAAAATAGATTGTACTTTAAGAGTTTCTCCAATAAAGGGAGGTACTGAGACCACTCATATTAATGAAAATGCTGCAAAATCTCTTCTATGTGCCATAGAACGGGTGCGTGCACTAATGACAACGCCCTCCCAAAATGTAAGCCCCCTAGAGATACTCGCATGGCCGGGAGTCGTAAACGACTTCGAGCCCCTAACGAATAGTATAGTGTCTTACCTTTTGACGAATTTTGACCGGACCTTAGAACAGTTCGCAATCAGTCGCGCAAACGAAGGGAAAAAGCTTGAATCTATTATAAAAAAACAACTCACTAAGATGGCAGCGCAAGTATCTTATATAGAAGAGAGGATCCCAGATATAATAAGATCTATAACTAAACGTCACGAGGCTAGGCTCTCGGAGCTGGGTACAGAACTTGATCAGGGTCGAGTAGAACAAGAGAGCGCAATACTAATTAGTAAGCTTGATATTAAGGAAGAGGTAGATAGACTCTCTATGCATATTCAAGAGACCCGCTCTGTATTCGACCGCCAGGAGCCCATAGGAAGGAGGCTGGATTTCTTAATGCAAGAATTGAATAGAGAAGCCAACACGATAGGCTCGAAATCGGTGCATGTAGATACAACTAGTGCATCCATAGAACTTAAGGTTCTCATAGAACAAGTCAGGGAACAGGTGCAAAATGTCGAGTAGTGAAAGTTCCTCCTTTGGTCAGCTATTTGTAGTGTCTGCGCCATCAGGTGCCGGGAAAACCAGCATTATCAAAAAAATCAGCGACGATAAAAACAATGTACGAATGTCAATATCACATACCACTCGTCAGCCGCGAGCAGGAGAGATTGATGGTGTTGACTATCATTTTATAAGTAATGAGACTTTCCTGAAAATGTCGAGGAACTCTGATTTCCTAGAGGAAGCCAAAGTATTTGATAACCTTTATGGTACTTCGAAAGTTGAAGTTAAAAAAACCTTAGCAGCAGGGTTAGATGTAATTCTTGAAATAGACTGGCAAGGAGCTCGACTAATAAAGCAATCTGAATTTGACGTTAGCTCAGTGTTTATCCTCCCACCGTCACTAGAAGAATTGAATAGAAGGTTGCAAAAAAGAGGGGATAAGAAAGAAACTGTCATTCGCAGAATGCGTGACGCAATCAACGAAATGTCCCACTATCACGAATATGATTATCTAATTGTCAATGAGGACTTCTCAAAAGCATGCCTACAATTAACCTCTATTATATGTGCTCATAAATTACGCAATTCGATCCAAAAAATACGTTTAGAAAAACTTCTAGCCGAACTCGTACCCAACTAGGCTATGTTTGCTATAATAGTGAGTAGTATTGTATCAATAACCCTATTTTAGGATAATAGAATTATGGCACGCGTAACCGTTGAAGATTGCTTACCTGCTGTTGAGAATCGATTTGACTTGGTCTTGGTGGCCAGTCGACGCGCCAGACAGATAGCACTAGGCTCCAAACCACTGGTGGATGAAGAGAATGATAAACCTACCGTACTTGCCTTAAGAGAAATTGCGGCGGGTGTAATGAATGCAAAAATACTCGACGAGATAGATGCGAAAGAAAAGCAGGCAGAAGAGTATGAGGCAGCATTAGAATTTGCGGAATCAAAAACTGATGAAGCCGCGCAAAGCGTCGAAAAACCTGCTGCAGGCGAAAGTTTTTAGAACACCTATATTTTAATCAGATATGACTTGGTTGAATGGATGCTTATAAAAAACACTAATAACTGTCGTGGTTAAGTGGTGCGTCCATCGGTGAGAAAAGAACAAGTTGACGTAATTAAATTAGAATCACCTAACAAACGTATAGAAAGTCTTTGTCGTCTAGCACGTTCGTACCTTAGCGCAGAACAGGTGAGAGAAGTGCGTCTCGCATATAAGTTCAGCTCTTCCGCTCACGAAGGTCAAAAGAGACAGAGCGGAGAACCGTATATACAGCACCCTCTCTCAGTCGCGCATATCTTAGCCCAAATGCACATGGACCATGAAACACTTATAGCCGCCATGCTGCATGACGTTATAGAAGATACTTCCATTGCAAAACCAATTATTCTAGAGGAGTTTGGGTCAGAAGTTGCTCATATTGTTGATGGCCTCAGCAAACTAACGCATATAGAGTTTGAGTCACAGGCAGAAGCTCAGGCTAAAAACTTTCAAAAGATGCTCCTAGCAATGGCAGACGATATAAGAGTTATTCTGGTAAAGCTTGCCGATCGACTGCATAACATGCGAACAATTAGCGCCTTAAGCCCCGAAAAAAGACGACGAATAGCAAGAGAAACACTACAGATATATGCGCCTATAGCTCAGCGGTTAGGAATGAATGCGATGCGCCTGGAGCTGGAAGAACTTGGGTTTAAATCACTTTATCCTCTTAGGCATGACGTCATTGCAAGAGTAATACAAAAAGTTAGGGGTAACCGTAAAGAAGTCGTGGCGAAGATTAGAAGTCGGATTACTCGTCGACTGCGCCAGGAAAGCTTAGTAGCATACGTCGTAGGTAGAGAGAAACACCTCTATAGCATCTACAAAAAAATGCGTGAAAAACGACTACATTTTTCAGAAGTACGCGATGTTTATGCATTTCGAATCGTTGTTGACTCGGTAGATACATGCTACCGAGCTCTTGGTGTAGTGCATGGCTTATATAAACCTGTTCCAGATACTTTCAAGGACTATATTGCAATCCCTAAATCAAATGGATATCAATCTCTTCACACAGTCTTGTTTGGACCTTTTGGAGCGCCACTAGAGGTTCAAATACGTACCAACGAGATGGATCAAGTCGCTGAAGTAGGTATTGCTGCCCACTGGACATATAAGATGGGAGAAACTGAATCAAAAGCGGCGCATAAGAGAGCACGGGACTGGCTTCATAGCGTCATTGAAATGCAGAGTCACACCACCGATTCTCAGGAGTTTCTTGAGAACGTTCGGGTAAATCTTTTCCCAGACGAAGTTTATGTCTTCACTCCTAAAGGAGCGATCATGAAACTTCCTAAGGGTGCTACAGCAGTAGATTTTGCTTATGCAATTCACACAGCTCTTGGTAACTCGGCGGTGGGCTGCAGAATTAACCGACGATTAGTTCCTTTAGGAACTCAACTGAACACCGGTGATAGTGTGGAAGTCCTAATATCATCTGGTTCTCATCCCAATCCCGCGTGGCTTAACTTTGTTGTGACCGCTAAAGCACGGACCAGCATCCATCATTCTCTTAAAAACCTCCAAGCAGATGAGGCTCAAATTCTTGGTAAAAGGTTGTTGAATAGAGAATTAGCCCGTTTTGGATTATCGATAGACGAGGTAGAAAAAACCCATCTAAATACAGTTTTAACATCCTTTAAATTATCCGATCTAAATAGCTTATTAATAGATATAGGTCTTGGCTCGAGACCTGCACCTATCGTAGCCAGAGCACTAGGAGGTGAGGAGAGCACCGCTCTTGAAACATCACCTAAAAAGGACTCAGGCTTGGGTCCGCTGATTATTCATGGGACCGAAGGAATGGTAGTGACCATCCCAAAATGCTGTAGACCGATCCCAGGGGATCCGATCATTGGACTTATTACTACAGGTAGAGGAATCGTGATTCATCATCCCTCATGTAAAAATGTTATCGAATATCGTAGCGCTCCCGATAAATGGGTTGACGTGCAGTGGGCATCGGCTCTAAATAGAGAATTTAGCGCAGAAATTATCCTTGATGTTGTTAACGAACGGGGTGTCCTGGCAACAATCGCAGCAAAATGTGCGGCAAAAGGAGCTAATATTGAGGGCGTGGAAATGAGTGAGCTAGATGATCAGATCTCAAAAATAAGACTCACGATAGGAGTAAGCGACCGAAAACATTTAGCTGATATTATTCGTGTGCTGAGGAACAGTAAACCAATAGTCCGCGTCAATAGAAAACGAAAATAAATTCTATCCTCAAGGAAGACGACAATGAATGTCTCTCATATAAAAACAAAAGAAGCTCCTGCCGCAATAGGTGCATATTCACAGGCCACTGCGCATCAAGGCGTTCTTTATGTTTCAGGTCAAATCCCTTTAGATCCGAAATCTATGAAAGTGATTAATGGGGGATTTCAAAGTCAAATAAAACAGGTGTTCGATAACATAAATGCGATCGCCATCGCTGCGAATACTACGCTAGCGAACTGCATAAAACTCAATGTTTATTTGTCTGACTTGGAGAATTTCAAACATGTAAACGAAATCATGGAAGAGCTATTCATCACCCCTTTTCCTGCCCGCGCTGCAATAGAGGTATCAAGACTTCCACGTGATGTCGATGTCGAGATAGATGCAATAATTGCGATTCGAGAGCCAGCATCAACTTAAGGTAATCGATGAAAGCAGAAGTAACTCTTGGGGATTCTACTGATAAGCTAAATGGCGTAGGACAAGTGTTACAGAAAAAACTCTGTAGCATAGGTGTCAAGGTAATTAGCGATATCCTTTTCCACTTGCCAATACGATATGAAGATAGGACTAGGTTAACGCCGATACACGAAATCATACCCAGGAGAAAAGCTCTTATTGAGGGTGTAATTGAGGACTCAAGGGTGATTTTCCAAGGTAGGCGCGCGCTTATTTGCCGGATTTCTGATGTAACTTCCTCGATCCAAATACGATTTTTTTTCTTCAATCGATCGCAACAAATGAGACTCTCCAAGGGCAGCTCAGTCAGGTGCTTCGGTAGTCCTCATTTGGGGCGGCATGGGCTAGAAATGATTCACCCTGAATGCAAAGTGATCGATAATAATGAGCCACCCGAGCTCGAAAGATATCTCACTCCCATATATCCAACGACCGATGGATTACACCAAACGCGCCTGCGCTCACTATTGAATCAAGCATTCGTAATTCTCTCTAAGACATCGAGCAAAAGAGTCACTGACCTCATCCCAAAAAATTTATTAACGCATTTAGGATTACCATCTCTAGTTGATTCGTTACGTCAAATTCATTATCCAGCCGCTGATGAAAACACAGCAACTGTAATCGAAGGAACCCACCCTGCGCAACGTAGGCTTATTTTCGAAGAACTACTAGCCTACCAACTTAGCCTAAAAACTCTCAGAAAGAATTCTAGAACATATCTAGCGCCAAAAACCAAAAAAAGTATGCTTCAAACGAAATTAAATGACCTATTGCCTTTCGACCTCACGGAATCGCAGCTAAAAGTGATTAAAGAAATAAATCATGACTTAGAAAGTGGTTTTCCAATGCTAAGGCTACTTCAAGGAGACGTAGGCTCAGGGAAAACCGTGGTAGCGGCTATGGTTGTTGCAAATATAATAGATTCTGGTCATCAAGCTGCTTTCATGGCTCCCACAGAGCTTCTCGCTGAACAGCACTACCAAACTATGATGGCCTGGTTCAAGGAAATGAAGACTAAAGTCTTTCTCTTAACCTCTAAACTCACTGCGGTAAATAGAAAGAAAATACTCCTCGACATCAAAAGCTCACCTGCATCTATTGTCATTGGTACTCACGCTCTGTTCCAGAAGGAGGTAAGGTACAACAACCTAGGTCTTATAGTGGTAGATGAACAGCATCGATTTGGCGTCGAACAACGACTAGCGCTAATGGGTAAAGGCGCAACTCAAGGCTTCCGGCCTCATCAACTTATCATGACAGCGACACCAATTCCTCGGACCTTGGCAATGGCGGTATATGCAGATCTAGATATATCGACGATAAAAGGCTTACCTCCGAATAGAAAATTGATCAAAACTGCCGTAATTCCGGAGGAAAGAAGACAAGAAATAATTTTCAGAATATCAGCTGTAATCAAATCTGGAACACAAGTTTACTGGGTCTGTCCCTTGATCGCAGAATCTGAAAAAATCGACATACAATCTGCCATCGATACTGCAGAAAAACTTGCGAAAGAGTTAGCTCCCTATAAAATCGGACTGATTCACGGGAAAATGGAGTCCCTTGAAAAAGAGAAGGTCATGCGCTCTTTCTCAGAGGCCAAAAGTGACTTGTTAGTTGCGACAACAGTTATAGAAGTAGGCGTGGATGTTCCAAATGCAAGTCTGATGGTGATAGAAAATGCCGAGCGGCTTGGGCTTGCACAATTGCACCAGCTAAGGGGCCGAGTAGGACGTGGGGAAAAGCAATCAAGCTGTCTTTTAGTGTACAAAAGTCCATTAACAGAAATGGCTCAGCAAAGATTAGAGGTAATCCGTGCAACCACTGATGGCTTCGAAATCGCTGACAGAGATATGCAGCTACGCGGACCTGGAGAACTACTAGGAACCAGACAAGCCGGAGCGGCGCACTTTAAAATTGCAGACTTAACTCGTGATATCCACCTAATAGATGAAATCCAATTAATGGCAGACAAAATTCTGGCAGACGATCCACACTTGGTAGAAGAACTTAAAAAAAGATGGCTTGGGCACAAAATCGAATTCGCACGAATATAATGAAACACTCTGTAATATTTCACCTTCCCGATAACATACACTCGTGACTCAATAGTTGATTGATATGACCGGATTAAAAAGAATAAAGCCTTTTATAGCCCTTATAAGGCTAGACAAGCCAATCGGTATTTTACTACTTCTATGGCCTACTTTGTGGGCTCTTTGGATCGCTGGACATGGGCAACCTTCCTTAAAAATCGTTGTTATTTTCATTTTAGGCACTTTTTTTATGCGATCTGCTGGATGTGTAGTAAATGATTTCGCTGACAAAAAGTATGACAAAAATGTAACACGCACTCAAACAAGGCCTTTAGCTAGCGGGACCCTCAAGTCACGCCACGCAGTATGGGTGTTCTTAACACTTATCGGTTGCTCATTTTTATTAGTCTCTCAAACTAACGAGCTTACTCTGACACTTGCCGTCATCGGTGTCTTCTTAGCAAGCACGTATCCGTATGCGAAAAGATTCACCTATCTTCCGCAATTGCACCTTGGTTTAGCATTTGGTTGGGCAATCCCTATGAGCTTCGCAGCGCAGATATCAGCCTTACCCCGTGAATGCTGGACTATATTCATAGTTACGATCATTTGGGCCCTCATCTATGATACTGAATATGCGATGGTTGACAGAGACGATGATCTAAAAATAGGTGTTAAATCAACAGCCATACTATTTGGTGAAGATGATCGCCTTATAATTGGCTTACTCCAAATTCTGATGATTTTTGGGCTTTTCATGGTTGGAAACGTAGCAAGCCTGCATTGGCAATTCTACTTATCCATAGTAGTAAGTGCCTTAATCTTCTGTCATCAACAACTTCAACTAAAGGAAAGGACTCGAAATGCCTATTTCAAGGCATTCACAAGTAACAATTACGTCGGGTTTGCTATTTTTATAGGTATATCTGCGAACTATTATTTTCAAATATAGACCTTTTTCGACTATCGAAAGAGGAAATTTTCTAGTATGGTGGCGAACTTAAGACTGAAACACAGTAATCGTCGAATAAGGAGTAATGCCGAATGAATCCACTCGATACTATCAAAGGAACACTAATAGCTGGTTTTGTACTTGCTGCTGTCTTGGCTTATGTTGCCAAATGTATTGCAGGAATGTAGTTAGATTAGAAGAATTAGATAAAAGATAAAAAATCTAGGGAGCTAAAAAAATGGAAGAACTATTGTGGCTTGATAGAGCCATTCACATATTTTTCGGAGTGTTGTGGATTGGCCTTTTGTATTACTTTAATTTTGTTCAAGTGCCTGCAATGGCAGAAGCAGCTGCAGACAAAGATGGACCGGGGCCGGCAGCGATTGGAAAGTATGTTGCGCCTCGTGCCCTACTCTATTTTAGGCATGCGGCTCTCGGTACTTGGATAACTGGAGCCTGGTACATGATGGCTATATATGGGCATAGTGCTTGGACTTTGGGTATAGGAAAAGAAAGCTTAGCAACGACATGTATTGGAATAGGTGCCTGGTTAGGAACTATCATGTTATTCAACGTATGGGTTTTAATTTGGCCAAATCAGAAAAAAGTATTGGGCATAGTTCCAGCCACGGATGCAGAAAAAGCCGCCGCGAAAAGGGTAGCCTTTCTGGCATCCCGTTCAAATACAGCAATGTCTATACCGATGTTGATGTTCATGATGGCATCAAACCATGGTTTACCCTTCTTTTAGGAGCTTATGTTTATACTCTAAGCCCAGCAACCGCTGGGCTTTTTTTATGAAAAAAAATTTGATTAGAATAAATATTCTCTACGACTAATAAAAAGGTAAAGATAAATGAGCGACGAACAATTAGATCTCCGGCCTTTAGCTGGCTTAAGAGTAATAGAAGTTGGCCAACTACTAGCTGGGCCATTTACGGGGACTATACTAGGCTACTTTGGCGCAGAAGTTATAAAAGTAGAGCCTCCTAAAGTGGGAGATCCGATCAGAGGTTGGAGAGAAGTACGAAATGGGACTTCACTATGGTGGGCAAGTCTATCTCGGAATAAAAAATGTATCACTCTAGATCTCAAAACTAGAAAAGGACAAGAGGTATTAAAAAAACTCGCTAATACCGCTGATGTGTTCGTCGAAAATTTCAGGCCCGGAACAATGGAAAAATGGGGCATAGGGCCAGACACTTTCAAAGAAGAAAATCCCGGACTTATATATGCTCGGATTTCAGGTTATGGTCAAACTGGCCCCGCGGCATCTAAAGCTGGATTTGCATCTGTATGCGAGGCATTCGGGGGATTTCGGTACGTTAACGGGTTTCCTGGTGAAGTACCTGTCCGACCAAATATTAGTATCGGAGACACACTGGCTGGTATTCATGCTGCACTCGGGGTCTTGCTAGCTTACATAGGTCGACAAAAAAATGGTCAAGGACAAGTCGTTGATGTAGCTATCTTTGAAGGCCTATTTAACTTATTGGAAGCCGTGATTCCTGAATATAGTGGAGCTGGCATCATCAGAGAACCCTCTGGCACAGCAATCACAGGAATCGTTCCAACGAATACGCACCGCTGTAAAGATGGCAAGAATATTGTTATCGGCGCTAATACCAATTCGATGTTCAAACGACTGGCAAAAGCCATGGACAAGACAGAGATGGGCGACGAGTTGAGATTCGCTGAAAATGCTGATCGAGTTGCCAACCAAAAAGAGATTGAGACGATCATTGAATCATGGACCTTGCAGCTAAACTCAAAAGAAGTCTTAGAGGCACTTGACGTCGCTGGTGTAGCTGCCGGACCAATTTACAGCGTGGAGGACATGTTTGAAGATGAACAGTATCATGCGCGAGAACTATTCCAAGAAGTGTCCATAGATGGAAAGCCCCTAACTATTCCCGCGATAATACCGAGACTCTCTAGAACACCTGGGAAAACCGACTTTCCAGGTGCGAAATTGGGCGCGCATAACGAGGAAGTGCTGCAAGATATACTAGGATATACAGCGCAAGAAATTGCGGTTTTAAAAGCTGAAAAAATTATCTGATTGAGTCCATTCTCAACACTATCAGAAAAACTAAAATTATTTTTAATAGAATCAGTTAGCAAGTAATAAAAGGAGAAAAAATGAGCACCGATCCGAAAATTATAGCGTTAGATATAGAGCTTCCTGATCGAGACAGACTCCCCGAGGATTTACAGAAGCTATTCGCTGTTTGCGAAGCGAAACTTGGTCTAATCCCTAATGTCCTAGCTGCCTATTCTCATGAACCAGAACAACTAAGAACATTCTCGCGCTTTTATAACGAAATCATGTTCGCAAAGACTGGCTTAGAGACGCTAGAACGGGAAATGATTGCAGTCGTTGTGTCCTCGATGAATCATTGCTACTACTGCCTCACCGCTCATGGGCAAGCAGTTCGGCAGTACTCGGGAGATCCAATACTTGGTGAGCAAATGGTGATGAACTATCGTGCGGCCGAGCTTTCTGATCGCCACATCGCCATGCTCGACTTTGCGGCCAAACTGACACAAGATAGCAGTACAATAGTTGAGGAAGATAGGCAGCAACTCAGAGACGCTGGGTTTGATGAGAAAGAGATCTGGGATATAGCTAATGTCGCGGCTTTTTACAATATGACAAACCGTGTGGCAGCGGCTGTGGATATGCAACCAAACTGCGAGTACCACTCCAGAAATAGAGAACCTTCAGCACAGTAAAATGACAGAGAAAGAGGAGATACCAGACTAATAATGACTCATTCTCTCCTGCTAAAGCTGTCTACAATTGTAATACTTCTATTCGTGGCAGCAAGGTCGATAGCATCTGGTAGCTTTCCCATCAAAATTGAACAGGCGCTAACACATTACCAAATAGATCAAAACGATGTCAGCCTGATTGTGCAAGCGATTGATGAAAATGAAGCGCGATTGTCACTCAACCCCGATGCACTGCGTAACCCAGCGTCTCTGGCAAAGCTGATCACTTCCTGGGTCGCGTTGAAACGTCTAGGCCCATCATACAAATGGAAAACGGAATTCTATACCGCAGGAGAAATTAAAGATGGTGTTTTACATGGCGACTTAGTAATAAAAGGATATGGAGATCCATATCTGACCAACCAAGATCTCTGGTCGATACTAGGGAAATTAAACCGGAATGGTCTAAAAAAGATAACGGGACAGCTGCTATTAGACGATACATACTTCATTACTGATGAAATTGATCCTTACGCTTTTGATGGGGATGGGACGCATATATATAACAACTTACCAAATGCGCTCACACTAAACTTTAACGCACTAGATCTAACGTTCTCAGCAAAAAATAATAATACGAAGATAACTGCAAGTTACTGGCCACCTATCGAAAACATCAAGCTAAATAACTCTGTTCAATTAATTAATGGGTCATGCATCGGAAAAATGCCAAATATTAAAATCGATTCTATTACTATTGAAAACGAGACACATATAAAAGCACGCGGCGAAATGCCCTTATCATGCAAAGACTATAGCGTTTCTAGAAACCTGATGTCTCGAGACCGTTATTTTTTCAACAGCTTTAAAATGATCTGGAACCAGTGGGGAGCACAAATTGACGGAAATGTCGGCAGAACTGTCCTTACTAAAGAACATACTCTCCTCTATAGCCATGATTCTCCGGCGCTAGCTGACATTATTACTGCTATGAATAAATGGAGTAATAATCAAATGGCAAGATCACTAATTTATACTTTGGGAGTGTCTCCCGACGGTGCGCATGCCACTCGAGCAAGAGGTATCAAAGTTATTACTGAAGAGCTCGAAAACTACAACATTCCAAAAACAGCATTAACTATTATTAACGGCTCCGGACTTTCTCGAAATGTTAGAGCATCGGGTAATGCAATCACCCAAATCCTACGTGCCGCCTGGAATGATAAGAATGCGAGCGAATTTGTCTCTTCTTTATCTATTCTCGGATATGATGGCACTGCTGCAA
Source organism: Proteobacteria bacterium UBA4457 (assembly GCA_002390205.1). Classification (GTDB taxonomy): domain Bacteria; phylum Pseudomonadota; class Gammaproteobacteria; genus UBA4457. Next base: position 38,859 of record DGOV01000019.1, on the reverse strand, counting down.
AGCGTTCTTTATCTGGCACTTCAAAAACTACAATGCGGGTAAAAACAGGCAGCTTAGATGACGTCTCAGCCATAGCTGGTTATATCCATCAAGGAAATAAGGTTTTTACTGTCGTCTGCATTGTGAATTCTTTTATCGTGAATGACGGCATAGGAAAAAAGTTTGAGGATGAGGTCTTAAATTGGGCTTCTAGCTTGCGCTAGCCTCCATCTTGCGGCTGCTCTCGACTAGAAACAATGACCTTATCTATCCTCTCAAGAATACTTACGAGAATGTCATGGCTCGTAGCAAAATTTAACCTCACATGCTGGCTACCTTCAGCACCGAAGTCGAGCCCGTTCCCTAGGGCAACTCTGCCCTCCTCCAAAATATGCGTGTAGGGATTTGAGCCTAGTTTTAACGCGCGCATGTCCAGCCAAGCCAAGTAAGTCGCCTCGGGCGGATAATAAATAACCTCGGGCCATCTGGACGCTACAAATTGTGAAACTAGATCTCTATTTTCTCGCAATATACCTAAGGTATTCGCTAACCATTCCTCTCCCTGAGTCCACGCAGCATGGACGGCGGCGACACTAAGACTATTTGTGCCGCCTCTAGTATGTCCAGGAACTGAGTCAAACTTCTTGCGAAGATTAGCCGACCCAAAGTGGGCAAATGCCAAGCATAAACCCGCAATATTAAATGCCTTGCTGGCCGACATTAATGTCACTGTGCGGACAGCAATCTCACTGTCAAGACTGGCGATAGGTATATGATCGGTGTCGTTCAAAATCAGGTCAGCATGTATCTCATCAGATAATATAAGTAGATCGTTCCTACAACAGAAATCAGCTAATTCTTCCAATTCTTGTCGACTGAACGATCTCCCTGTAGGGTTATGCGGATTACACAACATAAAAACTCGAGTGCTTTTCGTTATAGAAGATTGTAGCCGGTCAAAATCTATCCCGTATCCATTGGCCCCTACAACAAGAGGGACTGAAATCAGTCGACGATCAGTTTCTTGCACGGCATGGAGGAAAGGTGGATATATGGGTGGTTGAACAATCACCCCTTCCCCTTTTTGAGAGAACGTCTGTAACCCTAAATACAGTCCTTGTACAACGTCGTTGATCAACAAGACACTATCACTCTTAACACCCCAATCGAACTTTTTCTTTACGCGTTCGCAGAACAACTCAGGCAAACTAGTCTGTTGCTGCCCAACTGGATAACCGTAATCTGAAGTCTCAACTCTATTAGCTAGAGCCGCCTTTATTGGTTGGGCGACTTCGAAATCCATATCTGCCACCCATGCAGGCAAAACGTCGGTTTGATAATGACTCCATTTAACACCCGTCTTTAAACGTAAAGTGTGTTCGTTTACATTGTAAATACCCATAGAATACAAGTGTAATGGGTAATCAGCTTTGAATCATCAGGAAACTTTAAAATGAGTGTTTTAATCACCGGTCACTCTAGTGGGCTCGGACGAGCCCTTGCAGAGAACTATCTAAAAAAAGGGAAGCAAGTATGGGGTATAGCAAGAAGGACTCTGGACAGGAGTAATCTTGACTTCGTTCAAATAGAGGCTGACTTGTCCGACATGGCTACTCTGAAAGCGACTCTAAACGATGCTCAAGACATCCTGGCAGGAAAACCTCAGACCGTTTTTCTTAATGCAGCGGCACTAGGCCCAATAGGACCGATGAGCAAAATCACACAACAAGACATTCAAACCGTTATGAACACTAACGTTTGGGGAAATAAGGTTATTCTGGATTGGCTTATAGAAAAAAAAATAGCACCTAAGCAAATTATTTTACTATCCTCAGGTGCGGCAATATCTGCAAATTACGGATGGGGTCCATATGCTCTTTCCAAATCCTCATTAAACATGCTGGGGAAACTTTACTCTCAGGAAATGATCAACACACATATTATATCACTGGCTCCAGGTTACGTAGATACACCAATGCAGGAGAAATTGAGGGCAGTTGACGCTAATTCATTCCCTTCAGTGAAGCCATTACATGAAGCTCAAGGTACTACTTTGATGCCAAGCGCAGAGGACGCCGCAAGAGAGATTATTAGGCATGTAGATGGTCTGAGAAAATATCCCACGGGAACATTTGTTGATCTTCGGGATATCACCCAATGAAAAGTCAGACCCGACGCTCGTAAACTTGAACAGGAGCTCCTTGCTGCATACTAAGAAGCTGTGAAGCATTTTGCTCAGCACACGCCACTTCTACAACATTAGACGAATTCAATAATGCCAAGAAGGCTCCTGGAGTAACGTTACTGTAAGTTCTTTGAAAATTTATTTCATGGCCACCGATGCTTACTACTGGATCGGAAAAATTCTGAATTTCACTCTTTTCAATGTTTGTGATTAAGTTCCCGAAGTGATCGGTAGTCACAACAACTCCAGACAAAACACCTCCCCTGATTTGAGGATGTTCAAGAAGGGAAGGCACGATATTATCTATCAGTAGTCCACAATTCACCTCGGTAAGAACCCTTGATGCTAAAGCTGCAGCAACGGGTGCAAAAATATCTCGACCATGAAACGTATCGCTCACAGTAGGTAATTGATACTTTTTGAGCAAACCTTCGGTCATTAAATGGACATTAGCTCCGGTTTTTTCTACAACCTCAGCCAACAAACCGTTATCGGGGCCGAGAAAGGCGTGCCCATCTCCAAATGCAACAATAAAACTGCGGTCTGTACCAACACCCGGATCGACGACGCCAAGATGAACAGTCCCCGGAGGAAAGTAATGATAACAGCGAGCAATCCAGAACCCAGCCTCTGCAGGCCAATGAACATGCGCTTCATTAGTCAGATCAACTATCCGCGCATCTAAAAATCTACTATAAATCACCCCTTTCATGGTCCCAACAAAAGGACCTCGGTGACCGAAGTCTGTAGTTAGAGTAATAATCCCATTCGCTTGGAAATCGCTCCGCATACTCTCTCCCTTAAGGACGGCGGCACAGAAAGATAAAAGCTATGCATACCTGATTATTTGTAAACTTGAGATAATTTAAAGTAACAGTTATACAATAATCACTGTGGATAATCCAAAAATAGAAAAAAAACTTGAAAAAATTTCGTGTCCGATCTGCGCAGGTAACAGTTTCAAATATTTATTTGAGAAAGCCGGTGAACCCTTTGTTCAGTGCCATAATTGTGAGCTTACATTAATAAATCCTCGGCCTTATCTCAGCGAGATCACAGCAGGCTATGATGCTAACTATAGTGCGGGTTATACAAAAAAAGCTGCTAAAAAGAAACGCCGGGCATCTCATCGTGTGAAGCGACTTAAAAAAGAATACGAGATTTCTGGGCGATGGTTAGACGTAGGATGCTCTGCTGGATTTGTTGTCGAAGCGGCCGCATGCAATGGATTTCAAGCCTTTGGTGTAGATATTGAAAAAGCCGGAATAGAATACGGCCAAAAAACATTGCACCTACAAAATCTCGCGGAAGGAACGCTTAGTGAACAGCACTATCCTAGCCGACACTTTCATGCTATCTCTGCCTATGATGTTCTAGAGCATGTCCCTGACTTAAATAACTTTCTAAAAGAACTGAAAAGGATCTTGCATCCTCAGGGAGTTCTAGATCTAGGTACTCCAGACATAGGGCACTGGAGAGTGCCTAAAGTCCTTTCACATTGGAATGAGCTCAAACCCTCAGAACATTTATACTATTTCAATAAGGGAACCTTAAACCAACTGCTAGACAAAAACGGACTACGTATAGATAAAATCAGATGGTCGATAAAGCCAAGTCTTAAGGTGACAATTACTCATCAATAGCCAACTACTTTTCTAATCATTTCTCCAAAAAGGTAGCTCTTTAAGTAAAAAGCTGTCAATCCCCTCCAAAGCTTCTCCGCTAAGACGTTTCTCTGAATGTCCTGCAATCAGTTTATCCAGTAATTTCGTATTTTTGTCGGACAGTGCCAAAAACCCGTCCTTGCTGACAGCGCTTGTTTTCGGGCCCGTGGATAAAATTTTACAGATTATGTTATCCACATGCTGATCTAAATTTCCAGGCTCGACCAGCTCGCTAACTAAACCAATTTCTGAGGCAACTTCTCCCGAGAAATCTTCTCCAGTAAGCGCGTAACGTTTAGCATGACGTATTCCAATAGCATCAATTAGTTGCGGGAAAATAATATTTGCCACCATACCAAAACGCGCCTCACTAATGGCAAAAACTGATGTCGTCTCAGCTAATACAATATCGCAAGATGCTACAATACCGCAGCCGCCTCCCATACATGCACCCTGCACTAAAGCAATAGTGACTGTCTTCAAATTACGCAGCTGCCAAAAAGTCTCAGCGGTCTTTTTTGAGACTCTCTGATTTTCAGCAGCACTACATAGGCTCACCTCTTTCAGCCATTGAATGTCTGCTCCGGCCTGAAAATGGCGACCGGCTCCTCTAATCAAAATTATCCTCACGTGATTATCAAGATCTAACCTTTTTATACAATCACTAAACTGATCAAGAAAATCTTCGTTATAAGCATTATTAAAACTGGAACGATTGAACATTATCGTTGCTACTCCAGATACTGTGATATCAGTTATCGAAACCAAATTACCCATAACGTACAACTCACTCCTTAAGTAGAACCTTTACATAAACGGCAAAATCCAGCCGATAAAAATGGAACCATACGCAAATGTATCTCAGATAAATCAGAGCCATGGCATATGTCTCCAGAGAGCAAATCTATGCGACCAGTCTGTGCAAATGTCATGGTCATAGCACCAAGAAGAAAATGAAAACTCCAATAGACATCCTCCGTCTTAGCAACAGGGAACCTCACTCGTATGCGACGGATAAACTCAATCGCTACCGGATCGAACTCTGCTGACATAATCTCGCTCGTCCATCGAGGTGAGTTCGCAATCTGCGCTACTACACGAGCATAGTCTCTCCAGCCCTCACCTCCAAATAAACTTCGCCGAAGAAACGGACCAATGAAAGCCTCTATCAAATCTTCGATTTCTGCCTTATCGGAAAGCGCGTTCAAAGCTTCCATCCTCTCGTTGTTGAGGATTACAGAGCGTCGCTGAATAACAGCACGAAAAAGTCCTAACTTAGAACCAAAATGGTAATTTGGCAGAGCCAACTCTACTCCAGCAAGCTTAGTAATCATCCTCAAAGACACTCCGTCATAGCCGCTTTCGGCAAACAGGGCCTCAGCTGAGTCTAAGATGCGCTGAGGTGTTGAAGCTTTGTCAGTTTTTTTGTTCACAGGTGGTTGCTCTTTATTTCTAATTTACGCTATATTTGAACGTACGTTCAAATATAGCGTAAATACATAATATTCATAGTAGGTATCTTTTTAACAGGGGAATAGCGTTGAGCTCTTATATTTGCGGTCTAGATATAGGCGGAACTTTTACAGATTGCGTGCTCATAAACGAACATGGCGATCTCACAATCGCAAAATCACCTTCTACACCATCTGATTTTGCAGTTGGTGTATTGAATGCGATAGAAAGAGCTGCCGTAAAAATTGGCCTCTCAACCCCGGATCTTCTTGACTCAATTAACGTGTTAGCTCACGGAACTACAGTAGGAACTAACACCATAATTCAAAGACGGGGAGCTAAAGTTGGGCTCATTACAACAAAAGGCCATAACGATGTTATTCATATTATGCGAGGCTCTCGAGGGCTTGCAGGCCAAGATATCAAGTTAATTGTCCATATCCCTGAAAGCAGTAAGCCTAAACCTCTGATTCCTAAAAGATTGATTCGCGGAGTGTCTGAACGAGTCGACTGCTTTGGAAAAATTGTCGTTGAGTTAAATGAACTAGAAGTAGAAACCGCAATCAGAGAACTTCAAGATGCGGGATGCGACGCATTAGCCGTCTGCTGTCTCTGGTCTTTTCTCGAACCGAAACATGAGCAAAGGATCAAGGCCATCGCTCATGAAATAGCTCCAGAAATGTACGTTACGTGCTCTACCGATTTAGCTCCGAAATGGGGTGAGTACGAACGCACTACCGCTGTCGCTCTTAATGCATACATTGGACCTATTACTGTCGGGTACATTACTCGCTTAGATAAACAGCTAAAAGAAATGGGTTATAAACCTCCACTGCAGATAACACATTGTGCTGGAGGGACAATTACTGTGCCAAAAGCACAGGAGGCTCCTTTACTAACCCTCGATTCAGGACCTGTATCAGGAGTCACAGGCTCTGTTTTCCTAGGTGGCTTGATGGGCTATCCCAACGTAATTACCACTGATCTCGGCGGCACCTCCTTTGATGTCGGTGTGATACACAATGGCAGTCCTGTAGTCTCTTATAAAAGCACAGTTAATCAGTATGAATATTTTCTACCCAAAGTTGATGTCCAAACATTAGGTACTGGAGGTGGCAGTAAAGTTTGGATAGATCAGACAACAAATTCTCTTCGGGTAGGTCCCAATAGTGCTGGAGCGGATCCAGGACCAGTATGCTATGGGAAAGGAGGAACGACTCCGACAACGACTGACGCTGATCTTGTTCTAGGCTATCTCGACCCCAATAACTTTGCAGCAGGAACGATTAAACTGGACCATAAAGCGGCAACTGAGGCTCTACAAAAGATAGCAGATGAACTCGAAATGACACTTTTTGAGCTTGCCAGCGGCGTTGCTACTATCGCTGAATTCCAGATGGCAGATCTAATTCGTAAAGTGACCGTACAAAAAGGCCTAGACCCACGAGAATTTGTAGTGTTCGCTTTTGGTGGCGCAGGTCCTGTACATATGGGCGTCGCTGCACGGGAGCTAGGAGTTGACAAGGTCATAGTCCCACAAGGCGATACTGCGGCGGTCTGGTGCGCATTTGGAGCAGCCTCCGCAGATATTCTCCATGTTGGAGAACAAGCGAAAATTATTTCATCTCCATTCAACTTAACCGAAATCAACAAGATTCTGAACGGGTTGTCTTTGAAAGGAAGCCAACAGTTGCAGAGCGATGGTATAGAACAGGCGAAGCATCAGTTTCAATATTCATTGGACATGAGACATCGTGGCCAAATTAATGAAGTCGAAGTGTTTATAGATAGTGGAATACTCGATGAGAAAGCACTTGAGGCGTTAAGAGAGAAGTTCGTAGCTCGGTACGAGCAACTATACGGCCGTGGCTCTGCAATGCATGATGCTCGACTAGAAATCGTAACGGCGAGGTGCCGCTCATCTGCTCTATCATTAAAACCTAAACTTAAAGAGTTTTCTTTAACATTAGAGCCTCTCCCCGCGGACGCCAAAACTGGGACCAGGGATATCTATTGGGCTGAAAAACAATCTGTCGAAACAACTCCTATATTTAATGGCTATCTTTTTAAACCTGGAAACAGCGCTGAAGGGCCTTGCGTTGTCGAAACAGAAACCACGTCGATCGTTGTGCACCCTAAACAGGAAATCAGCATGGACACTTTTAGAAACTTTGTGATCAACCCCAATACCTGAGGTTCTTTCAGATGCCACGAATAAGCGAAATGACTGATGTAGACTTCAATGGAATTGAAAATCCCTACGTGCCACCGAAAATCCTGAAAATAGCGTCAAAACTAAAGCTTCATCAGACCTGGGACAAAGAAGTCGACCCGGTAACTTATGAAGTTATCCGTCATAACCTTTGGCAAATTAATGAAGAGCATGGGGCAACGATACAGCGCCTGTCGGGGTCTCCTGTCGCAATGTACGCTCTCGACTTAAACCCATCCATCCTGACTGAAGATGCAGAGTTCGTATACTTTGGCCCTTATATGCAATACATGTCTGGTGTGACAGACACCCAAGTAAAATGGACTCTGGAATACCGAAGTGAGAATCCTGGGATAAATGAAGGGGACATGTTTATAGCCAATGATCCGTGGGTAGGGGCGGCTCATCAACAAGATGTGATGCTACTTTGTCCAGTTTTTTGGGAAGGAGAGCTTTTCTGTTGGATAACAAACTGTCTTCACCAATATGACATCGGAGGGATAACTCCCGGCAGCTTCTGTCCATCTGCGGAATCAGTTTACGAAGAAGGACTAATGCTTCCACCTCTCAAGATAATTGAAAACTATGAAGTCAGAAAAGATATTGAAGCCGTATATCTAAGGTCGTCCAGAAAGCCTGATTTAGTAGCGTTGGACTTCCGAGCCCAAATTGCAGGTAACACAACTGCGCGTGATCGAATTTTAGAGCTCATCAAGCGCTATGGAGCAGCCACACTGAAAGGTGTAATGAAAAGGATTATAGACAACTCGGAAAAATCCTACTTAGATAAAATGTCACGCTTACCTGACGGAGAATGGTCTGATCGAACGTATATAGAGGCTTGCCGCCCGGGTGACAGACGAACTCATCGGGTCATGTTAGGTCTTCGTAAAGAAGGCAATAAACTTATCTTTAACAATGACGGTTCTGCAACCCAGGAAGGAGCTATGAATGCAACTTACTCGGGTTGGCGTGGTTCCGTAATGGTTGCTGTGAATGAATTACTTTGCTGGGATCAGTATTTTGCATGTGGCGGTGCTTTGCGGCACATTGAGTTTGACCCTACGCCGGGAACGCTCAATTGTGCAGACTTCCCATCTTCCGTCTCGACTGCTCCGATACAAGCTATGGAAATTTCACTATATCCTGCCTATAACGTCATATCCAAAATGATTTACCCCGATCCGATTATGCGAAAAGACATCATGTGTATCGGCGGTACCAGCCAATGGCCTGCTACTTTATTCAGAGGGATCGATCAGTGGGGTGAAAAGTATGGATATCTACTCATTGATCCTATTGGCGGCGCCATAGGCGCATTTACTATGGCAGATGGCATAAACACTGGTGGACAAGCAAGAACACCTATCTGTCAATTGCCTAATGTGGAACATACGGAACAAAATTTTCCTATCTTGTTCCTTTACCGTAAAGAGCTCAGTGACTCGGGTGGAGCAGGGAAATACAGAGGCGGACTTTCTGCTGAAAGCTGCTTCATCCCTCATAATACTGAATTCGTTACGCAGGACACTCTTTCTTCTGGCAATGCAATACCTACTTCACCTGGCCTGATGGGAGGATACCCATCAACTACTAATGCCTATACATTCGTCAAAGACAGCAATATTTTTGACTGTATAGCGTCGTCACAGATGCCAAAGGATACAGACGAATTATTAGGGAATTCCGTAACGTTGCAGCTTCGGGAACAAAACTTCACCCAAGATCCTAAAGATGTATACGCCGTCAGATGGAGTGGTGGTGGTGGATTCGGTGACCCTTTTGATAGAGCACCAGAGGATATAGAGGATGACTTGGAGTCGCTTGCTATAACCGAAAATTCTGCGGAAACACTTTACGGTGCAATCTTAAGCAAAGATGGCCATGTTGATGTTAAAAGGACACGCGAACATAGAGCCAAAATAAGGAAATCTAGAGTTACTGAAATTAAGAAATCAAATAGGAAGGGTCAGTTGTTATCTGAAAATTCGCACTCAATCAACATTATGCGAGATGACGCCGGCACCTACTGGGCTTGCGCAAAATGTGACTTCGAATTGGGTGATATCTCAGAGAACTATAAAGAACATTGCCTGACCGAGAATCAAAGCATCGCAGTCTCCAATCCTTTGATTGGCGACGAAGCTAGATTCATCGATAACGCGGTTGAATTTAGGCAATTCTATTGCTGCCAGTGCGGCTGCCTTCTAGACAACGAAATCGCAATCGCTGAAGATCCTTTGCTCCACGATTCAAGGCATCAGCTCAGTTAATGCTAATGCTTGACGCGATACTCATCGTGGCAGCCTTTGCACATCTTTACAGTAACGCCAAATTGTCTCTTCATGGCCGCCTTGTCTCCTTCACTAGCAACTATGGCCAACTTCTGAGATGCAGATGCCAAATCACTCATTCTTTTTTGAAAGTCAGGCAAGTTCTCCCATAATTCAGGCCGAGCTTCAGACTTCGCATCCTTCGTAGACACGTCAAAACCCTCAACCACCATCGGTGCCAACTGCGCTACTCGGTCTGCCAAAAAAGCAAAGCGCTCTTTATCAAACGGCACCTTCCCTTGGACCATGGCACCCATAGGCCCGATATTCCAACCTAGCGCCATCAATACACCTTGGCGATAATGAACTGCATCATCGGGTTTGGGCGCGGCTTGTGCTCCTCCCAAAAAAGCTAACAAGACGCATAGAGTTACAACGACGTTCAATACTTTTTTCACTTACATCCCCTTTATAAGTTGAATCTAAAATTAACTATTACACAAATAATCGCAATACTCAGTAACAAAGTTGCAAAAGGTAGGAAAAAACCGTGCCGGATCTTACTTGCATTTTTATCTCTCAGATATTTATAGCCACTCAGCATCGCACCTACTAAGTGCTCGCGCTTCCAAACTCGATAAAAAAATATCGCCAAAACATGGATGATAATCAAAGCAGTCAAATTATTGAAATTCGTATGGTGTACCCACGTCAGCCAATCGCTGGTGAGCTTAGTCACATTGGCATAAAGCGGCCCTTCATTAAACAAGTCGTCATTGGCAAACAAGCCCGTAGCAAACTGCACAACCAAAAGTAAAAGAAACGCTATGACTACCCAGCCACCAATAGGGTTGTGCGTTAAGTAATGTTCTGGTTGCCTGATTTTTAGCTCCAAAATAGCACGAACAACTATTCTTGGACCTCGAATAAACTCGGAGAACTTGGCAGACTGTGATCCCCAAACCCCCCAAAACAGACGAAAAAAAACAAGAATACCAATGCCGTAACCACAAAACATATGGTATTTCATCAATAGACCGCCTTCTCGCGCTGTCCACCAAGCGGACAGAATCAAAACGACTAATAACCAATGAAAGCACCTGATCCATAGGTCCCAGACGTAAACTTTCTCACTGCTCATTTGAAACCTCTGGCTTTTTCAGTATGAAAAGCATAATTAATGTGGCTATGTGCTGCAAATCAAGCTGGCTATATTGAACCATACGAAGCTGCGAAATGTTTTTCTTATTCTTCGTAAAAGTGGTATAAAAAGAATCAAGCAATCAGAAAACCAATCTCGCATCTAAAAAGAACATTCTCGGGGACAATAATGAAAATCAAAAGACCCACTAGTGAGCAAATTGACTTAATCGCTGAGCAATTCGGACTAAATCTTGAATTGGATGATATTGAGTCATTCAAGGCGCTAATGGAGGGGCCAATAGCTTCTTACGAACGGCTAGATGAGCTTTGCGAACCGAAGCCAGAAGTCAAATATCCTAGAAACCCCGGCTATCGACCTAAGGCTGATGAAAATCCGAACAACGCATGGTATTACAAAACATCAATAAAGGGCGCGGCTCACGGTAAGCTCAGTGGAAAAACCATTGCTATAAAAGACAACGTCTGTGTAGCTGGAGTTCCGATGATGAATGGCTGTTCAGTACTCGAAGGGTATATTCCAGATATAGATGCGACAGTGGTAACAAGGATCTTAGATGCGGGGGGTGAAATAGCAGGGAAGTCTGTATGCGAAAACCTATGTTTTTCCGGAGGAAGTCACACTACTGCCGCGGGACCAGTGACTAACCCTCATAATCCGGAACACACTACCGGTGGTTCTTCAAGCGGAAGTGCAGCGCTGGTTGCATCTGGTGGCGTTGACATGGCTATTGGCGGAGATCAAGGCGGTTCAATACGTATGCCAGCTAGCTGGTGTGGGGTGTATGGCTTAAAACCTACGCATGGGCTAGTGCCTTATACGGGCGCATTTCCGATTGAGATAACCCTTGACCATTTAGGGCCCATAACTAACAACGTAACGGACTGTGCTCTGCTACTCGAAGTTATTGCTGGGGACGATGGAATGGATCCGCGACAACGTAATTTAAAAGTAGACAAATATACGGAAGCACTTGTCACTGATATACATGAACTCAAAATTGGCGTTGTGTCTGAAGGTTTCAATTGGGAAGGTCAATCCGAACAAGATGTGGATACAACAGTGCGTGCTGCGGCTAGTCAACTAGAAAAGCTTGGAGCTCACGTTGAGGAAGTGTCTATCCCTATGCATAAAGATGGGATCCACATCTGGAATGCAATCGCTATTGAAGGTGCCAATTCCTTGATGATAAAAGGCAATAGCATGGGAACGAATTGGAAGGGCTATTACAACACTGGGTTGCTCGATTCATTTGCGAGAGGTCGTATCACTAGAGCTGACGATCTGTCAGAAACTACCAAACTGGTAATGTTAATGGGCCAGTATATGGATGAGCAGTACCATGGTCGCTATTATGCTAAGGCGCAAAATCTTGCCACTGCTCTCAAAGCAGCGTACGACTCAGCTTTTGAAAAATACGACTTATTACTGATGCCTACTCAACCAATGAAAGCGACAAAAATACCTGAAAAATCTTGTTCCAGAGAAGATTATGTCGCTCGCGCTTTGGAAATGGTAAATAATACAGCTCCTTTTGACGTCACCGGACACCCGGCCATAACTATTCCAGTAGGCAAGTCAAAGGGACTCCCTGTAGGTATGATGCTTATCGGGAAAAGCTTTGATGAGAGTACAATACTAAGAGCAGCTTATACATACGAACAAGCGACAGTAATATAAAAGGACTAAATGATATGAGCGATCATGACCATAATCACGACCACGCTAATAGTCGACCATTGACCGATGTAGAGCTAAGGGTCAAAGCGTTGGAACAAGTTCTCACGGAAAAAGGCCTGGTAGATCCTTCGGCTGTCGATGCACTCATAGAAACTTATGAGACTAAAGTCGGCCCCCATAACGGCGCTCAGGTAGTGGCTCGAGCGTGGACTGATCCAGAATATAAAAAAAGACTGCTGATAAATGGGACTGAAGCTATCGCAGAGTTGGGTTATTCGGGTATACAAGGTGAAGATATGGTCGTCGTTGAAAATACTTCAAACATCCATAATGTCTTGGTCTGCACCTTATGCTCCTGTTATCCATGGCCAACCTTAGGCTTACCTCCGGTCTGGTATAAATCAGCTCCATATCGGTCTCGGGTTGTCAGTCAGCCTCGCGAGGTTTTAAAAGAGTTTGGCGTAGAGTTAGATAAAAACACAGAGGTCCGAGTATGGGATAGTACAGCTGAACTGCGTTATATGGTTTTACCAGAGCGTCCTCAAGGAACAGAGCTATTGAGTGAAAACGAACTCTCTTCCCTAGTCACTAGAGACTCGATGATAGGGGTAGAGGTGCTTAAAACAGCCGAATCTCAAGGGGTATCAGAATGAATGGCGCGCATGACCTAGGTGGCATGCATGGCTTCGGGAACGTCAATCCTGAACAGAATGAACCTGTTTTTCATGAAGAGTGGGAAAAACGGGTCCTAGGCCTATTTGTTCCCGTCTCTGCCGCGGGACCATTTTGTGTTGACGAGTTTCGAGCACGTATTGAAAGAATGGGGGCAACAAACTACCTCTCAACTAGTTATTACGAGCATTGGTTACATGCGTTTGAGACGCTCGCTGTTGAGAAAGGTGTTGTAACAAAGGAAGAGTTGAAAGCAGGAAAATCTTTCACACCCCGAGGAGAGTCTATGCCACCAGTCTTAGCCAAAGATGTACCTTACATTTCGTCTCATGGCTCTAGTGCCAGAATAGACAAGGCGATTACGCCAAAATTCAAAGCCGGCAATCTAGTCATGGTGAACAACAATCACCCAGAACATCATACGCGCTGTCCGCGATATGCAAGAGACAAACTAGGTTCTATTGAGAAAGATAATGGGGTCTTTGTTTTCCCCGATACGGCTGCCCATGGCCAAGGAGACAGCCCCCAGCATTGCTATAGCGTTCGATTCGATGCTCAAGAGTTGTGGGGAAGCGAAGCCTCCGAGAAAGATTCTGTATACATAGATCTATGGGATGATTACCTTACTTTAGCCTAGAGGCCTGATTAGAAATTTCAAACCCACCCCAACATATAAGTGTAAGCGTACTATGGAAAAATCACCCTCAGAACTTGTCGCCCTAGTTGATGCCCCTCTTGACGAAAATAATGAGGTGATCTTCGCCAACCCTTGGGAGGCAAAAGCTTTTGCTTTAGTGGTCCAAATGCATCAAGAAAATCGGTATACCTGGAAAGAATGGGCAAATCAACTTAGTCACGAAATTAAAGAATCAAATACTCTCAATGAAAAAGAGGAAGACTATTACCTTCTCTGGCTCAAAGCTGCCGAGGAACTCGTGGTAACAAAAGGTTTGTGCGCAAAGGATGAGCTATCTTCAAGAAAAGAATCATTACTGCATACTCAAGAAGCACTGAAAGAAACAGCTGACCATCACCACTCTGCCGGATAAGAAATCAAGATTTCTGCTATAGATTGAACATATATTGGGTGCGCAGCTTTACATGCCCGTTCTGTTCCTCTTCCACTGTCGGAGCTGCGGCGCGATCAGCCAAGCAAAGACAATGCTCTCTCTATTTTTCAGAGCTACTCCATTGGGTAACAGCAGTCGCGAACAGACAGTACTTTGAGCATCTCTAAATTCACGTGTACCTCTTTGAAACAGACTGGCCTGATTTTTCAGCACAAACAGTGACTAGAAGCACACCGGCTAGAACGACCGCTCCACCAATCAAGACGGAGCTGCTAATAGATTCTTCTAAAAAAATAAAGGCAAAAAGAACGCCAAAAACAGGAACGAAATTTATATATATGGCGGTTTCTACGACGCCTAGCAATGCAACAGCTTCGTAGTACCATAAAAAAGCCAAGGCGGAACCAAAAAAACCTAAAAATGAAATTAGCGCCACACTCTCCAGATCCGTAAATATATCAAAAGTAACACTTGGATTATGAAAGAAAAATGGCGTCATCAATGCAACGCCTATCACTGAGGCGTAAGTAGTGACCAACAGAGGCTTATAGCTCGTCAGCAAGTCTCGTCCAATCACCGAATAGACCGCCCAGGACAGTCCCGAGAGCAGAACTAACACTTCACCTTTACCCACCTTGAGATCTAGAAAATCACTGGGGTGACCATTGGTAACAACATACATCGCTCCAAAAAACCCAAGTAACACTCCCACTACAATGTTCCACCTTGGCAATCTGCGGCTGAGAAAAGAATCAATCACAGTAATTTTAATAGCGATTAAAGCAAGTAAGATAGACGCTGTCGTTGCAGTCACGGACTCTAAACCTTCATACATCAGACTGTTATGCAACAGAATCCCAGTCAAGCCGAGAAAAAAGAACTTCACCCATAGTTTCATAGGTATTGTCAGAAATTCTCCTCTGAATTTCATGAATACCAACAATACGGCTGATGCAATTATAAAACGCCCCCCTACTATGACAATTGGAGCCTCATAACTAGCAAGAATGCGCCCTACTGTCGGAGTTGCTCCCCAGAAAGCGGCGGTTAAAAAAAGCTTGAAACGAATTGGCATTCGTAAACCTCATCCTTAATAGTCATATTCCTCTCAAAGGCAAACACGATAACTTAATGCCCTAACACGCTTGAGATGTTAACCTCATGAATAGATCAAAGCGACACCCAATACATCCAGCCATAAATGGGATTGCATCCTAAAAGAACCGCCGGTTGAAATCGAAACTTAAGGGGATAACTAAATGATAAAAACAGCTTTTGTAACAGGAGGTGCCAGTGGCATAGGAGCCGCAACGTGTCGTCTATTTGTTGAAAGTGGATACCATGTCTATATTGGAGACATTCAAGAGAATGCTGGAATTGCACTTGCGAAAGAATTAAAAAATGCAGATTTCATCAACGTTAATATTCGGCGTGAAGAAGAGTTAGCGGCGGCCTTCACCACAATCAAAAAAAAATCTGAGCATTTGGATGTGATGGTCAACAACGCCGCAATTGTAGGAGTAATGGGTCCAATCACGACCTTGTCAGCAGAGCAGTACGATCTGTCACAAGAAATAATACAACGGAGTGTATTTCTCGGCACAAAATATGCAGCCAAGATGATGGTGGAAAAGAGCTCAGGCTCAATTATCAACGTAGCTAGCATAGCAGGGATTATGGCTGGCTATTCTCCCCATACCTATGCCGCCTGTAAGGCTGCGGTAATACAGTTCACGAAATCAGTCGCTATTGAACTTGCCGAAGAAAATATTCGTGTGAATGCAGTTTGCCCGGGTGCGATCGCTACACCGATCCACACCGGAACAAACAGCGAAGTTTGGAAAGAAAGGATTAAAACTGTTAAACAAGCATCCACAGATGAACAGCCAATCCCTAGGATGGGAGAGCCGGAAGAGATTGCTGAAGCGATACTTTGGCTAGCCTCTGAAAAATCTAGTTATGTCACCGGCCATGCATTAGCAGTCGACGGCGGTGCCACCTCCGGAAAAATATGGCGCCATCAGCCTGATTTTTTAAGACAAATGCACCCGGCTAGGAGTTAGGACAATGGTACGCTTTGGGATTTGCGTGTTACCTACGGATCTAATTCCTCCAGCAGTCGAGATAGCTCAAACAGTCGAGTCAAAAGGGCTAGATATGCTGTTTTTTGCCGAAAACAGTCACGTTCCTGTAGTGCATCGCAAGAATTCGTACCATCGACCAGAGATGGTTCAACCATTTGCCAGGATGCATGATTCAATAACTGCGCTAGCAGCTTGTGCCGCGGTTACCACTCACATTCAACTAGGCACGGGAGTCTGTCTTTTAACCGAGCGAGACCCGATCATAACCGCAAAATCTATAGCTACTCTAGATCACATTTCACAAGGCAGGGTAATTTTTGGAATTGCTGGCGGGTGGATCAAAGAAGCAATAGAGAATCATGGTTGCCCGTTCCGAGAAAGATGGGCAGTTGTTAGAGAGCGCGCATTGGCAATTCGTGCTCTTTGGCAAACCGATCCAACTGAGTTCCATGGAGATTATGTCGATTTCAAACCGCTAACTATGATGCCAAAACCATTCCAGAAAGGGGGTCCACCTATTTATATAGGTTCAAATTCTAGCAAAGTTCCTGCAAGAGTGGTCGACTACGCAGACGGCTGGATGCCTATCTATGAAAAATATGAGGGCGATCCTCTAGTCGATATTAAAGCTGCGTGCGAAAAAGCAGGCCGAGACCCATCTGAAATAACCACATTATTATTTGGAGCACCTAGGGATCAGCTTATACTTCAAGATTATGCAACACGAGGTTGCGCAGGCTTTATTTTCTTGATCCCACCTGAGCAAAGTGGAAACTTAATACCTATTTTAGACGAGATCAAAAAACTGCGAGACGCCATTAATAAATGAAATAAGCCTCTCTATTGTTCTGCTGTGTCACTAAGCCAAGACCGGATGCCATCTATCCCATTAAATGCCCAAGAATGGGCACGATTCCAATTCATCACAATCATGGTAGGAGTGCCTTTGAAAAGTGGGATAGAGCGATACTGAGGATACTTCTCTCTAAGCCTGTCAACTGCCTCACACCAGTCACCGTGAGAGCTCGTGCACACCCCTGCCCTCACATCCAACCGCAACCACCAGAGTTTGGACCAGTCTTTCTGATAAGAGTCCAAAAGAAGCGTTGACTCTGGGGTTTTACCGACATGCCTCAAACGTTCAAGATCCGCCGTTTTCTTTGGCTTTCCATCAATGGGTGAAAAAATCTGGTTCCCGACCCTCGAAAAGACAATCGGCATAGCCTCAGCTCTCCCATCGGATCGCGTAACCGCAAATCGTGCAACAGGCATTTTATCTAGTAACTGGTGAATGAGGCTATCAGATAAATTCATATATCCCATCTTTTTGGAAAGAATTCGAGGGCCGCAGATAATCCTGTCCGAGCTGTCGCCCTCTCAATTAATTTAGTAAAATAACGCATGCGGGTTATCACAGGTTACGATGCCTTAGATAATGTAGAATAATGAACCATACCATATACTTTCAGAGGCTAGCATGATCGAACAATTTCGTCGCTTTGGTGCAGGACTGTCAGACGTAACAGAACGATGGGTACCCGACGCTTGGGTTATCTCGATGATGCTTACAGCAGTGGCAATTTTACTTTGTATCTTTGGAGCAGGTGCGACCGTAGAAGAAACTGTCCTTGCTTGGGGAGATGGAGTCTGGAGCCTCTTAGGACTGGCAATGCAGTTCACTATCGCCATGGTAGCAGCGCATGCGTGTGCCGCATCGCCTCCCATTTACCGTTTTTTTAATTGGCTGGCATCGCTTCCAAACCCATCTAAACCCGTTCAAGCTCTTGTTCTTGCCGGTATGTTTTCTCTTGTAATGGGTTACCTTAACTGGGCTGTATGCTTGGTTTCTTGCGCGCTGTTTACCCCGTTTATACTTCGTCGTAATCCGAACGTGGATGTACGACTTCTTATATGCGCCTCCTATTTAGGGATAGGTACAGTTTGGCATGGTGGTCTATCCGGCTCTGCTCCTTTGATTTTAGCTACCCCAGGTAACCCGCTAATAAATCCATCAAGTGGAGCACCTATCGTAGAACGGCTGTACCCTGTGACTGAAACCCTCTACAACAATTTTAACCTTGTTTTTATCTGCATCCTTGGAGCAGTAGCTCTAGCTACTACTTGCTTACTGCATCCTCGTTCAGGCGCCCGCACGCTTAGTACAGAAGAAATAGAAAAAATCCTGCCCACTCCACCTATAGAAGATGGTCCTCCTAGGACTCCTGCTGAATACATCGATCAATTCAGAGGTTGGATATTACTTGCGGTAGTCTTGTTAGCCTATCCACTCGGCTATTCGATAGTAACTAAAGGTTTCGGCACTAGCTGGACTATAAACGCGTATAACATCACATTCCTAGTCATCGCATTATTATTGCATGGTAGAGCACCATCTTTTCTGCGAGCTTGTCGTAACGGTGTCGACAGCGCCTGGGGTATTGTGGTGCAATTCCCGTTCTACGCCGGCATTTTTGGATTAATGCAGAACACTGATCTGGGTGAGTGGCTTGGAAGCTTTTTCTCAAACATTGCCACAACAGCAACTTATCCATGGGTCGTCTACGTATACTCTGGACTCATGAATCTGTTTGTCCCTTCCGCTGGCTCTAAATGGATGATTGAAGCCCCTTTCCTGATACCGGCAGGCGAGCTCCTTAACGTTTCTGTTGTCACAACTACGCTCGCTTATGCCTATGGGGATTCTGTTACTAATCTCATCCAACCGTTTTTTGCTATTCCAATACTAGCGGTAACTCGGATGCGATTTGGTGATGTTGTAGGGTATACATTTTTAGTTGCTGTTGTGTGCTTCATGGTAACTTCCGTAGCCATGTTTATGATCCCCCCACAGTGGTAGACTTTCTCACATGCAAACTCTTTTGTAATTATCTGTGTGTACCATAATCTAAAGCTATACAGAGAAAATCTTAAAGGACTGATGATATGTTGATAGTGATTTCTCCAGCGAAGACACTTGATTATGACTCTCCTTTGTCATTCAAGAAATCGACTTCTGCTCATTTTCACAGTTATAGTGACAAGCTAATAGAAATACTCAAAAAGAAATCAGCCTCACAAATCAGTAATTTAATGAAAATAAGCGACAATCTTGGAGAGCTTAACTACCGTCGATATCACTCATGGAGCTCTACGCCTGGCCCGGAAAATGCTAGACAAGCAGTCTTAGCGTTTATGGGCGATGTATATTCAGGATTAAATGCTAAGTCACTTAGTGAAAAGAGCATGGTGTTCGCTCAAGAGCATTTGCGTATCCTATCTGGACTTTACGGAATACTCAGACCTTTAGATTCCATGCAACCATATCGGTTAGAGATGGGGACTAATCTCGAGACGCCTAACGGAAAAAATTTATATCAGTTCTGGGGAGAGAAACCAACACTCAATCTCAATGAGCAAGCAAAGCAGATAAAAACCAAATACTTAGTCAACCTTGCCTCTAACGAATACTTTAATGTGATAGACAAGAAACAACTAGAGCCAGAGATTATCGCCCCAGTGTTCAAGGACCGAAAAAATGGAAATTATAAAATAATTAGCTTCTATGCAAAAAGAGCACGCGGTCTCATGGCTCGGTATATAATTCAAAATCAAATACAAAAGCCGGAAGAGCTTAAGGGCTTTTGCTCTGAAGGCTATGTTTATAACGAAAACTTATCCAGTACAGGTGATTTAGTCTTTACTCGAGAAGAGCGTTAAATAAACGGAAAAATAAGCATATCACGGCCTTAAGTTAAATTATTAACAGGAGAACCTAAATGGGGAAAATCGCTTTACTCGCCTACTTATTAGCACTAATCAGTCCTCTTTCTGCTAACGAAGAAACTGATCGTGTGCGTTTGGAGACAACTAAAGGTGACATTGAAATAATACTTTTCGCAAATAAAGCACCCATATCTGTTAAAAACTTCAAAGCCTATGTGCAGACTGAATTTTACGATGAAACTGTTTTCCACAGAGTCATTCCTGATTTTATGATTCAAGGAGGAGGCTTTACATCTGATCTCGCTTTCAAAAAGACAGACAAGCCTATAATCAACGAGGCTGACAATGGTCTAGCTAATCAGCGTGGAACTCTTGCGATGGCCAGAACCTCTAACCCACACAGTGCTACCGGGCAATTCTTTATAAATCTGAAAGACAATGCTTTCTTAAATCATACGGCCAAGAATTCTAGAGGCTGGGGATATGCTGTATTCGGACGCGTGACAAAAGGTATTGACGTCGTGGATGCGATCGCTGCAGCAAAAACAGCGACTAAGAACGGAATGGAAAATGTGCCTGTAGAACAAATCATGATCACTAAAGCATATCTTTTAACCGACTAAATCACACCTACGAAATTAAGGAAGTCTCGAAATGCCCTACGTTATTTTGACTCATGATAAGCCTGATAGCTTAGAACTTCGATTAGCGACCCGAGCCTCCCATCTGGAGTATTTAAGGCCCTTTAAGGATCAAGTATTAGCTGGAGGTGCATTCCTCACAGAAGATGGATCTCTGGCAGGCGGTGCGATGATTGTTTTCAATACAGAGAAACTTAGTGAGGCAGAAGAGTTAATCAAAAATGATCCATATACTAAAGTCGGCTTATTCAGTCACGTCGAAGTGAAACGATGGAAAAAAGTATTTTTTGACGGGGATGAGGTTTAGTAATTAAATAGGGATCCACCTTGGTTTGACCTTTCACGGTCAGGCAATGCTCTACGCCTTCTAATGAGAAAATGATATGTCGCTTCTTACTTTCCACGGGGTCAACCTTGCTTTTGGTGATCAAATTATTTTTCGCGAGGCCAACTTCGTCCTTGAGCCCAATGAAAGGGTCTGTGTCATCGGCCGCAATGGTGCAGGCAAGTCCACGCTATTTCGTCTAATCTCAGGAGGTCAAGAACTTGACTCGGGCGAAATAAGAAAGCGTGATAATCTTAAAATTGCACAACTAGACCAAACGCTTCCTATGCAGACAAATATCAGCGTTTTCGACTTTGTGGCAGAAGGACTGCAGGAACAAAAAGCGCTCTTAGAAAGATATGAATCTCTGACCAGTCAAGAGATAAGCAGTGAAGGGATGCACGAACTCGATCAACTGCAGCGTCAATTAGATGCTCACGGTGGTTGGGATATCAATAATCAAGTCGATAGCGTAATTGACCAACTCGAGCTCCCTGCCACCAAAACGCTTAGTGAACTTTCGGGGGGGTGGAGAAGAAGAGTAGCTTTGGCTCGCACGCTTGTAAGTAAGCCAGATGTTTTATTACTTGACGAGCCCACAAACCATTTGGACCTTGAAGCCATTGAATGGTTGGAACTTCGAATTAAAGCATATACCGGAAGTGTCATATTCATAACGCATGATCGCTCATTCCTGAGATCTTTAGCAACGCGTATTGTAGATATTGATCGAGGACAACTGAAAAGCTGGCCTGGAGATTACGCTCAATATGTAAGGCACAAAGAACAAAGTTTAGACGAAGAAGATCGCCAAAACTCACTCTTCGATAAAAAGCTTGAGGAAGAGGAGAAATGGATTCGACAGGGAATTAAAGCCCGAAGAACGAGGAATGAAGGAAGAGTCCGTGCTCTCGAGAAGCTCAGAAAAGAGTATACAGAACGCATCAAACGTGAAGGGAAAGCTCGAATAATTCTCCAAGACTCTGAGAAATCTAGTAGACGTGTCCTGCAAGCTAAAAACTTACACTACTCATATGGCGATCTGAAAATAATCGATGCGCTCTCGCTGAAAATAATGCGCGGAGACAGAGTCGGACTTATAGGCAATAACGGAGTAGGAAAAAGTACACTAATAAAGATATTGCTTGGAGAACTTGAACCTCAAGCGGGGACTCTAAAGAGAGGTGAGAATCTTAAAATAGGATATTTTGATCAATTAAGACAAAAGCTTGACCCTAAGTTGAGCGTCGTCGATATTGTCGGAGAAGGTAAGGAACACATTACAGTCAACGGAAAAGAACGACATGTGATCGGTTATTTGAAAGGTTTTTTGTTTTCTCCTAAAAGAGCTTTGACCCCTGTAGGGTACTTATCAGGAGGTGAGTGTAATCGTGTGATACTAGCAAAACTCCTGTCTAGAGCAACTAATCTACTGGTTTTAGACGAGCCTACTAATGATCTGGACGTGGAGACTCTGGAAGTCCTCGAACAACAACTAATAGACTATGAAGGAACTCTTATTGTTGTCAGTCATGACCGTGTCTTCTTAGACAATGTTGTAACAAGCACATTAGTTTTTGAGTCTACTGGAGAATTGAGAAGCTATCCTGGAGGTTACTCAGACTGGTATGGTAAAGGGAAGAAACTAGCGGCTACAGACACTATTGCCGTTACGAAATTTTCTAGACCGACTGCCGACGAAGACTCTGTTGTCAGGCCAAAAACAATCATTTCAAAAAAGAAACTTAGCTTTAACTTGCAACGAGAATTAGAGCAACTCCCCGAAACAATCGAGTCTCTAGAAAAATCAATCTCAAATTTGGAGAATAAAGTTGCATCCCCAGACTTTTATACCCAAGCATACGAGGCAGTAGAACCTACCCTTAAAGAGCTCGAAAAACACAAGTTAGATTTAGAAACAGCAACTGGCCGATGGCTAGAGCTGGAGGCAAACTCGTGATTATAGGTATCCTAAATTATGTCCCTAATCGACGCAATGCAGCCTTAGTCAGAAATTCATCATAGATCCTAAGGTCCTGATTGACAGACCATTTCCAACCACCGGCGATTTCTGCAACCTGTTTTAGGCGAGTCATATGGTTACTTTGTACATTATGGGCATGAACATGGGTCCAGGACCAATACGGGTTAGCCCCATCCATAATTTTTTTCCCCTTGTTCTCATAAACAGAAAAAGCACCATCAAATGATTTAAACATCTCTCCTTTTCTATCATAAGTGACCATACAAAGAGGCAGACTCGTCCGAGCATCGAACCATACTCTCTTTTTACTGATAGGAGCGCGAGGATACCCCGTGGGCTCTGCCTCACAGATGATGACCTCTGGGACGAGCTCAACTTTTGTATCCCAAAACGTATCGTCTTTGGGGCCACCATGTGTCTTGCCTTCCCAGTTAGGGTCGCTGGAATCCCAATTTTCAGTCAAACCAGCTAAAAATGGTCCGCGCGCGATTACCTTAAAATTACCCCAGGTGAGATATGGATCTCCTGCTGCCCAGACGTCAGAAAAATACAAATTAGACCCTGGCAATAGAGGTTCAAATCTTTGACTAGTCGGAAATTTCCGAACTCTTTTGAACTGTGGGAGGTATCCATATAACTTAGGGAACTTCCTTTGGTCGTAGTCCCAAATGTTAAGAAAAGAGGTCCCTTTGTAATCTTGAGGTACCGTAAAAAGAACTGACTGGTAGCGCAGTTTATCTTCGTGTCCCGGCCAATATGGCATCGGCTCGACACTAATCCTTCCCGTAGGCGCAAATTCACACCAAACCAACTCATATTTATAGCCAATATGTCCATCAGAATTCTGTTCAAAGGTCTTAACCGGATAGAAAGAGACATCATGCCTACCCCACGTTAAGGTAACTGCCGCAAATAACTCCATCGCAGTCGTAGGTTCAGGAAAAGGATTTCCCCCTACCCAAGGCTGATCACCATTTACGACAACATTTCCATCGGCATTAAACGATGCCATTCCTTTATGCCGCATGGTCGCTTCGACATATTCAACAGGACTGAGCTTGGTGATGTCCGTTGTCGCCTTCACTAATTCTAACTTCCTGCCTTGCTGTTTTATTTGCATGAAGCGAACCGGATCCAAAAGATCCTGAACAGTATCTACGTTATTAGCATCGATAGTATCCCCAGGCTTCAGTCCTCCACGTGTATATTCCTCAATAGACAATAGCTCTTCAGGATATGATGCCGAAAAATCGCCATTCTCTGCAGCAGACGACCAAACTGGCGAAAGCACGCCTGCTCCAAGCACACTTTTTGCTGTCTTCTCTATAAACTTTCGTCGACTATAGTCTGGCGTATATTTCCTGATGTGCATGTGGAAGTTCCCCTTGGTCTCAGTGAAGTTACAGTAACGTCCAGAAAGTTGTTCTTTAGAAAGTAGGTACGTAGCAATACAACAGCTAGATCAAAACACCAAATTAGCACAGATAAAACAAACGTTCTATCTCTAATCTCGACTTAGACAGAAAGTGTTTATCGAATCGCTAAGAATAACCTTACTTGATTGAGTAGCGGCATCAGAAGACTAACTCCTTGTCCGTATGCTTTTCGGATCGTACATTGGCGTCAGTGAAGCCTTAGCCTTATACAATCTATCAGCTTGCTCGATTTCAAACACTCCCGTCGACAAGAATTCGCTAGTTATTCCCTCTGAATGTTGCAGGTAGCCCATAGAAGCGCACGATCCTAAAGTGTGCGCATATGCCGAGGAAGCCGTGTATCCGATCCTCTCCCCATTGCGTAAGATTGATTCATTATGGGAGAGTACCGGCCCATTATCTTCTAGTAAGAACTGTACCAGTCGCTTATTAACTGGCCCTCTCTCACGCTGGGCGAGCAAGGCTTCTCGTCCAATGAAGCCTGCAGGCTTATCCCAGTCGCATGTAAACGACAGCCCGCACTCAATTAACGTATCTCTCGGGCTCATATCGTGAGCCCACTCGCGATACCCTTTTTCGATTCGCAAAGAATTAAGAGTATGATAACCACAGTGCTTGAGTCCATACTGAGCTCCTTCTTCAACTATCTTGTCATACACCATGAGAGCCATTTCGGTTGGAATATAAAGTTCCCAACCAAGTTCTCCGGTATATGAAATCCTCACAGCCATAGCACTCTGGTAGCCGATTTCTATGGATTGCATTGTTCCAAACGGAAAGCTACTGGAGGAGAAGTCAGTAGATGAAATACTTGCCATTAATGACCGTGCTTGAGGCCCTTGTATGTTGAGCATCGCGTATGAACTGGTTATATCAGTGATTATACAATGTGCATCATCTGGTATGTGCTCATGTATCCATGCTTTCACGTGGGTCGCAGTAAATGCCGCTGTTACAATCAGATATTTATCTTTTTCTATTCTAGTGACTGTTAAATCAGCTTCAACTCCGCCTGTTTGATTTAAGAACTGAGTGTAAACAACTGTTCCAGCTTTGACTGACATACTCGCCGTCGCGATAAAATTTAGTGTCTTTTCAGCATCTTTCCCTTGAACTAATATTTTCTGGAAGGAAGATTGGTCAAAGATTCCTACAGCAGTTCTTACAGCTTGATGCTCTACGGCATTATTATTAAACCAATTTTGTTTTCCAAAATCGTACTTATACTGCGCTTCCTCTCCAGGTAGCGCGTACCAATTGGGTCGCTCCCATCCAGCAGACTCGCCAAAACAAGCTCCGACTTTCTCTAAACGTTCGTGTAAAACTGACTTTTTCATATTGCGCCCAGTTTCCCATTGCCGGTTAGGCCAATGCATTTTATAGGCGATACCGAGAGACTCGCTAGTGCGATCGACTATAAATGCTGTGTTGTTTTGGCAAGGTTGCATCCGTCGGATATCGACATCCCAAATATCCATTGGCTGAACACCGTCGTTGATCCATTGAGCCATGACATTACCAGCCCCACCACCTGACAATATTCCTAGGGAATTAAATCCACAGGCTATAAATAGCTGTTTAATGTAAGGAGCTTTTCCCATGAGGTAGTTATGATCAGGAGTAAATGACTCGGGACCACAAAAAAATTGTCGAATTCCCGTATCGTTAAGAATAGGAAGGCGCTGCATCCCTGTTTCAATATGAGGCAGCATACGATCCCAGTCAGGGTCAATTTCATCAAAGCAAAAATTTTCAGGGATGCCCTCAGTGCCCCAAGGTGATGCCACTGGTTCAAAAAAACCCAACAAAATTTTTCCCGCTTCCTCTCTCGCGTAGATGCCTCGACCAGGATCTCTCAATATAGGAAGTTGATTGTGTACTTCTTTTATCGGTTCTGAAATCAAGTAATAGTGTTCCGCGGCTTGCAAAGGTATATCTATTCCATTAATTAACCCGAATTCTCTTCCCCACATACCTGGGCACATTACAACGACTTCTGCTCTCATTTCGCCTTGGTCTGTAATTACACCAACGGCTCGATCATTTTCCATGATGAGTTCTTTAACTAACGTGTCTTCAAAAATACGTACACCTTGTTGTCTTGCACCTTTTGCGAGTGCCTGAGCGACATCAGCAGGATTTACTCGACCATCGTTAGGAAAGTAAAACCCTGCGAGCAGATCATCTACATAAGTTAAAGGAAATAGATCTTGGACTTGTTGAGGGGAAATTTCTTCACTTTCTACACCGAATGTTCGCGCCAAAGCACATCCACGCCGCATTTCTTCAACCTTGTCTTTAGTCATAGCTAGCTGTATCGAACCACATTTAATGAATCCAGTAGCTTGCCCCGTCTCTTCTTCTAGATCTTCATATAATTTTAAAGAATATTGAGCAAGACGGGTTTGACTCTCCGTGTCACGAAGTGTCGTAACAAGTCCAGCCGCATGCCAAGTTGTGCCAGAGCTTACTTTTTTTCTTTCTAGAACAACTATGTCATCCCAACCAAGCTTAGCTAAGTGATAGGCAGTTGAACACCCTATAACACCTCCTCCAATTACAATCGCACGGGCGTTTTTAGGTAGGGTTTTCTCACTCATAATTGGATAGTCTCCAGCTAGTATTCACATGGCTATGGATAAATTTATTTGCTGTGGAAATTTATCATTTTTAAAAGCATTTAGACAGGTTTATCTTGACCCTGTCGTGGTTTATTGTAAGCACCATCTATTAATGAATACCTGTTAGACTTGTGTGGGCTGACTATGACATTAAGGAATAAGCATGCGCGAAAAAGGTAAAAATTTTCAGGCCATTTATAAAGCAGCAGAATCCGTTGTAAATGTCATTCGGTCGAATGCTCCCCAGGGAGAAATAAATTGTCAGCTCCCTCCACAAACGGTTAATGCTCTGAAAGAATCAGGCATGTTAAGTCTCTGGAGGCCGGAAAGTCTCAGTGGCCTTCAATGTGATCCCGAAGCTTACGCTTTAGTAGCTGAATTAATTGCCTCTGCTGATACTTCCGCAGCTTGGACTATGCATGGTGTTGCAGCCAGCTGGTTAGTTTTAAGGAGCGCGTCTGATCAACTAGTAGATGAGATAATCGCGAGCGCTGATATCCCTATAATTGCTGATACTTATAACAAGCCAATGCAAGGGGAAAAAGTAGATGGCGGATATCTCTTGAATGGGAATACGCCATTTGCAAGTGGTTCGAAAATTGCCGATTGGATTGCTCATACTACATTGGTTGATGGACGGATGTTTCTTACCTTTCATCCAGCAGGAACTCTAGAGATTAAAGAGGACTGGGATACTTTAGGCATTAGAGGAAGTGCGAGTAACACAGTGGTAGCAAAAGATATTTTCGTTCCAGAGCATCGAGCAATAGACATTATGGGAGATGTAACACCATCCCCACGTTTCAATGGCGCTCTTTATAGGATGCCCACCGCTGTGGTGCCAGTTGGTATTGCTGCAGTCAGTTTGGGCACGATACGAACTGCTTTAGATTGCTTGAATGATATTGCTGAGAATCGTATCCCATTCGGCGGATCAGCTACTCTTAAACACCGAGCTTTAGCACAACTGCATTATGGACGTGCCCTGTCAACTTACCGTGCATCAAGAAGTTATATCCACGAATGTTTGAGGGATAATTTTAAAACTGCTGAACAAAACCTAGAGTTCAGTACCCAGTCTAAGGCGGATATGGTTTTAGCAGCCACTTTTGTTTTGCAGAATTGTGCAGATGCAGTCAGGGAAGTCGCAAAAGCTGCGGGCACTGCATCCATTCACAAAGGTGGTGGTATTGAAAGAGCACTTAGAGATGTAGAGGTAACTTCTCATCACGCTTTTGGTTCCGAGAGTAGATTCGCTAGCGTAGCGCAAGCTTATTGGGGTCTAGACATAGATTTTCCTCTGATAGAGATCGAATAAGGAGCAGAAAGTTACATCATTAATAATAGATACTAAAAGCGAGGTAGAAAAGATGAAAGATAAGACAGCAACGGGTTCCTGCCAGTGTGGAAATATTCGTTATTCACTTCTCGCCCCCAGCCGTGAGTTACATCATTGTCATTGCTCGATGTGTCGAAAATCTCATGCGTCGATGTTTGGGACCTATGCAACAATAGAAAGAGAGCATTTTGTAGTTGAAGAAGGAAAAGATTTTCTTTCTACTTACTTAACTACTCCTGACGTCCATCGCCACTTCTGCTCGGGCTGCGGATCACACATTTTC
Source organism: Proteobacteria bacterium UBA4457 (assembly GCA_002390205.1). GTDB lineage: Bacteria > Pseudomonadota > Gammaproteobacteria > UBA4457. The sequence goes on along the minus strand of DGOV01000019.1, from coordinate 10,074 downwards.
ATAGATGTTGACTGGGAACCTGATTTAATTTGGTTTACACCAGGCACCATTGACACGGGCCATCCAAATCATCCTCCGGAAACCGAGAGGCACATTTGGGTAGATTCTAAAAATCCTCTTTATGAGATCACGGGCGACCTTCCAAAGTACAAGGAATTTGATTAGCTTTCGCTTAGATAGCAGATCGGGCGTAATTACGCTTAAAGGCCGTAGAACTCCTTAGCCCGATCTTCAGTAACGTAGCCTTCGCGGACATCTTCTTCCACCGATGACCTAGATCTTTCCAGTGGAGATCCGTACCCGCCACCACCCGGCGCTAACACTCTCACTCGATCGCCTGGGGTCATAGGGATGTTTGAATATTTACTCGGGCTTACTTTCCCATAACCCTCAACGGTTGTCTCCCATTTTTCAGTACCGGATTTTTTGTATAGAGTAGCCCCAAGCGCCCCTTCTTGCCCGTCTTCTAGCCCCCAAGCAGAAAGTTTATGTTTGTTAGTCATTTGACTTACCAGCATTTCTCCGGTGCAGAGCATTTGTTTCACATTACTTAGCCCTCCTCGGAATTTACCTGGCCCACCAGAGTTCGGTCGTAGAGCATACTCCTCCACTATCCAAGGAAAGCGAGTCTCAAATACTTCCATAGGCGTATTTGCACAGTTCCCATTGATTGAGTCAGTGGCATCATTTCCGTCAGCGAACAACCGGCCACCATAACCAACGTAGCTAAAGTCGAAGCCTCCATACGGCTCATCGTTAAGGGGGTCGTGACCCCCAAAAACAAAACAACCATGAGTTGTCCCTTCTGATGCCATCACACGATCAGGCACGCAATTCACCATAGCCCCAAAAATGGCACAAACTATTAAAGGATGGCTTTCAGTATTTCCTCCTACCGAGGAGCCGGGATAATCAACATTCATCACCGTGCCAGCTGGAGCTATTACTCGTATCGGTCTCAAGCAGCCAGAATTTAAAGGAATCGTTTCATCGGTCATGTGCAGGATTGCGTTAAAAGCGGCTGACCAAGCAACACCGAGCGTGGCATTGATGGGCCCTTTGGCCTGTTTAGAGGAGCCCGTATAGTCCACCACAACTTCTCCACCCTGCACGTAAACAGCAACATGAATTTCATACTTTTTATCTTCAATTCCATCATCTTCAATTGTGTCAATAAAGGTATACTTGCCGTCTTTGAATGTCTCTAATTCTGCACGCATTCGTTTTTCGGAGTAATCCATCAAGTCCTGCACGGTCCTCTCAAAAGCTTGAGCACCATATTTTTCAATCAGACTTTTCAGCCTTTCTTCTCCTAGATCTACAGCACTAATTAGGGCTCGTATGTCTCCATAATTACCTCGCGGAGTACGTACATTCGCCAACATCATTTTCCAAACTTCTGGAACGTCTTTGCCTTCCTTCATGATTTTTACAGGAGGGACGCGTAATCCTTCATGGAATACTTCAGTAGCTTCACCAGGAAATCCTCCAGGTACCATTCCCCCTACTTCCACGAAATGACCGATACAAACCGAAAATGCGACAATCTCTTTATTGACAAAAATTGGCTTGAAAACGGTATGCTCTGGAGTATGCAACCCGCCTCTATACGGATCGTTGTGTACGATAACATCTCCTTCACTCATATCGGAAAGAGGAATTTCCTTAACCATCGAGCGCACCAACAAAGGCACGCCACCTATCTGGGCAGGGCAGAAATCTGCTACCGCCATTAACTCTCCGTTACGGTTGGCTAAAGCACAAGTGAAATCTTCAGCTTCACTAAAAATAGTCGAATAAGCTGTTTTCTGTACATTTATTCCCATTTCCCGAGCAATAGCGATCATTGCCGATTCAACTATGTTCATGTGGATCATGTCCATCAATATCTCTCCTTAGGTACTAAGTGCTTTATTGTGCTTAACTGCCTAGCCAATCTCATGTAGCTTTTCATGTCCGAACGGAATCTTGGGTTCTTCCACCCCGTCAGCTTTTGCTGATGACCAATCTATGCACCATTTAGAGCAGAATACTTCATTCGGCGCGATCTCAGATTTCAACCCGTCTGAATAAAGTAGCATTCCACAGTTCGAGCACTTGATGTATCGCTCGATATAATATCCATTGTTTGAAAATTTCATGTGTTAGCCCTTATATATTAGTTCGTTACGATTTCTCCGATTAAAATATTTCCATAAGGATCTATTTTTACGTTGTACTCGGGTCTGATTACAGTCACGGAGGCGCCCTCTTCGATAATAGCCGGCCCATTGAAGTGATCGCCTGCCTTTAGTTTTGCACGAGAATATACGGCCGTGTTTAAGTACCCAGAATCAAATCTCACTTCGCGTGTACTCATTGGTTCGGCAGAGGTAATAGCTTTTTCAATTTCCGGGAGGCTTGGTTTTAGAGTCACCGATACTGCTGTTACTTTAATACTTATCAGTTCAATAGTTTCTCCAGGGATATCAAAACCATACCGGGCCTTATGGACTGAATGAAACCGTTCCCATACTTCCGCAGTTGTCAGATCGTCAAAGACATCGAATGCGATAGGCACCTCTAGTTCATGATTTTGTCCGAAATACCTCATTTCTAGGGACCGATATACCTCAAGCGTTCCCGAGTATCCTTGAGCAGAAAGTGATTCTTCCGCTTCTTTTACAAGATCAGACAACACCCTGCTAGCATGTTCTTCATCGAAGGCTTTCGATGTCATTTGCGCTGTCCGTTCTAAGTCAATTCGAGCGTCCGTCATAATGAACCCGAAGGCAGAAAATTGGCCTGGATAATTAGGTACGATACCACTTGAAATGTTCGCCGAATGCATCACGTCAGTGATGTGCACGGGTCCAGCTCCGCCAAAAGCCAGCAACGTAAAATCTCTCGGGTCCAAGCCTCTTTCTGTTAATACCATCCGCAGAGCGCCAACCATATTATTGTTAGCTATTTGAACGATACCGATAGCAGCTTCATCAATAGTAACTTTAATTTCATCAGCTACTTTTTGTACTGCATTCTTAGCTGCTGCAACATCTAATCCCATTTCACCCCCAAGGAAATTAGATGGGTTTATGCGACTTAAAACGACATTGGCATCAGTAACAGTCGGCTCCTCGCCCCCACGGCTATAACATGCTGGCCCCGGTTGAGCACCAGCACTTTGTGGTCCTACGCGCAGCATTCCACCTTTATCAATCCAAGCAATAGATCCACCGCCTGCTCCCATGGTTCTAATATCTAACATAGGAATTTGTATGGGGATCCCAAATTCAATTTCATAACTCGTCGTGAAACTTTCTCGGGCATTGACCACTGTAGAAACGTCAGTCGAAGTGCCGCCCATGTCTAGTGTTACGAGATTACTAATGCCTGACAAATTTGCAATATATTTAGCGCCAATGACACCTCCGGTGGGCCCCGACAAACTCAAATGAATAGGGAATTGTCTTGCCGCCTGAAGTGTTATTTCACCGCCGTTTGATTTTATTACGGCAATTTTTCCGATATCGCCTCGCGCTTCCACTCGGTCCTGAAGAAGTTGCAGGTTTTTGGACACAATAGGTTTTATGTAAGCATCAGCTATGGTAGTTGACGATCTTTCGTGCTCTTTCCATTTAGGTAGGAGATCGTATGAAATAGATACAGGTTTGTTCGGACATTCGGTTTCAAAAATAGCTTTTAGCTGGCGCTCATGTTCGGGAAAAATATACGAGCACAACAGACATATTGCGATTGACTCAATCTCAGGGTCTGAGTTTATTTTTTTCGCCACTTCACGAGCTTGCGATTCATTTAACGGCTTATAGATGCCCTCTCGAGGAGTTACTCTTTCATCTATCTCATAACAATCGCGTCTTTTAACAAGCGGCTTGGATTTAATCCATGTGATGTCATAGTGACTTTTACGTTTTCCTCTTTGTATAAATGGAACATCCTTAAACCCTTGTGTAGTGACAAATGCAACCTTGGCGCCCTTTCTCTCAAGAATTGCATTGGTCGCGACAGTTGTCCCAAAACGCATATATTCAACTTTATCGGAAATCTTCTGCGCCATCCCATTTAAAATTCCATCGCTGGGGTCTCCTGGAGTAGACGAAGTTTTCCAAACCTCTAAAGCTTGCGTTTTCGGATCATAAGAAACAAAGTCTGTGAATGTCCCACCAACATCTATACCGAGAATACGGGCCATGCAAAAATCTCCCCAAACATTTAAACGACACACGCGTTTTTTATCGCGCTAATTCTTTCAATATAGGGTAGACCATGTAGATTCTAAAAACTATGGATATCTTCTGCTACTAAATACACCAGTATTTACTGCAGAAGCGAGCTATAGAAGGCATTGGGAAAGGTGTTCTTAAACTCATGATCTTAGGTAAATAAGGGCTTCTAGTTGCTCAACTTGTTATTAAAATAATTCCATACCCCATAAATACTTATAGCAGTCCAGCATACTTCGATTATTAACGCAGATAGATTGAAATCGAACAAAAGGGTGAATCCAATCAAAAGAGATCCTCCTAGGTTGAGCACAGAATACCGTAAATCAAAGCTAGTCCAGCGCTGCGTCTGCAACTGAAAGTAAGCGATTAAACATAGCACTACACCTATTGTTCCGATAAAGTCATACCAATGGACTATCATTTCCCATCCTTTTGACAAATTATTGTTTGTCGAGTTTCTGGTTTAAATAAATTAACTGTGTTGCACGCTCAGTAAACTATAATGGTGCGTGTCTTGTTGCTCGAGCACAAGGCTCCCTTTGACTATAGTTATAGGATATTGTTTCAGGTGCTGGAACGTATGTATTTGACTACCTAAAGAGGTCCATGGAATACTCATCTATGGGCAAGAGAGATGAGATCGTATGGAGTACTGGGAAACAGAAAACCGTTCAGGCTTGTTTATAGCAGGATATAAAAACCCGCCTACCAATTATTTTATTGCCGCTGCTGCCGTAGAGTTTTCAGAACTGTTAAAAACCTGGAGACAGCCGGAGGTAAAAGTAATTGTTCTTTCTGGAGCAGTTAAAGATCGCTTCATCACGCACTACAGCGTCGAAGAGCTCGTCGAGATGGCTGAAAACCCAGAAGTTTTAGAAGCCTCAGCCCACAGCATGATTCATGGTTACCACACAATGTTAAGGTCTCTCGCGTACCTAGATAAACCAATTGTAGTGGGAATGACTGGCGACACAATGGGTTGTGGACTGGAACTGTCCTTAAATTGTGATATTCGAATAGCTCAGAGAGGCGACTATCGCATAGGGTTTCCTGAAATAGCTTTAGGTATCTTAACAGGAACCGGTTCTCAATTACTTACACGCATTATTGGCCATGGCCGTGCGCTTGATTTTCTATTGCGCAGCCGAATAGTTAGTCCTGAAGAGGCTCTACAACTCGGCATTGTCACTGAAGTCGCGGCGGACGCAAAGGCCCGAGCCATAGAAATTGGTGAAGCTCTCATGCAACAATCGGGTACCTCACTTGCAGCCGCAAAACGCTCGTTAGTTCGAGGGGGAAACCTCCCTATCGAAGAAGGCCTGAAAATAGAGGCTGAAGAGTGGCTGAAAACCGTCGTAACACAAGAAGCTCTAGTTCTCATGCGCGACTATGTTAGTCAACCATTTGAAAACCGCCGGGCGTGGATTGAACAGCACGGAGTTCCATTCAAGCCAACCGATTAGATCAGCCACAAAGCCAGCATTTCTTAATCTACGTCATCGTGGATTTTAGCTTATGTGCGCAGTCAAATGCCTAAGGCACTGTTTTTAGCTTCCCACATTGAGCGAACATCACCAATTTTTATAGTTGCAATTACTTGCTCTTTATCATCTAGGATATCAAATAATTCGTCTCTCTCGTCAACTCGTACGCTGTAGAAAACTACGGCACCTTCTGGTCCACCGCCTTCGCTATGGGTATCGTCTTTTTTGCCGCGAAAATATTGACCTGCGTGTCTGATTTCTTTAATGGAACCGTCAGTTTCATATATGCGGAGTTCTCCCTGGACAACCAACATGTTCGTTTGCTGAATATGGGTGTGAACCGTTATCTTTTTATTTGCCGCAAATTTAAAAAGTACGTCTATGACTCGACGCTCCTCATCGAAGTCTGATAATGCAAACTCAGCATTCTCGACATACGGGAACGGTCCCCAGCTTATGCGACTATCATCAAATATGAAATTACCTTGATCTATTTTAGGTCTTGCAGCCATTAGTCCCTCTCCCTTTTTTTAAACCCTCAACTGGAGTAAGGCAACAGTTGATTACTTAATTTAAAATACTACCTGAATAAAATACCTATTAGAAGTAAAGCAGGCTGTCATAATTTTATATCGATTATTATGTGGGAAAATTTTCCTCGGTCTATTACATTTAAATAGTATTTTGAATGCTGTGAAAATAGCTCTGCTTCCTTAATGTAATAAACTCTGTAAAATTTACTTCATGATGACCCCATGTTTAGCAAAAAATAATAAATGACAACTTTAACTCGGTGCCAGCCTCACCTAGGAACCTATGTAGAAATAACAGTTTCTGCAGAAACCAGTGACGAAGTACTTATCGATGCAAGCAATGCAGCTTTTTCAGTTATAAAAAAAATTGACAACTTAATGAGCTTTCATAGCGAAGAAAGCGAACTAACTATGATCAACAAAACCGCATCCCGACAAGCAGTGAAAATATCTTCCGATACAACCTTTGTTATAGAACAAGCATTATCTTTAAGTAAGAAAACAAATGGCATTTTTGACATTACTATTGCTCCGCAACTAATCACTAACAAGCTATTACCTGATCATGGATTAGATTTCTCTGAGACTGGCACCTGGGAAGACATCATGCTTTCGAATAGGCAGATTCAGTTTAAACAGCCTGTACTACTAGACCTTGGCGGAATTGCCAAAGGCTATGCTGTTGATTGCGCTATAAATGCCGTCGACGAAACAATTGACATTACGGTCAATGCCGGTGGAGATCTGCGCATGCGACCTTGGCGCGACAAATATATTTCCATGAGACATCCTAGTTCGCCTCAGTCTCTTTTTATCGAGGCGGTAATGGAGAATTGCGCTTCAGCGACCAGTGCAAGCTATTATGGCAGCACAGATTCAATTATAATTCCGCGAAACTCTCTACCTAACCACTTGGGATGTAACAATAAAAGTGTGACAGTGTTTGCAGAAACCTGCCTGACAGCGGATGCGTTAACTAAAGTCGCATACTTGAACCCAGACATGCTGCGGAGAAACACTTTCTCCGGTGTTCGTTTTGCCTCTCTAGACAGTGACGGCGCTGTCACTTGGGATTAATTATGGCCATGATAAACTTCAGAATCCCAATCAAATATAGAGCGATATTATTCGCAGCGTTGGGATGCTCATGGGTTACTGGCCTGATATTTTTTTATCTAAACCGATGGGTAACTGTAGATAGTGATTTTGGCATGACCAAACATCCTGCCCAAACTTTTTTCCTAATGACGCATGGGGCGTCTGCGTTTGTCATGCTGATGTGCTTCGGGGTGCTACTAGTTAATCATTTACCCGCAGCATGGCGGTTGAAACGCTCAAGATACTTGGGTCTCACACTCACCACATTGATATCCTTTCAGATTATCACCGCATATAGTCTCTATTACATCGCAGGCGATGAAAGCCGTATTTTTATTGCCAATCTGCATACCGCTTCTGGCGCGAGCATCCCTTTTTTTCTTATAGCGCATATTATTATTGGTCGTATCAGACGAAAATCAATGTCGGCCAGTTTAAATAAAGAGAAGCCTGAAAAGAAATAACAAAACCGACTATGAGCTTAAGCTTTCGCACGATGATGAGTGGCGACTGTTTGCCTCCATATCTTGTCTCCTTTAAAGACAAAGGTATCGGTACCATAGTCAAAAACATATTTTACAGATTCAGCGGTCCATGTTATGTACATCATGTCAGGGCTAGACACTTCATCTATTACATTAAAATCACTGCCCTCTGGTAGTAAATCAGTTAACCACATTTCAAAAAAGGCACGTGCACCCGACACACCATGCCAAACTTTTTCGCCATAGACCATTACTGAATTTTCATCATAGTCTAGTAATATCTCCTCCAGATTGCCTGCTCCAAATGCCTCGAGATGATGCTGGAAAATCTCGTCTGATGTTCTCATATGCGCGCACTCCTTGAGTATTGAAAGTACCATATAGCCACGATCGAAATCACGAGCATTGTTCCGGTTCCTATCGCTATGACAGTTGGCAGAACCCACTCAGCTTCAGACGCGGCAGTGTGCCAGGGAGCTATCTCTTCCAATTTTTCCCTGATCGTGACCATCACTTTGCTAGTACGCTGGAAACCTCCAATGAGAAAGATAGAACTGGTCGTATAAATGACCAACATCACTCTAGCTAGGCTAGGTGGAATTGAGTCTTTAGCAAAATATGAAGCTACGAGCATCGCTGACGTGGTCGATACAAATGCCATAAAAAAAGTTATTGTTATAGCTAGGTGTGATGCAAATAAGTCAACGACTTCGAACTGTGTCATGCTAAACCTTTGTCGTTTTTTGCCTAAGTTTAAGTTATCTTATTATCGGCTATGGTTAAGATATTAAGCTCAATTTAGTTTGGCATTCAACAACAGTTTATTTTTATCGTAAGTATTCGTACAAGAAGGGAATCAAACATGAAAATAGAAAAGCTAAAGCCTACGCTAGGGGCTATGATCCGTGAGCTAGACATTAATGATCTAACCTCAAGCGAGTGGGACACGATTTATCAAGAGTTTCTTGACCATGCAGTTTTGATTTTTCCAGAGCAACATCTATCTAAAAAAGAACAGGAAGGTTTTGCAATGCGTTTCGGTGAGATAGAACACTTGACCAAAGGTGCAAAAACGACGGCTATAACAAATAAAACCCCAAAAGGCGGCTTCTATGAGGTGGACTCAGAATGGAGTAAATTACTCAAAGGGAACGAAGGGTGGCACACCGATAGTTCCTATATGAGCCTTACGGCAAAGTCATCAATTTTATCCGCGCACGTGGTCCCAGAAACGGGTGGGGAGACTGAATGGGCTGATATGCGTTCCGCGTATGATGAACTAGATGATAGAACAAAACAGCAAATAGAAAACCTAAGCGCATCCCATTCCTACTTCCACTCTCAGGCAAAGATAGGACATCATGTGAAAGTAGGGGCAAACTATGGCTTCGCTGATGGTGAGGTGCCATTACATCCGCTTGTTAAAATCCATCCTGAGACAGGGCGACCTGCCTTATTTATAGGGAGACACGCTTGCAAGATTCCGGAGTTCTCTGAACAAGCATCTGAGTCTTTACTTGCCCGTCTCACGAGCTTTTCTTGTCAGTCACCTAGGATCTTAACTCATCGCTGGAACAAAGGTGATTTAGTCGTGTGGGACAACCGTTGCGTACTCCATAGAGCAAGACCTTATGCCCCCAATCAGGAAAGGCTAATGTTGCACACTCGTATCAAGGGTGATCGAGCGAGTGAAAGTGCTTTAAATATCTAGCATCTCCATAAGGGAACCTCTGTGCTAGGCTTTAAGGCTGATCATTTGACTGGCTCATATATCATTTAATTTAAAACTATTTAGTTAATCGCTTAAACAGCCGGTTTCACAAATAAAATTTGAGTCTACTAACTCTGATAATATATTCTTACCTGCTGATTTGAGCACTTAAATGCCATTCCAATAAAGTAGGAAAAGAACAAGTTTCGTGGGCACCGTGTCCGAGGCGCTTTTTTAACATAGGGAGATAATAATATGACTTGGACCGTCTACCTGGCTGGGGAAATTCACACCGATTGGCGAACCGCAGTCGTTAAAAGTTCTAATGATCTTGACTTACCCATAGTATTTACAAATGCAGTAACTGATCATGATGCCAGCGACTCTGCAGGCGACAACCTTGGACATGAGACTGATCAGTACTGGAGAGATCACAAATCATCAAAAGTGAATGCGATTCGGACCCGAAAGCTTCTAGAAGATTGTGATATCGCGGTGATTCGTTTTGGAGACAAATACAAACAATGGAATGCAGCT
>DGOV01000131.1 GCA_002390205.1 Proteobacteria bacterium UBA4457 | reverse complement strand
ACCGGCTTCATCTGATACAAAATCAGGCACTAACCAAGCACTGTTGTTCGTCACTTCGAAGTATTCTGCGAGTGTTCCACCACCATGACAGAAACCAGCGACTCGGTCTCCGGCTTGGAATTTGCTTGAAGGCCCTGCAGACTCGACTATACCTATTCCTTCGACTCCAGGAACCGCAGGAAGGGGAGCTTTTACCTGGTATAAGCCTTGGCAAACTAACAAATCGGGGAAATTCAAAGACACTGCAGAAGTTTTAACTATCGCCGTATCCGTTTTTACAATTGGCATTTCTCGGTCTGACCATTTAAGTACTTCGTTATAAGGGCCATAAGATTCAAATTGCCAAGCTTTCATTTTTGTACCCGTTGATTAAGTGGTAGCGGTAGCTTCTGGTTCTGACACGATAGTGTTTTCAATATATCCCAGCTCAGGGATTTCTATTTTCACTGTTTGACCTTTAGTCAGAAATTTTTTGGGATCAAGTCCTATACCTACTCCACTGGGTGTACCAGTTAATATTAAATCGCCGACTTCTAGAGTAAAGGCTGCTGTCAATGTAGCAATTTGATCGAAACAGTTAAATACAAGATGTCGTGTATTTGAGTCTTGACGTAGCTCACCGTCTACCCATGTTTTGATATCTAGATTATGCGGGTCTTCAATTTCATCTTTCGTAGTGATCCAGGGTCCAAACGGGCAGTGGGTATCGAATGATTTCCCTAACGTGAAAGTCTGAGAGCGCATTTGCCAATCACGAACACTCACGTCGTTACAAACAACATATCCGGCTATGACTGAATGTGCATTTTCTTTAGTTACGTGTCTACAACGTTTGCCGATCACAAAGCCAAATTCTCCCTCGTAATCTAGTTTATCAGACACTTTCGGCAAATGGACGTTCCCATATGGCCCATTAGCGGCGGTAGATTGCTTGTTGAAGAACATCGGGAAGTCGGGGGTATCCAAACCTGTTTCTTCAATATGATCCTTATAATTCAATCCGACCGCTAGAATTTTGGGCGGTCGATGGATAGGTGGGCATAGCTCAACTTGGGAAAGACTATGTTCTTGACCTTTATAGTTTTGAGCTTTACGCAAAGCCGCATCACCAGCCTCTAAAAATGCGATCATTTCTCGAGGGACATCGGCCTTAGACAAGTCAATAAGGATATCGTTTTCGACCCGTCCTATTCGTTTTTCTCCGTCTATTCGGAAAGTAGCTAATTTCATTTTAAAAGTCTCTTTTTTAGCTGTAGTGAAGGATAAGATATTCGTCTATGTACATTTCCTTATTTGGAGGGATAACTACGGTAGTCATTGGATCACGAATTATCGACGGGCCTTTGACCGTGTTTCCAGCTTTTAATTCCCCCATTTCCCAAACATCAAAGCTGACCCATCCGTCTTTATGATACACGTCACGCTTTTCTACGAATGCACTGGCATCTGCTTCCGAACCGGACAAGTCATGCCTCAGTAGTTTTGGTTGGGGTTTGTCTGCTATAGCTTCAAGGTGAATATCTGTCAATGAGTAGCCGGCACTGCCAAATTTGGCGCCTTCTGGATAGACTTTAGAATACATAGTCTCGAACGCGGTGATCATAGTCTGTATATCATTCGGACCATCCATCACACCATTTTCCAACGCGGTATTGAAACTTTCAATTTGCCCCATATATCGAGCCGATACTCCGTATCGGAACGTGACAGTGTCTGGGTCGATACCTTCTGCTTTCATTTGTGTTCTGGCTTCGTGCTCCATTTCTCTCCAGGTGGTATGGATATCTTTGGCAATTTTCGCAAGATGTGCATCACTCGATTGGTTGGGGATTAGTGCACGTGTCCCGCGGTCATACCTGTGCATATATTCAGCGCAGGCCGCTCCAAATGCTGAAAAACCGGCCGCCCATGGAATAGTGATTACGTCCTTGAATTCTATGCCTTCAGCGAAGCCGTACATGTGCACAGGCCCAGCTCCTCCGTAGTAAAGCATGGTGAAGTCATGCGTATCATATCCCTTGGAGGCTATCATCGTGCGCAAAAGATCATTCATTTCGGTGTTAATTATTTGAAGGAGTCCTGCTCCAGCTTCGTAGACATCAAGGCCGAGAGGGTCGGCTACTGTTTCTTTTAAGGCTTTTAATGCTATCTCCTTATTAAGCTTGACTTGTCCGCCCAAGAAATAGTCTGGGTCGACATACCCGAGTGCGACATTGATGTCTGTCACGGTTAGTCGATCGTAGTTGAGGCAGATCCCAACAGCTGCACCAGCAGATTCAGGGCCGACATGCAGTCGTTTGTACTCGTCTACCCAAACTACTGATCCAGCGCCTTGGCCGGCAGAGTCTAGCTCTACCATAGGCAGCGCTAGCCGATGGCCGGCTATATCTGCGCTTTTCGCTATACCGATTCGTTTGTCGATAATCAGACCAACGTCAAAGCTAGTACCGCCCATGTCAGCGGTAACAATATTATCTAAATCTAAAACATTGCCTAAAAACTGTGCTCCAATTAAGCCGCCCACTGGCCCTGATATCATAGTTTCATACAGCCTAGTATAGTCCATATTTACAGCGCCGCCGTAAGAGAGCAACGTTAGTAACCGGCCATCAAAGCCTAATTCGCGTGCCGCTTTCTCCACATCTAATAGAGATGCTCTGACTTGTTCAGCAGCAAAGCATTGGAACAAAAGACTTTTGAGTCGACTATTTTCTTTAGCCACAGGTGCGACATCCGCGGAGCACACTACCGGGATTTTTAATCCTTTGTCTTCAATTATTTTTTCGGCAATAGCTTTAGCTTGGTGTTCATGACGAGGGTCAACGAATGAATACAGAAAAAGAATACCAATAACTTCACAGCCTTCATCCAATAATTTCTTCGTGCCTACTTTGACCTGTTCTTCATTGAGCGGGATTAGAACATGTCCTGCTGGCAAATGTATTTCACCAAGGTAACAACCACCGCCAATTCTTTCACTTACGCCAAGAACATTCTTAGGTTCTACCAGAGGTCGAGTGTGCTTATGCAACTGTTGATGCAATGATTCGGCTTGACTCTGCCCTAAGTAACTTAATCCACCTTCCATGACCGTCAGGTCTTCAAAACCACGGGTGACTAGTAGTCCTACTTTTCTTCCATCTCCGGTCAGGATTGTATTTAACATGCCTGTGCCACAGTAAACGTCAGCGGCCAGTCGTTCATGTACGTCTTCGGAGGTTAAACCTATAGATTGGGCAGCATCTGCGACAGAATCGCGATAACTCTTTTGCTGATCTTCTTTTCGGCTAATTGATTTACCTACAGTAAATGTACCATCAGGTTTTACAAGTATTGCATCGGTCATGGTTCCTCCGGCATCGAGGGCAAGTATAAGATCGCCAGTATGTGGACCGGCAGGAGCAGTTGTGCTCATGTTATTCTCTCCAAAATAGTTTGCGCACTCTCGGCAACGAAAGCAGGCTTGAATAAAACTCCAGGAATTTATCCCCAGTTGCTGGTCGTGTCAGATGTTTTATCTTGATACCAGTCACTGGCAGCATCAGCTAGAGGCTTACCTAAGTAGTCGCTATAGAACTTATCTAGATCTGGTAACATTTCCATGACTATAGGATAGCCAGGAGGAACTACTTCAACGGCGTGTTGTGTCGCACAGCTTGGGCAGAAATATTCTCTAATTTCCTGCCATCCTGCTTCTGGAACAGCAGGCTTAGGGTCATAGACAGCTTTCATTTCCTCCGCTGTCTTTCTTACTCGGACCTTGCTCTGGAGTTTCCAATTCGAACGGTAATCTCCAAATTCGTGACCACATTCACACTTCGTTATACGTTTTCCCGTTCCTTGGCTGACAATATAGAGCTTATCGGATAAACGAAGTAGAATTTTATCTTTCCATTTTACTCGACCTTGGAGTACTTCTATGTAGTTAAAAAAACGACTACTGTCTTTTTTAGGTAGCTTGAGTAGCCGCTCTAAGTTGTCGTCATCAATTTGTCCATCGATTAGTTGTTCAACAATTCCTTTGCTGATAGAAATATCATCGCTCATGGCCCTATCCTTCTAGCACGTTAAATTCGCGTGGCAGATTCCAAAAAGAGGTAAACTCGTCTCTGAACTTGTCAAACGAAAGACTTTCGTTATACATGAGGCCAACTTCTGGGAAAAAAGCCGCGTTTTGAACGATCTCTTTTTCTTCTGTCCACCAGTCTTTGACATCGATAGATTCAGCTAATCTACCTTGTCGGAGTGCAATACGTTTTGCTTCTGTCGCAGCAGTATCTAAAACCCAATTACCAAGGCTATTTTTCGAGGCAACGACTCCATGCATTTCATTGACGAAATCGTAGTCAGGACAGGTCCCACTGTCGAGATCTTCTATAACGGCCATAGGGTCTCGGTCTAAAGGATCCCCCCAACCGCCAGAAGAGCCTGCCGCGTCTACGAACAGGTCATTGTGTTCCATAGATAGCTCTGGACAGTCAGTCTTCCAAACTTTTAGATCATCAACCTTTAGGAGCCCACTATCTGTCATTTCGAGCATTTCTCTGGCATCACGAGGGGCTAAGCCTTTCGCATTGACTTCGTCTAAATTTGTCCCTCTCGCAGATATCATGAAGCTAGAAGGTCCTGGATATGCTCCGTTCATTCCTAGTGCGACAGAGGTAGTCGAGGACAAACCACCATTAGGGCGGGTAATTCCAATGTGTTGACCGGGTTCTACGCACCAGTGGACAGCAGATTCGCCAGGCCCACCACGATATTTTCCCGCACCGAAGTAGCCGGGCAGAAGTTTTCTACCTAAGTAAAACATTGGGGGGACTGTACTTTCAAATTCTTCCGCATCACCTATTGTTGCCATTTGTGACCACGCTGCCCAAACGAGTGGCTCTCCATCCTTGAAGCACCAAGCACCTCGACTTGAACCGCCCAGCCACTCAAAATTAGTGAAGCCATAGGCCGTGCCATCTTCCGCAGTACCTTGGCCTTGCCAAGCCCCCCAGTTTCCATCTACGCAAAATGCTTCTTCCAAGTAACCGAAGCTGAACATTGCCCGGCTTACGGCTCCGAACCCAATATTGTTCAAAGTGACAGTTTGCGCCCAAGGATTAGCATTACTTGTGAATTCATTGTCTGGATTCAGAATGCTACCTTTCGGGTAGTGTCTTTGAACAGCCAGTTCGATCCCAGCCGTTACTTTAGTGTTGTGCGAAAATGAATTAATCATCCCAAGAAACACTGCTGCATCGGACGCACCTGGTGTGGCATTATAGGCGTGATGGCCCCAACGCGACGTACCTTCGGTATCAATTTTTAAACCGTTTTCATTAGGCTCTACACTTGCTCGAATATGAATAAGCGTGTTTTTGTCCGCATGGGACCAAATGGTTTGTAATCCCTTATATTGAGCCATTCTAAAGGCGGCACCGGTATAGGTACCTGGAACCATTGTGGATTTCATATTATCTAAAACCCGTCGCCTTGATTCTTCAATAACTTCACGGATCGCTGTTTTGTAGTAATCAATTCCGAACTCGTCAATTAATTTATGCGTAGCTTCGTGAATCATCGCACAACCGGCTAAACGCATCTTGTCATCGAGAATATTCATAGTTGCTGCGCGAGTCCGTCTTTCCCATATAGCTTTCCACCACGACTCTTGCTGAAGTTTTCTTCCTGTCCGCATGGGAGGGACTACCAACCCGTCCATAAATGTATCTACTGAGAATGTTGCCCAAGAGCCGGCAACTGGTGCACCATTTTCCATTAGGTGATTGATACCGACCGCCCATGCAACGACTTCTCCTTCGATAACAATTGGTACAAATGAATAAAAATCACCGGGGTGGGGGACACCACCAGTAAGCCCATCACTTACGCCATAGACATCTCCGTCTTCAATACCGTCATTCACATCATAGTTGTTTGCCGCCATATACCTAACAGCAGTAGGGAAAATAGCGGTATGTGACAAGAAACCTAAAGAAAGCGCTAATGTATCGCCCTCTGCGGTAGTAACGCCCCAAAGACACTCACCCATTTCTCGTGAACCTGGACTTGCCGCGACAAATCTAGCGGACTCGCGGGCGGCCAGTACGGCAGAATGTAGTTTCGAATAAAAGCGCTCATATCTGATGGGATCCGCTTTCTTCAGGCTGAGCTCTTTTACTCCGTAATAGTTGCCAGTTGACTCAGTCAAGCGGTCTCTTTTTTCAACGGCTTCAGCTAACGTAGGTGCCGGAATCGCTTTCATATTGGGTTGGTTCAATACTTCTTTTTCAATAGTGGCCATTTAGTTTTCCCTCAGCTAGACAACTGTTTTAAATTCTTGAATTCGTGCAAAATTACTTTCTAATAGACACCTCGTAAAAAGCGGTATTTCGTATCCATCATTAGATATTCTAGTTAATGGATACCTGTGGCGCAAGAGACTGATTTTACGCGTTTCCTTGTGTTTATAATTTGAGGTCTGATAAAAGCAGGGGAAGGTTTCAGCTAGTAGGATTCTCTAAACAGAAATAGACCGGTGCTGTGGGTTTGGGATATTTAGAGCATTACTGGGATGCAGAAAAAATCATACCTATGTTATAAAGGTGAGATTGCGTTAGATTTTAAATTGCTAAGGACAAGCTATGAAGATTTCTTATATGCCGGATACTCATTTCGGAGAATATGATCAAGCAGCAGCCCCAGATCGTGACGATGTTGCGGACGCTATGGAACACTGTGTCGCAGAAGCAGAATTGGCAGAAAAAGTTGGTTTTGATGGACTTTGGGTGCCAGAGCGGCATCAAAGACCAGAAACGTGGTGGCCCAATATAACGTCGTTACTAGCCGTAATAGCATCTCGAACGAAAAACGTTCAGATAGCTACGACTGTTATGCAACCTACTTTTCATCATCCGATACACCTAGCAGAGTCTTTAGCAGCAGTTGATAACTTGAGTCGTGGACGGTTTGTTTTTGGAGCGGGTGTTGGCTATCACCCAGACTATTTTCGCTGTTTTGGAGTTCCGTTTGAGCAACGAGGGAAACGTTTTGAGGAGACTATGGATTGCATCGTAGGCGCTTGGACTCAAGAAGAATTTAATTACGACGGAGAATTCTTTAAATATGAAGGGGTTAAACTTAGTCCAAAACCGTATCAAAATCCTCGGCCTCCTATATGGATAGGAGCTTTTGCTCCCAAGGCTATGGATCGAGCACTTGATTATGAAGGTTGGTGCTTATGGTTTCCTCCGCATTTAGATATTTTAGAGCCTGCAGTTAAGGAAATGAGAGAGAGAGCCGCACAAAGAGGCAAGGATGACTTTCAGATTACTATCGGATTTGAAGGCTGGCTAGGTGACGACCCTGCGCTCCGAGATAAGCATGTTCATCGGTGGGTAAGGGAATGGAGTTTCTACGCTGACAATGGATTGTCTCCGGAAGCAGAATCTTTGGATATGGCGGAACAGGTCGAAAGTATGTTTCTTTGCGTAGGAAACAGGCAGAAATGGATCGATCGGATGAGTGAAATGAAAGAAAGGGTTAATCCTGATTGGTTATGTATTAGGACCAGAAATCCAGTAAATCCGGGCAAATTTTATCCGTCCAGAACTGAGTGCTTAGAGGTAATTGAAGCCTTTGGCGAAATTCTTGATGAGATACGCTGAATATAGTCGACAGGACAGATGTCTCTTGTACGGTTTTATGCAACGATGTTATCGTTGAGACATAAACATCTGAGGGAGATGGGATGAAACTAGGACTGGTTTTTGGATATTCTGGCAGCCATATTAAAGTGCCAATGGAGCTTATTTTAGAAGCTGAATCTTTAGGATATGACTCTGTATTTAGCGCTGAGGCGTGGGGATCTGATGCGGTTTCTCCTATTGCTTGGATTTTAGCTCAGACAAAAACAATTAAAGCTGGCACCGCAATTATGCAGATGGCTGCCAGAACACCTTCAATGACGGCTATGACGGCCATGACTTTAGACCAGTTATCGGGTGGCCGCTTTATATTAGGCATTGGGCCTTCCGGTCCGCAGGTAGCGGAGGGCTGGTACGGCGAAGCTTATGGTCGGCCTTTGACTCGGACTAGAGAGTACATAGACATAATACGTCAGATATTCAAGAGGGAACGGCCTCTTATGCATGAAGGCTACCACTATCAGATACCGTATATGGGAGCTGGTAGTACAGGATTGGGTAAACCGCTTAAAAGTATTTTACATGGCGATCCGACGCTTCCAATTTATACCGGTGTCGCGACCGAGAAAGGAGCACAAACTGCCGCAGAAGTTGCAGACGGGGCTTTTCTCGTTTGGGCAAACCCAAATCGCTACGATCTTTGGTCACCTGCAATAGAAAGAGGTTTTTCGAAAGCTAGTAATGATAAAAGCTTGGAGAATTTTGATGTTGCCCCATTCGTCAGAGCTGTAATGGGGCCAGATATCGATGCCTGCAGACAAGAATTAAAATCAGGCTTCGCGCTTTACATTGGCGGAATGGGGGCTCGAGAAAAAAACTTCTACAACGATTATGCGGCACGGTTAGGTTATGCTGACGCAGCGAGTGAGATTCAAGATTTGTTTTTAACTGGCCAAAAGCAACAGGCTTGCGAAGCTGTTCCAGATCAGCTTGTCGACGATTGTTGTTTGGTCGGCCCTGAGGAACATATTAAGGAGCAGCTAGTCAGCTGGAAAGAAGCCGGAAGGCGAAAAGAGGTTGGCACTATGGTTATTTCGACTGCACAGCCCGAGGTTCTAAGAGTGGTTGCAGAAAACGTGCTATAACAAATATCCATATCAAAACTTATAGGGGGCACAATGATGAAATGGCAAATTGGAAAAATTAAAGTAACCCGCATTCAAGAAGTACTCTTCCCGGAATTTTCAGATGTAATCCCTGCCGTTACGAAGGAACTTGTCAAAGAAATAAAATGGCTTTTCCCACATTTTGTTACAGCTGATGGACATTTAAGTCTTAGCATCCACTCTTTAATAGTAGAAACGCCTATCCACAAGCTTGTTGTTGATACCTGCATTGGTGATGGTCGCGACAGAATGCCTATGGAAGGTATGCACATGCTCTCGACAAACTATATGCGGGATATGCAGTCGGAAGGTTATCAGCCGGAAGACATAGACTTCGTCTTATGTACACATCTACACGTCGACCATGTGGGATGGAATACGCGACTAGTCGATGGGAAATGGGTGCCAACTTTCCCTAATGCAAAATATATTATGGATAAAAAAGATTTAGATTTTTGGGGTTCTATTGACGCCGATACTGACATTGATTTCATGCAAGTTCAAAGACAAGTTTTTGAAGATTCTCTAATGCCTGTAATAAATGCCGGCCTAGCGCAGCCAGTCGATGCGCCGTCGATTATTTGCGAAGGCGTAAGACTTATCTCTACACCAGGACATACCCCGGGACATGTTTCTGTCGTATTAGAATCGGAAGGGCAGACAGGATTAATTACCGGTGATTTTATTCATCATCCAATTCAGTTTCATGACCCTGCTTTAGTGAGCCCTTTTGATGTTGACAATGAGATGGCCATCGAGACTCGCCGCAGAATATTTGGCGAGTATGCAGACACCCCGACCTTAATCATAGGCACACATTTTGCTGGACCGACAGCAGGAACCTTAGTCACTGAGAATGGCACCTATCGATTGAAAGTTTGATTAAATCGATAGATGCCGAGCTAAACTAAAAAGCGTACTGTAAGCCTGCCATCAAGTTAAAGTTTTGTTCTAAACGAACACCGTTTAATTCCTGCATCAAAGGCAGTCCTGCTTCGAAGCCTATTCTTACTCCGGAGAAATATCCGGATTGGCATACCCAGTTTAAACCTAGCAGCATAGTGATTACGTCTCCTCCATAATAATCCGGGTTAGCCGCCTGAGTCGGCAGCGTTATGAGAGGATCTATTCCTTTTATTTTACTGTCATGTCTGTATTTGAGTCTGGCGGATATGCTCAATGTGTCTGCAGGTGCAAACGAAGACCAGGCTGTTGCTTCATGCTGCTGTCCCTTCCTATACCCGTTATGTTTGCCTAAGAACTCTGTGCCAGAATATTGTCCTCCCCAAGTTAATCTCTGGTGCCTGCCAGTGTAGGTTAATCCGTTTAAGATGCCATAGTTGCCGTTTCCCAATTGCATTGCATAAGGAAGACGTTTTGTTGGCCGCATACCCATTGGTGTCAGGATCTGATCTATTTCTGAGGTCGAACCTGTCGGCAAAATAGTTCCTATTGATAGATGGACCTTATGATTGCCTGTACTAAAAAGATGTATCAAACCGGTGAGTTTTGTATCCCCCCACCCATTAGACTGGGTGGTAAAAGTGTCTCGTACTGTTGTACCGGAGCCACCTTTATACGTGGTCAACTTCATTTTTTTGTCAGTGTAGTTAGACATAACCATCAAGGTTAACCAGTCAGTCGGTGCATACATTGCGCCGAACATATGCATGTTCATATCCATTTTTTTTGGAACGACTCTAAGAGTTGGTGGTTGACCGTTGATATTAGAGAAACGGTTAGACAGACTGGTAGCGATTGTGTCCGCCGTAATATTTGAACCCTCGTTTTGAAGGCCGCCCATATCCATATACATGTAACGATATGAGGTCATCAACTCACCTTTTTTATGCATGTGATCACCCATGACGCCAATAGGCGCATGTGAATTAGCTTTCATTTTTGCAACGGCGATTGAAGAAAAATGCACAAGAATGAGAACTTGTAACAGAATGCAGGTTATTTTTTTAAACGTCATTTACCAGTTTCCTCAGGGCCCCTGCGAGCAATAGTTCGAGCTTTCGCAGGAGAACCATAAAATTAAATTTTAGCAGTAGATTTAGATGGGAAGCAGGGGAGGCGCCCGAGGCTGAGGTAGGTCTCGGTAGACGTTTTTGAAAAAGAATGTGGTTCGCTTGATGCGAACTGAAGTGGTTGAGCGGTCAACCCTAGAGCGAGGCAGCACAGCTGCCCCAGCCAAGGTATTACTTCCAGCCCATAAGGAACACGATTCGCTGGATGAGACTGTTGTATCGTTCTTATGTTCAACATTTTCACCTATCGCGGAATTGATCGGATGATGGTGATGATGGTGATGCGTTGGCGATTCCGCTGTGTCTAATCCATCAGAATCGAAACTGAAATTATTTTGGCTAGGGCAGAGATTTAACTTGATGCTAGATAGGTTGTTCTCCTCCGTACTAGCCAACATGTATCCATCAGGGATCAGTGTCCGCCCAGCAAAAAGCAAAATTAACAAAAGACCAACAGATTGCTTTCTACGAAACATCAGGTAAGTATAACTAAAAAGGCAGGCAATTTGGAGGCACTCTAAATTAAATATTCCGCCATTTTGCAACAAAGGAGATAGAGATGACTGACCTGAATAACTTCCAGCAAGGGCCGTTAAAAGGAATCCGAGTACTTGATTTCTCAAGGTATATAGCCGGTCCATACTGTGCCGGTCTTCTTGCCTATCTAGGTGCTGATGTGATCCGCATTGAAAAACCATCTGGGGGCGAGGATAGATTCGTGTCGCCCATATCAGACGGTTCAAGCCCTTTGCTTTTCATGACAGGCAATCGAAAGAGAAGTTTGGGATTAGACTTAAAACTGCCTGATGCTGTGGCAGTTGTTAAGCAATTAGTAATGCAGGCGGATGTGGTGGTAGCCAACATGCCGCCGGCCACGTTAATTCAGTTAGGATTAGATTATGAGACATTAAGTGCAATAAAGTCGGATATCATCCTCACGACACAAACATGTTTCGGCCATGAAGGCCCTTGGGCCGACCGAGGCGGATTTGATGGGATTGCGCAAGCTATGTCGGGTGCTGCTTTCATGTCAGGTTTTCCAGATGAACCCCGTCGCTCCACAGCGCCATATGTGGATTACTCAACTGCCGTTCTGGGTGCTTTTGGAACATTGGCGGCAATACGACAGCGAGATCAAACTGGCAAAGGGCAGCATGTACAAGCCTCTCTTCTTGGTTCCGCAATGGCTGTGTTTAGCACCGCGATCATAGAACAAGAAGCACTTCATCCGAATAGAATCCCAACAGGGAATCGAGGGCAGACAGGAGCGCCAACGGATGTTTTTAGAGCGACCAACGGCAGCATAATTATACAGGTGGTAGGTAATGGTTTGTTCAGGAGAGTGACCAAAGTGATCGGCAAATCTGAATGGAACGACGATCCAAGATTTGCGACTGATGAACTGCGTGGAAATAATCGCGATATTGTTTGTGAGGCTGTAGGGAAATGGGTCGCTGAGCGGACTGCAGAAGAGGCTGTAGAAACTTTTGCCCGTGAAGGGGTTCCCTGTGGGCCAGTTTTAAATTTGATTGATGCCGCGGCACATCCGCAGGTATCAGCGATGGGCTTTTTAGAAGAAGTTAGCTTTCCTAATGTCGACAACAAGACCAAAACTCCACGAGTACCCCTAGATTTCTCAGGATATAAGCCTATGTCTGCGGGCCCGCCGCAAGTAGGTGAGCATTCGGCTGACATACTTCTTGAAATAGGATTTTCTCAGGAAGAGTTTTCGGAATTGATTGCTAAAAAGATCGTGTGAGTCATAGATTTGGAAAATGTCAGAGTCTCGATTAGACTTAACAAGTATAGAGACTACACATGGGGTAGCCAAAGCTTTTCTACGCACTGCGTCCCAACGGGAAATGCAATATTTAATAAGATAGTTAATTAAGAGATTGATAGCCATGAGTTACGGAATTTTATCGTTTGGGGCATACGTTCCATCTTTGCGTCTAGATAGGAAAGCTGTCTTCGAAGCAGTGGGCTGGGCGACTCCAAATTTGAAGGGTTTGGCGTCCGGTGAGCGAAGTGTGGCTAATTGGGACGAAGATGCTATTACTATGGCCGTAGAAGCTGGCTTAGACTGCTTAGCAGATACTGGATTCGCGGTGCCACATATATGTATGGCTTCTACCACTTTTCCTTTTTCTGACCGTTCTAACAGCGGTCTTGTAGCGGATGCTTTAAACCTTCAAAGATCAATCGCGACGGAGGATTTTGGGGGCAGTCGCCGTGCCGGGACCAGCGCTCTTTCAAGAGCTTTATCTAACAACGAATCTACTTTGATGATAGCGAGTGATTGTCGTGAAGCGCAACCAGGCAGTGTTCAAGAAATGAATTATGGTCATGGTAGCGCTTGTGTGTTGCTGGGCGAAGGAAAGCCGGTTGCAGAGTTTTTATCTAGCTCTTCAGAGCACGAAGATTTGATTGATCAATACCGGGCG
This sequence comes from Proteobacteria bacterium UBA4457, assembly GCA_002390205.1. GTDB lineage: Bacteria > Pseudomonadota > Gammaproteobacteria > UBA4457. The sequence goes on along the minus strand of DGOV01000131.1, from coordinate 480 downwards.
AACGGGTTTGAGTATGATTATAGTTTAGAAGAACGCTGGGTTAGAGAAGAAGGTTGGCTCAAAATAGCTCCTGATGCAATGCAAGGGGCTGCGTCAAAAGCGGGAATAGAACTTAGCGAGATCGATCATTTCGTAGTCCACGGGAATGGAGGTGCAGTAGCAGCGCTGTCCAAGAAACTTGGCATAGAGCGGTCTCGATTTGCTGATGACTTAAAAGCGACCTGTGGCGATACGGGGGCTGCTCACCCATTTTTAATGTTGTCTAATGTATTGAGTAATGCAGGGACTGATGAAACTGTTATGTTGGTGGGTTTTGGTCAAGGCGTCGATGCCTTGCTGATAAAAACGACAGATCATCTAACGATCGGACGTCAAGGCCGCGGTGCTGAGAGATTTATGGCCCGACGCCGAGCCACAAGTAACTACACTTTTTATCTCTCTCTTAGACAGAGGTTATCTTTAGATTTTGGTTTGCGGGCA
>DGOV01000033.1 GCA_002390205.1 Proteobacteria bacterium UBA4457 | reverse complement strand
TTCATTCTGTTCTTTATCTTGTATAGCATCCCAATCAAGGAACTGCTCGCCTGGCGGGAATTCACCTTTTGTGGCTGCGATATACCTTAGCTCTTCGCCATACCCTCCTACTTCGAATTGTTGCTTTAGCTCAGGCGAGGTAGGTTCATCATCTCTGCGTAGCACCCATGTTGGAGTCCGTTGAAAAACGTGCAGACTTTCCACATCATCAGCGATTGACGTGATTACTTGAGCAGCAGAGGCTCCAGTTCCGATGATGGCTACTTTTTTGCCTTTTAAATTCGCAGTCCCATCCCATTGTGCCGTGTGGAAGCTTTCGCCTTTGAACAATTCCATACCACCTAGCTCAGGCATCCTTGGACTAGAGAGCGGACCGTTCGCGCTAACTATATGGGTACACGATACAGTCTCTTCTGTCTGTCCAGTCTTAGTGTTTACTGTTCTGACTCGCCATTTATTCTGTTGGTCCCCAAGATATTTTAGTTCTGTGACTTTACGGTCAAAGCTAATGTTTTCTCTAACTCCGATATGGTCGGTTAGCATTTCAGCGTACTCTGCAATTTCAGGTTGACTTACGTATTTTTTCGAGGGGATAAATCCAGTACGATCCAGAAAAGGCAGGTAGATATATGAGGGTACATCACACGCTGCCCCTGGGTAGGCGCCGACACCTTTCTTGCTCCAGACTCCTCCGACGGAGGAACCCATTTCAAGGATTTGAATATCATGTATGCCGGCTTCTTTTAAGTAGCTGGCACAGAGTAGTCCCGAAAAGCCGGCACCTATAATAACTACTCGACAGTGTTTATCGAAACCATCACTCGAGCTTTTATTGTTTGCTACAGTCACGTTGAAATTTTCTCCAAAAGAACTTGTCTGACCAAAGAGTATCACTAGTTATCCGATCTGACACTAAACGGGTGCCAATTTAGCAACAACCATTTTTCTGGCAGCAAAATGGATCATTTACCAATACAATGCTCCTCTTCAGACAACCAATATTTTTTAGATACATTATGACAATAGCCACTCGATTTCCGCCCAGCCCAACAGGGGACCTGCATATTGGCAGTGTTCGCACAGCCTTGTACAACTATTTGTTTGCTCGTCAGCAAGAAGGACGTTTTGTATTTCGGCTTGAAGATACAGATAGAGAGCGCTCGACAGAGCAGGCGGTCCAAAATATCTTAGCAGGGATGAATTGGTTGGGGCTTGACTATGATGAAGGCCCTCACTATCAGACAGCGCGGTTTGCACGATATGAGGAGAAGATCGCAGAACTCAAACACTCTGGCCATGCGTACAAATGTTACTGCACGAAGCAACGCCTCGATTCGCTTAGAGACGAGCAGGTGGCGTCTCAACTTACTCCTAAATACGACGGCCATTGTCGAGGCAGTCAAGAAAATAACCATGACAAGTCTGGCTCTTTTGTGATGAGACTCAAAACGCCACTTGATGGTCATGTAATTGTTCGAGATGAGATTCGAGGGGACGTGAAAATTGAAAACAGCCAGCTTGATGATTTAATTATTGCAAGGTCAGATGGTACGCCGACTTATCATTTGACTGTAGTGGTGGATGATATTGACATGGAAATCTCGCATGTGATCCGAGGAGACGATCACCTCAGCAACACCGCACGCCAGATTCACATCATTAATGCACTAAACGCACAAATACCAGTATATGCTCATATCCCGATGATTAATGGAACAGATGGGAAGCGGCTTTCGAAGAGACATGGAGCAGTTAGTGTCTTGGAATATCGTGAAAATGGAATACTGCCTGAAGCACTTTTAAACTATTTGGCACGGCTAGGTTGGTCTCATGGAGATCAAGAAATTTTTTCGATGGATGAGATGCGTGAGCTCTTTAGTTTAAGTGCTGTCAACAAATCTGCGGCTGCGTTCGACCCCGACAAGTTACTCTGGGTCAACCAACAGTATATCCAGAGTATGGAAATAGATCGGTTAGCCAGTTACGCTGCGCCATTTTTTTTAGCTAGAGGGCTTGATATTGAGGCGCGTGAGAAATTTGTTGCGGTAGTGGATGCCCAAAGGACTCGGGTGAAAGATCTGATGGAAATGGCAGACAAAAGTGCACCATTCTTCGGAAAATTTTCTGGCCACGAAGAATCTGCTGTGAAAAAGCACCTCAGAGGTGTTGTAGCTGAGCCTTTGCAGGCGCTTCGTGAACGTCTATCAGAATTAGAAGATTGGAGTCCAAATAAATTACAGGCAATAGTCGAGCAAGTGGCAGAGGAGCGAGAGCTCAAACTAGGAAAAATAGCACAACCGCTAAGAGTTGCGGTGACTGGTGGAAGCGCATCCCCAGGAATTGAGGTTACGCTATGGTTGGTTGGTAGGGAACAATGCCTAGAACGGCTCGATATAGCTCTCCAATTAATAAGAGATCGTGTGAGTTCGGCTTGACAGTTGTCGCTCGCTAGCTTACTCTGCGGCCGCTTAAGACGAGTTATTGATTGGGAAGTTTAAAGTCGCTTAATATAGTGACCGACTTCTGGAAATTCTGAACAGATGCTTCTACTTATAGGCAGATTCTGCAGTAATTAGGGGCCATAGCTCAGCTGGGAGAGCGCTGCAATGGCATTGCAGAGGTCGGCGGTTCGATCCCGCCTGGCTCCACCAAATACGTCCCCATCGTCTAGAGGCCTAGGACACTGCCCTTTCACGGCGGCAACAGGGGTTCGAATCCCCTTGGGGACGCCACTTTTTGGTGTTTTAAGTAAAGTCATGGCTTGAAATAAAGCTGTGCTGCTAAAATCCGGCTATCTGTGCTCTACGAATCCGTCTCGGAGAACGACATCTCCTTTCTGAGACAAAACCTGGAATATTATCAGTTCCTCTTCGGTCTCTAATGTCTCGATTCTTAAATGGGTGGGCGCTATTACTGGTTTAGAAAATCTGCACCCTATCCGGCGGATTTTTTCCGGGTCAGAGTTGAGTGTGTTCTTTACTATTTCGGAAACAGCGAGCGCTAGTGTGGCAGTGCCATGCAGAAGAGGCTCTGCCATATTTCCTTGGTGAGCTGCTGATTTCTCAGTATGTATGGGATTCCAGATACGCGCGCATTCAGTGTATGTATGAGCGAGGCCTCCACTGATTTCTAGCGATGAAACCTGAGCTTCTACAAGAGGGCTAGAAAATTTTGGTGTGGAGGGTGCTATTTGAGGGAACGCGCCACAGTCCTCAGTTTTCGCCCCGAGAAATAAGTTCCCTTGCCACGTTTCATTAACGACGATGTCGTCGCTATCAACTGTTTTAAGTTTCCACGTCAGATATATCCCAGGTGTTCGTTGTTCTAGTGAGATAACTTCTGCGGTTGTAAAGTAACTCTGCCCAAGGGATAACGGTTGGTAGATATGTAAATCATGGGTTGCATGGACCATTCTATGCATGGGTAAATTGTTCTCATGAAAAAAATCCAATAAAGCAGGCCATTCGCAACAGACAGGGAATAAAGGATGGATACCTAATTTAGGATGCGTCATATCATCGAAATATATGGGAAGTAAATCGTTAAGACATGCCGCATAAGCCATTGTGTGACGCTTGGTTACATTGAGCTCAAAGACAGGTCCGATATAGCTCACTAGCTCGCTTGGCTTGAGGATCAAGTTGTTCTCCGGTGCTGTCTCTTTACGATAGGATAAGTGAAAAAAGAATATAGTCCAAAGACTAAGGGCACATTATTTCATGCTGGATGAAACTCGGGCCCAGTGAAGCAACTAGTCTTGATATAAAAAGCCTCGGACATTAGAGTTAGATAACGCTATAAAAATGAGTAGGAACAACAAACGGATGAATGTATTTGAAAAGCTAGGTGTGGACTTTGGAGAGCTGGGCTTTGACCCTGAACGATTACGGGCTAAGTACAGACAGGAGAGAGATAAGAGAGTTCGGACCGACGGGAACAATCAATACCAACAAGTTGTTGGGGATTTTTCCCGATATGTTGACGACCCTTACGCGGCTTCAGACTCTGAGCGAGAGCCATTACATGATCACGTCGATGTTGCTGTCATCGGAGGTGGGTTTGGTGGACTTTTAGCGGGAGCAAGATTGCGCGAAACCGGAGTAGAAAGAATCAGGCTCATAGAAAAAGGAAGCGATTTTGGAGGGACATGGTATTGGAATCGTTACCCAGGTGCGATGTGCGATGTAGAGTCTTACATCTATTTGCCTCTACTAGAAGAGCTGAGTTATTTCCCTATCGAGAAATATACTCATGCCCCTGAAATACTAGCGCACTGCCGTCGGATAGCGGAGCATTTTGATTTATACAGCGACGCTTGTTTGCAAACGGAGGTGACTGAGGTCCGCTGGGATGATTCGAATGAGCATTGGATTATCTCTACAAACAGAGACGATTTATTCAGCGCGAAGACGGTTATCATGTCGAACGGGCCGCTCAATCGTCCAAAGCTTCCCGCTATTGCAGGGATTAATAAGTTTAAAGGGCACACATTTCATACGTCACGGTGGGACTATAGTTATACCGGTGGAAATTCTAGCGGTTCGTTAGAAGGTTTGGCAGGCAAAAGAGTCGGCATCATCGGTACAGGTGCGACTGCGGTTCAATGTATACCTCATCTTGGAGAGGCTGCAGAAAAATTATTCGTTTTCCAACGAACGCCATCCTCTATTGATGTTCGTGGGAATAAACCGACTGACTCTGATTGGGCGGCAAGCCAGCAATCAGGTTGGCAAAAACATAGGATGGAAAATTTTACGAATCTGACTAGTGGTGGAATGGGTGCAGAGGATCTAGTAGGAGATGGATGGACTGAGATTTACCGGAATTTGACAGGAATGTTACCTCCGAAAGACTTTGAGGAGCTTTCTAAAGAAAACATGTCATTGGCAACTGAGCTGGCGGATTTCAAGAAAATGGAAAAAATCAGAGCGCGTGTAGATAGTATCGTTCATGACAAAAAGACTGCAGAGTCTTTGAAGCCGTACTATAGACAGTTCTGCAAGAGACCATGTTTTCACGACGAGTATCTTGATACCTATAACAGACCCAATGTGCATTTAGTCGATACCGAAGGGCGAGGGGTCGATGAGATTACTGAAACAGGCGTTATGGTTGATGGTGTTCATTACGAACTAGATTGCCTTATCTTCGCCACTGGATTCGAGGTAGGCACAGACTACACACGCAGATCTGGTTATGACGTCATTGGACGAGAGGGCCTCAGCTTAAGCTCCAAATGGGCGGACGGCCCTTCCACGTTTCATGGATACTGCACAAATGGTTTTCCTAATTGTTACTTCATGGGCATGGTACACAGTGCGTTAACTACCAATTTCTGCCACTTGTTAGATGAACAAAGTAAGCATCTTGCTCATTTAGTCGCCTATGAGAAGGAAAATGGAGTCAATTTGGAGACAACCCTCGCTGCCGAAGAGGAGTGGGGAGCTACGATTAAAAAGTTGGCTAGAGTGGGCGAACGATTCTTCGCTGAGTGCACCCCAGGGTACTATAACAGCGAAGGTAAAGTAGATAAGAAAAATGGATTTTTATCTAATGTGTATGGAGGAGGGCCGCTAGCATTTTTTGAGATTCTAAAGGACTGGCGAGAATCGGACGGCGTTGCTGGGTTAGTAAAAAAGTAGTTTGTCTAATGCGCCGGGCTTTTAGTTAACGCCTCTTTTTATTGGGTTTTCACGACTTGTGCGTCCTGAAGGTAATAGATTACAATCGTGTATCAGCTGGTAAACTAGCTAGCGCTAGTGCTAACATATCGTCCTTATAGGGAGTTTTATCGAGTGAAAAGAATTGTAACTGGTCTAACGGCGTTAAGCATGTTCGCATGCTCTTTCGTCTTATCAGCTGGTGAGCCAGGAATGGCCTCAAGCGTTGGTAAAAAAATAGTGGGATCGGCCCTATCTGGAAACGTCAATGAGATCTTGCAAAATGGTGCAAATTTGGTTGGGGATAAGTCTGCTAGTGTGGCGGAGAATGCGTTGAGGAATTTGTTTCCTACTGCGCAAGTAGAGCTAGAATGGTCTGACGAATACGGTTTAGAAGGCGAAGCATTAATCCTATCTCCTTTGTTAGAGAGCGCAGACAACTCAAAACTAATTTTTACTCAAGCTAGTGTGGTAGCAGCTGAGCGTCGTACCACCGTTAATATTGGCTTAGGCGCTAGACATTTAGCGATGGGTGATAAGTTATTAATGGGAGTGAACGCTTTCTATGACCACGAATTCCCTTTAGATCATCAAAGAGTTTCTGTGGGCGCTGAATTTAGAACCACAATGGGTGAAATTAATACCAATTTTTACTGGGGCACCAGTGGTTGGAAGAAAGCTCGAAAAACTAATTTTTCTGAAAGAGCTATGGATGGATTTGACATAGAATACGGAATGCCTCTCCCTTATATGCCGAGAACTAAGTTTTACGGTGGTTACTTCAGGTGGCGTGCTCAGAATCAAGATGGAAAGAAAAAAGCAGATAACGGATGGTCAATGTCATTAGACTCTGAAATATTTAATGGGGTGTTTCTTGAGTTAGGTCATCGTTATTATAATAACAGCAGCGACGAAGTATTTGCTTCAGTTCAGGTCGATGTCGTCGGCTTGTTGACTAAGAAGCCAGCGAATACGAAACCATTTTTCTCTAATGTTGCTTGGCAAGGACTTACCAGTATGAAAGAGAATCGATATGCGGAGGTTCGTCGCCAGAATCAGATAGTCAAGGAAACTAAGTCTGACGTGAGTGACTTTAGTGTGACAGTCAGCGGTTTCTAAAAAGAGGCCTAAGTGATAAAACGGCCGTTTGGCCGTTTTTTTTTGACCGTTTAATACTGAGGACAATTCCCCAAGGCTTCTTCACAAACCGCAAGGTAGGAGAGGTAACCCAGCCAGAATTTCCTAGCTTCCAAGTCAACTGGTATTTCGTTTTCAGTATCGTAAGGTTCTACTCTCCAGCTTTTCTGGAGTAGATAGAAGTTTTTGTAACCGGAAATTCCACGCAATATGCTGAATTCGCCGAGTCCGTTTTGGGTGCTCGCACCACAGAGCAGCATAATCGCTGCAGTTGGATACTGATGAGAGACTCCATTTAAAGCAATAGGTTTTACGTCGAAATCGGAGCATTGTCGAGATAAGTGATCGACGACTCGAGTAAGCATTAAGTCTAAGTCAGCGTCAGGCTGATCGAGCAGCATTTGAACAGACAGCAGCTCCTTCCAGTTTTTCTCATCTTGGCCTGCGGGTGCGTACTCTGTTGTGGACAAATTGTCTTGTCGACTAGAAAAGATTTCTTCCCAACCGCTCGGTTCAACGAAAAGCAGCTGTTCTTCGCTTTCATTACTTGCTTCTTGAGATAAGCTAGATGTAGCTAAAATAAGACTGCCTATGGTGGCAGCAGTTCTGAAAATTTTTTTCACTCAGTATCCTTTGTGGTGAGATTTAGACATAAATTAAAGCGATAGATGCCATTAGAAGGTATATTGTACCCAATGGTAAAGTAATTCGTTCGACTCGAAAATAACTAGAAAAATGATATCAGTATCTGTTAAGTTAAGCTTGTAAGTCGCGCAGGCAAATTTACTTAGCCTTTGTGAACTAACTAGAATGGGTTTTTGCTAAGCTTTTTTGTTTCAATTTCAAATATGAGTAAAGGAGAGAAATTATGTCTCTAGATCAAAGTACGGATGCGTTGTTGAAGAATATCGCTGCAGGTGGAGGACCGGCATTACATGAGATGCCTTATGAAACGTGTCGTTCCGTTTTCTTACAATTGGTACAAAACCTTCAGGGTGAGACTCTTCCTATCCACAGTAGTGTTGATAAGTCAGTCGCAGGGCCAAATGGGGAGATTCCAATCAGAGTGTATACTCCGAGAGCGATTGGGGATGAGAAATTGCCTGTTGTGGTTCTTTATCACGGAGGTGGATGGGTCATTGGCGATCTCGAAAGTCATGACAATCAGTGTCGTTATTTGGCTAATGAAGCAGATAGTATTGTAGTCGCTGTTGATTATCGGCTAGCGCCGGAACATATTTTTCCTGCCGGAGTAAAAGACTGTATCGCTGCTACTGAATGGGTGGTGGCTAATGCTGCGAGTCTCGGGGGTGATAGCTCCCTCGTGGCAGTTACCGGCGACAGTGCTGGAGGCAACATGGCAGCTGTGGTCGCGCTGCAGCTAAGAGAGAAGATAGTGTTCCAGCTTTTGGTTTACCCGGTCACTGATTTTTCAGACAACGTTTACCCTTCTCGCGAAGAGTTCGGTGGAGGTGCGTATTTTCTATCTATGGAAGATATGGCCTGGTTTGGTGGTCTTTATACTAATAATGGCGAAGTGTCTCTTTTAGACGAACACGCGACAGTGATGTCAGTGACCGACCTAGCTGGTGTTGCTCCCGCGTTGACTATTACAGCTGGTTTTGATCCGCTTAGAGATGAAGGGAAGGCCTATGCTGAAAAGCTAAAAAAGGCTGGAATCAAGTCTGATTATAAGTGTTATGACGGCACTATTCACGGATTCACACTTTTCCCAGGCGCTTTAGAAGCCGGGAAAGAAGCTTTAGGGCTTATGGTGAGTTCATTGAAAACAGCCTTTGGTAAATAAAGCGCTTGTAGTTCTAAATACTAGGCCTTGATTAAGGCCTAGTATTTAGCTTCTTACGGGACGGTGTTCCAACTATTTCTCTTCGCGACAAGTCAGTCAACTAATCACGGCCAGCTTCAATGATTTTGCTCGATAGAAGTTCCGGGTTCGAGAAACAAACTTCATGAGAACCACTTAACTGTACCAATCGAAAAGTTCCTAACTTCTCTGAAAGTCTGGGATGCCAGCCTAGACTTTGAGGCAAAGATGTATCCTCAGTTGCATTGATATAGGACTTTCCTATGGTCATTTCTGATGGGTTACTTGTAGTGTTCGATTTATCAACAAACGTTTTGTACGGGTGGGCATTTAATTGATCGTAGTATTTCTCAGCCACTTCTGACGAAACATCGTTAATGAAAGTTTCTCTCCAAAGTTCGTAAGGTAGTGTTATAGATCCGTCAGGTTGCATGATCGAATCAAACAATTCTTTATAGTGAGGAGGTGTCATATCTAGAAGCGACTCTCCATTATTCGGCACAAATGCATTCCAATATACAAGTCTTCGGATCCGCTTAGGCATCAGATCGGCAATCCCAGTAATGACCATGCCGCCATAACTGTGGCCTACTAGAACAAATTCTGTAAGTTCCTTTCGTCGGATATAACTTTCTAGTGACGTGATCACATCTGATAACCCCACTAATTTGTCGTCGGAAGGACCATTGCCCTTTAAGGTGGGAAGATAAACTTCATGACCGGCTTCGCGTATGCTTTTTGCGACCGGTTCCATAAGCTCGCCATTGTGCCAGGCACCGTGTACTAAAATAAAACATGTCACTCTATGGAACTCCTTGGTTCTCACGACTAGATACTAAAAGCCAATAATACAGCTTTTTACGGAAAGGGGAGAAGCAAATGAATGTGTATGTAAATGATGAATTGGCGGGTGATAATGAAATTTATTGTCTTTTTTTGACTGATTTGGGTTCTTTTGGGCGGTTCTTGCTATTTAGGTTGATTAAGAGCTATAAAGATTCCTCTTTTGCCAATATAATGCGGCCGAATTCTTTATCAACAATGTTATAAGCGCATGCGTCTGTGAACAGGTGCCTAGTGCGCTATTTTCAGAGGCCACACATGACAGACCTTACGCTTTACAGAAATATTGGGATTTTTGCACACGTTGATGCAGGAAAAACCACTACCACTGAACGATTCTTAAAATTAACCGGAAAAATACATAAGATCGGTGAAGTACATGATGGTGCTGCGACTACTGATTTCATGGATCAAGAGCAAGAACGCGGAATTACAATTCAGTCTGCAGCCACCACTTGTTTCTGGGAAGATCACAGATTCAATATTATCGATACTCCGGGGCACGTTGACTTTACGATTGAAGTTTATCGCTCTCTAAAAGTTTTAGATGGTGGTGTGGGGGTGTTTTGCGGCTCCGGAGGTGTTGAGCCACAATCAGAAACAAACTGGCGATATGCTAACGATTCCGAGGTTGCACGCATTATCTATGTAAACAAACTAGATAGAACCGGTGCAGATTTTTACCGGGTAGTTGACCAAGTGGAAAAGGTACTGGGAGCTCGTACGGTTGTTATGGTTCTGCCTATTGGTACTGAAGATGAATTCAAAGGAGTCGTGGATCTCCTAACCAGAAAATCTTGGATTTGGGATGATTCCGGCGACCCTGAAAAATATACTATCGGCGATGTTCCAGAAGACATGGTAGAAAAAGTTGAAGAATATCGCGAAAAAATGATTGAAAGCGCTGTAGAAATGGATGATGCAGCCATGGAACAGTATCTCGATGGTGTAGAGCCAGACATGGATACAATTAAAACGTGCATTCGGAAAGGGACAAGAGAACTTGTTTTCTTCCCAACGTTCTGCGGCTCTGCTTTTAAAAACAAAGGAGTTCAACTGATTTTAAACGCAGTTATTGACTATCTTCCTAATCCTACTGAAGTTAAACCTCAGGCTGAGGTTGATCTTGAGGGCGTTGAGACTGGAGAGTTGGCGTTAGTGGATGCATCTGGGCCGTTTAGAGCATTGGCCTTTAAAATCATGGATGACCGTTATGGCGCTTTGACTTTTATTAGGATCTATTCTGGAACTATTAAGAAAGGAACTACAGTCCTTAATAGCTTTACCGGAAAGACTGAGCGAATAGGCCGAATCGTAGAAATGCATGCTGATTCACGAAATGACGTAGATGTAGCTCAGGCAGGTGATATTGTTGCAGTACTAGGTATGAAGAATGTGCAAACTGGCCATACTTTATGCGATGAGAATAATCCTGCCACCTTAGAGCCAATGATTTTTCCTGATCCGGTAATATCAATTGCAATTTCACCTACCGACAAAGCAGGTTCTGAAAAATTGGGTGTTGCGCTTGGTAAAATGATCCAGGAGGATCCGTCTTTTAGAGTCGAGACTGACCAAGAAAGCGGCGAGACTATTATTAAAGGGATGGGTGAATTACACCTTGATATCAAAGTTGATATCTTAAAGAGAACTCACGGTTGTGAGGTTACTGTTGGGGCACCTCAGGTAGCCTACCGTGAAACTATAACTGAGAAAACTAAAGACGTTTATACTCACAAAAAGCAAACAGGTGGTGCTGGTCAGTTCGCTAAAATTGATTACATCATCGAGCCAGGGGAAGTCGGTACTGGTTTCGAATTCATATCAAAAGTTACCGGCGGAAATGTGCCTCGGGAATTTTGGCCTGCGGTTCAAAAGGGGTTTGAAGGAAGTATCGTTGAAGGCGTACTAGCTGGGTTTCCAATGCAAGATGTGAAAGTCACTTTAATGGATGGTGCATATCATGCAGTCGACTCCTCGGCTGTGGCATTTGAAACCGCTGCTCGAGCTGCTTACCGGCAGACAATGCCTAAAGCATCTCCCCAGTTACTTGAGCCTATCATGAATATTGACGTTTTCACTCCTGAGGATCACGTGGGCGATGTGATTGGAGATCTCAATCGACGTCGAGGAATGATTAAGGCTCAGGAAGCGCAGGTTAGTGGTGTGAGAATAAAATCAGAAGCACCCTTGAGCGAGATGTTTGGATACATCGGAGATCTCCGTACGATGACTTCAGGTCGAGGTCAGTTTTCCATGGAGTTCTCTCACTATTCATCGTGCCCTAAGAATATAGCAGAGGACGTTATTAAGGATGTTAGAGAGCTAAAAGCCGCGAAATGAGTTAAGAGACCCTAGCTTAATTAAGCTAGGGCTCTACTGACTACTTCACTAGTATCTTTTGACAGATCAAGACTATCTTTAATGGCTATTAAAGCATTTTTGGCAAGGTGTTTACGCTTATCGTCGAATTTTTTCCAACGATCAAATGAGCGCGCTAATCGGGCTGCAATTTGAGCATTCACTTTATCCAGCCGTATTATTTGCTCGGCAGCGAACTGGTATCCGCTTCCGTCTGAAGCATGAAATTTTGCATGGTTTCCTTGGCAAAACGAGCTTATCAGGGAACGCACTCTGTTGGGGTTGGTTATGTCAAAGTCATCGTGATTTAAAAGGCCTTTCACTTCTTCTAGGGTGTTAGACAATACTGAAGTTGCTTGCACCGCAAACCATTTATCTATGACTAGTTGTTCGTGCTTCCATTTATTGTAGAACCAGTTAAGTGCCTCCAGTCGTTCAGGGCAGTCACAATTTGCCAGCGTAACCAGTGCAGCCATCCCATCGGTCATATTATTAGCGTTTTTAACCTGGTCCAGAGACACCGTGCGTATCTTTTGGTCGCCGAGCTCCATTAAATAGCTAAGTGCAATATTTTTGATGCTTCTTATACCCGCTGATGTAGCATCAGGACTGTAGTCTTTGTCTTCCTGGAAGTAGATGTAAGCTTCCGAAAACTCTGTTTCTAGGTTTTTAGCAAGATGCATTCTAAGTCCAGATCGGGCGATCAGTATTGCCTCTGGATCCACTATAGGCATTTGTTCTGCAATATAGCTGGCGCTAGGTAGCGTTAACACCTCCGCCGCAAAGGCAGTGTCATTTTTAGCCATTTTCAGTGCTTTTCGAAAGGTATCAATGAGACTATTGCCATAGTCTGGAAGTATTTTGCGCTGGATACGATCAATGTTTATTAAGATCGTTTTTAACGCGAGTCTTTGAGATGACTCCCAGCGGTTGAACGGATCTGTATCATAGGCAGATAGAACAGCGAGCTCATTGTCCTTATAGTCATAGTTGAGAATTACCGGTGCAGAGAAATTGCGTAAAATGGACGGAATTGGCTTTTCTTCGATGTTTTGATAAGTAACGGTCTGTCGTTGGGAGGAAAGCAAAATAGTTTCTTCGGACTCTCCTTCTTTATTTGAAAGTGTTACCTCATTACCATGAGCATCAAATAGTGCTAGCTGAATGGGTATTAAAAACGGTTTCTGTTGATCTTCGTTGCTGTAGTTGGATTTTTGCTTAAAAGTGAGCGTATAGCTCCGATCTTCCTGATCATACCTACTCGATACCTCAACGATCGGTGTACCTCTCTGGTTGTACCAAAGCGAGAATTGGTCGAAATTAAAATTAGCAGCAGTACTCATTGCAGTGACAAAGTCTTCTGTACAGACGGCTTGTCCATCATGGCGAGCAAAATATAGATCCATCCCTTTACGAAATTTTTCAGGTCCAATTAAAGTGTGGATCATTCGGACAACTTCGGCTCCTTTGTTATATACCGTCGCTGTATAGAAGTTGCTGATTTCCATATAGGCTTCAGGCCGTATCGGATGAGCCATAGGACTTGCATCCTCAGGAAACTGGCTTGCACGCAAGGCTCTTACTTCCTGTATTCTTTGGACGGGCGCACTGTAACGGTCTTCGCCATAGCGCTGATCTCTAAATACTGTTAGACCTTCCTTCAAACTGAGTTGGAACCAATCTCTACACGTGACACGGTTCCCTGTCCAATTGTGGAAGTATTCGTGGGCAATGACTCGATCTAGCATCATGAAATCATAGTCTGTCGCGGTGTCAGAACGGGCTAAGACATATTTAGTATTAAATATATTGAGTCCTTTGTTTTCCATCGCTCCCATATTG
>DGOV01000103.1 GCA_002390205.1 Proteobacteria bacterium UBA4457 | reverse complement strand
AAATGTCCATACGTTCCTCCTCATGAGTGGAATATTGACTTTCCTCACCTCATGCTTAGAGCAAAAGCACAAAAGTTCGAAAGAAAAGGCGCCAGCATTAGGGATCGGGTACTTACTAGTACGGATGCGGTCGGTAAACTGGCAGCCATCCCAGTGGTTGCCCAAGCTGTTAATCTGGCAAACAAAACTAAACCCATCCGCAAAGGGATGGAGTCTTTGTTAGGAATACACGCAGAAGCACCGTTGCCAAAATTCAACTCTAATACTGCTAGAAAAAGAATTAGAAAAAGAAATCAAGATATTGTTTTTGAAGATAAAATAGGATTATTTTTGACCTGTTATGGCGATAAAAACTCGCCCCAGATTGTTGAAGATATGATTGCAGTCTTCGAGCATAACGGAGTAGGTGTTGAGATTCTTACCAACGAAAAATGTTGTGGTATGCCTAAGTTTGAATTGGGCGATCTTAAAGCGCTCGAAGAATTAAAAAATTTCAATATTCCTAATCTTATGGAATTGGTTAACAAAGGGTTAAGGATTACTGCCCCCATACCAAGTTGTGTACTTATGTACAGGCAAGAGCTGCCTTTATTATTCCCAAACGATCAAATGGTGCTAGATGTGCAGCGGGCATTTGTAGATCCGTTTGAGTTTCTTATGAGTAGGCATAAGTTAGGTTTATTGAACACAAGCTTTAAAAACCCTATCGGTAAAGTCGCTTATCATGTTCCGTGTCATCAAAGAGTTCAGAACATTGGTTTGAAGACTAAACAATTACTTGAGCTGGTTCCAGATAGCTCAATACTAGTGATTGAACGATGTTCCGGACATGATGGCACCTATGCTGTGAAGAAAGAACATTACCATACCGCTCAGAAGATCTGCCGACCTGTTGTTAAGAGAATACAGGCAGGAGAAGTGGACCACTATTTAAGTGACTGCCCTATGGCTGGGGAATTGATACAACATGGGCTAGGAGACGCGACCCATGCGGGCTCGGCTTTCACATTATTACGCAATGCATATGAGATATAATTTATGTCTAAAAAACTGAAAAAAGATGACCTTTTTACCCTAGAAGAATACTCCGAGAAAAGGAAAGTATTGCGAGAAAGTTTCATAGAACACAAGGCATTACGCACTATTTTTCTAGGGGAACATTTAGGGCTGTACTTTGAAGACAGTCAAACTGTTCAGTACCAAATACAAGAAATGCTCCGTATAGAAAAGGTTTTCGACTCGGCAGGAATCGCTGATGAACTAAATACTTATAATCCGCTGATTCCAGATGGAATGAACCTTAAGGCAACTATGATGCTCCAATATACGGATGAAGTGGAGAGACGGGCAGCTTTAATTGCACTGAAAGGTATAGAAGAAAAAATATTTTTTCGCGTAGACGGTGGAGAACAAATCAGATGCTTCGCTGATGAAGATCTTGAACGAAGCAACGATAACAAGACATCAGCGGTCCACTTTTTGAGGTTTGAGTTCAATCAACTCCAGATCGATAGGTTGAGAGGCGGTGGACGGCTTTCATTAGGTGTATGCCATGAAGATTACGAATTTTCTATCGACAACCTGCCTGATATGAAAAAGAAATCTCTGCTATTAGATTTTGACTAACATAAAAATCTATGCCAATGGTCCAAGCTTTTACTCCCAGTTGTCTCTATAATTTGTGATTGGGTGTAAACAATTTATATAGGACTGATTCATTGACGGAGAACTATGACGCTTCTGCTATAGAGGTACTGACTGGCCTAGATCCGGTACGCAAGCGGCCTGGAATGTATACAGATACTGCACGGCCCAACCATTTAATCCAAGAAGTTATAGATAACAGCGTCGATGAAGCTCTAGCTGGGCACTGCTCGCAAATTAATGTAACGCTTCATGCTGACGGATCCATTTCTGTAGCTGATAATGGCAGAGGGATGCCGGTGGACATTCATCCTGAAGAGCAGGTGACAGGCGTTGAGGTAATTATGACTCGTCTCCACGCTGGCGGTAAATTCTCAGATAAAAATTACCAGTTTTCAGGGGGGTTGCATGGGGTGGGGGTTTCCGTGGTAAATGCCTTGTCAGAGTATCTTGATGTGACTGTTAATCGAAAGAGTGCCCAATATCGAATGTCTTTTCGCGGAGGAGCGAAAGTATCTGAATTGACCAATGTAGGGAAAGTTAAGCGAGATCTGACGGGGACTACCATCACATTTCTCCCTGACGAAACCTATTTTGATACAGTAAAAATTTCCACAGCTAAACTTAAGCATGTTTTAAAAGCTAAAGCGGTTCTTTGTGCCGGACTTAAGCTTGAATACCTGGACGAGCTCACTAATGAGAAAGAGGAATGGTATTTTTCGGATGGATTGAAAAATTATATACGGGAGTCAATGGGCGACTCAGATTTAATCCCAGTTGAACCGTTTCTGGGAGAGCAAGAAAGTGATGAGATACAACTCACATGGGCTCTTCATTGGGTCGCCGATGATAGCAATCCAATAACAGAGAGTTATGTCAATCTAGTGCCGACCGCCCAAGGTGGAACTCATGTATCTGGGTTGAGGCAGGGATTGTTGGAGGCTATGAGAGAGTTCTGTGATAACCGCAATTTACTGCCCAGAGGTGTGAAAATCAACGGAGACGATGTATTCGAAAGATGCTCTTACATTGTGTCTGTAAAGCTTCAAGAGCCTCAGTTCTCGGGACAAACGAAAGAACGGTTGTCGTCGCGACATTGTTCCAATTATATCACCGTTGCAGTTCGAGACTCTTTCAGCCTGTGGCTGCACCAGCATGTGGAGCTTGGAGAACGAGTCGCGGAGATTTGTGTCTCTAGGGCTCAAGACAGGCTAAAAGCATCTAAAGTTGTCAGAAAAAAAATAGCCGGAGCAGGTCCGGCTTTACCTGGCAAGCTTTCTGATTGCTCTTCCCAAAACATTGATGTCACAGAACTTTTTTTGGTGGAAGGAGATTCTGCCGGTGGATCTGCAAAACAAGCCAGAGATAGAGTTTTTCAAGCTATCCTACCTTTAAGAGGTAAAATTTTAAATACATGGGAAGTCGATTCTGAGCAAGTTCTTGCATCAACAGAAGTGCATGATATCTCGGTAGCGATAGGAATGGAGCCCGGTAATCAGGATTTGTCTAAATTACGTTATGGAAAAATATGTATATTAGCGGATGCGGATTCCGATGGTTTACACATTGCGACACTGCTTTGTGCACTTTTCGTCAAGCATTTTAGGGAGCTAGTGGCTCATGGACATGTTTATGTGGCGATGCCTCCGCTCTATAGGATTGATGTTGGTAAGTTAGTGTTTTACGCACTTGATGATGCAGAAAAAGATGACGTATTAAACCGTATTTCGTCAGAAAAAATCAAAGGTAAGGTAAATGTCCAACGGTTTAAAGGATTAGGAGAAATGAACCCTTTGCAGTTGCGTGAAACAACAATGGTGCAAGGCAGTCGACGCTTAGTGCAACTGACTATCGATGATGAAGGAGCAACGGAAAAATTTATGGATATGCTCTTAGCCAAACGAAGATCAAGTGACCGTCGCGATTGGTTGGAGAATAAAGGTAATTTAGCTACGGTGCATAGAGGAGATACTGTCACATGAACTCAAATGATATCTTCGATACTGAGCAGATAGCCTTAAGCACATTTACTGAGCAGGCTTACTTGGACTATTCGATGTATGTGATATTAGACCGAGCGTTACCTCACATCGGAGATGGCCTTAAGCCGGTGCAAAGACGTATCGTCTACTCCATGTCAGAGCTAGGTTTAAATGCGACAGCAAAATTCAAAAAATCGGCCAGAACGGTAGGAGATGTATTAGGTAAATTTCATCCGCACGGCGATACAGCATGTTACGACGCAATGGTTTTAATGGCTCAGCCCTTTAGTTACCGTTACCCATTGATAGATGGCCAGGGTAACTGGGGGTCTATTGACGATCCTAAATCATTTGCTGCCATGAGATACACTGAATCTAGATTAACCCCTTATGCGGATACCCTTCTGTCTGAACTACCTTTTGAAACGGTTAATTGGACGCTAAATTTTGATGGCACTTTGGAAGAACCTGTTGTACTTCCGGCTAGGCTTCCAAATGTTCTGCTCAATGGGACCACTGGCATTGCTGTTGGCATGGCGACAGATATTCCCCCTCACAACTTACGCGAAATAGCATCAGCTTGTATTTATTTGCTCGAAAAACCAAAGGCAACTGTGGAAGATTTATGTGAATTTGTGCCAGCACCTGATTTTCCTGGAGCTAGTGAAATTGTGTCATCCCCTGCAGACATGAAGCAAATGTACAAAGACGGTTTGGGTAGCGTCAAACTTCGAGCCCGCTATATGATTGAGGACGGTAATATTATTGTGTATGCGTTGCCATATCAAAGTGCGAGCTCTAAAATTCTTGAGCAAATTGCATCTCAAATGAATGCTAAAAAGCTTCCTATGATTGACGATCTGAGAGATGAGTCAGATCATGAAAACCCTGTGAGGATTGTTCTCATTCCGCGCTCGAGCCGAGTAGATTGCGATGCATTGATGTCTCACCTTTTTGCCAAAACTGACCTGGAAAAAAGCTACCGGGTAAATCTTAATATCATTGGTTTAAACGGATTGCCGGCAGTAAAGAATTTGAAAACGCTGTTGGTTGAATGGCTCCAATTCAGAACGTCAACCGTAACGAGACGTCTAGAACATCGTCTGTATAAAGTAAAAGCAAGGCTTCATATTCTTGACGGATACTTGATCGCCTTCCTTAATATTGACGAGATTATCAGGATCATTCGGAATGAGGACAATCCTAAGGCTGCGCTGATGGAAAGGTTCTCGCTGTCTGAAGCTCAAGCCAATGCTATTTTAGATTTACGACTAAGATTTATTGCGCGGTTAGAAGAAGTACGGATTGTTGAAGAGCAAAAATCATTAAATGCTGAATGTGGCGCTCTGGAGAAAACTCTAGGTTCCCAAGCACGGCTTAAAACACTAATAAAAAAAGAAATAGCAGCCGATGCAGGGGCTCACGGAGATTCTAGGTTATGTCCCATCGTGGAGAGAGCCTCGGCCCAGGCATTTTCAGAAACCGAACTTGTAACGACAGAGCCTATAACAGTGGTTTTGTCTGCAAAAGGCTGGGTACGTGCTGCCAAAGGCCATGAAGTTAATCCAGAAGATATGGCTTTCAAACCGGGAGATGAGTACCAAGATTTCGCTCAAGGGAAAAGTAACCAAAGTGCAGTATTTTTTGACACAACGGGTAGGGCTTACACCACGAATACTCACACGTTGCCTTCGGCTAGAGGATTGGGTGAGCCTCTTTCTAGCCGATTGTCGCCACCCGATGGCGCGCATTTCTTAAGTGTTACGATATTAGAGAGTATTTCCTTCCTTATTATGAGCAGTTCGCAAGGGTACGGATTTGTCGTGGACGTGAATAAAGTTGCTACAAAAAATCGAGCGGGGAAAGCTATAATGACAGTGGCCGAGCAGGGCTCTCTCCTCAAGCCACTACTCATCGACAACATTGATGAGCAGTGGGTCGCATGCGTAACAAATATTGGAAACCTTCTTATTTTTCCTGTCGCAGAGCTTCCTATTCTCAGCAAAGGGAAAGGTCAAAAGCTTATAAAAATCCCAGGGAAAAAATTTCAGACAAACGAAGAATATCTGGCTGGTATAGCTATTCTTTCCGGCCAGGATTCTTTGTCAGTGAACTACAGTAATGGGAAAACTCGAATCTTAAAGCCAACAGAACAAGAGCCTTATGTTGGAGATAGAGCGTTAAGAGGAAAGAAGCTGGGGAAAAAGAGAGGGTATAACACTATCTCTAGTTTAAGTACTCTTCGAGGTAAACGCTGAACTCACGATTATAACGATAACTCCGAAATAGGAGTTTTGGAACCCGCTCCAGCTACTTCTTTAACAAACTGGGGCATTAGATAACCACTCAATATTTGACGAAGGTTTTGTTCTATTATTAAAGCTTCTTTTAAGGAGACGTCGAAATGTTCTGCTCCAGAAACTTTGTCTAAAAG
>DGOV01000024.1 GCA_002390205.1 Proteobacteria bacterium UBA4457 | reverse complement strand
AGTCAAACACGACGCAATGCTAGGAGAAGAAAATGCAGGCTTTAAAATTGCTGTGAGCGAATTAGTTGGAGGCCGTATAGGGATAGCATCACTCGCTCTTGGCATAGGAACCGCTGCTATCGATTTTGCTCGGCAATATACGACGGAGCGAGAGCAATTTGGGCAGAAAATTAGTAATTTCCAAGGCTTACAATTCATGATGGCGGACACTTATACGGAGCTAGAAGCGGCTAAACTACTAGTCCTTAATGCCGCATGGAAAAAAGAAAATAATCACCCTTATATGAAGAACGCATCCATGGCGAAACTGTTCTGTACAGAAGCAGCCAACAAGGCTTGCTACACGGCGCTACAACTAATGGGTGGTGCAGGATATACCAGTGACTACCCACTTGAGCGGTTTGCAAGAGATGCCCGAGTAACGACTATCTATGAAGGGACTAGTGAAATTCAACGCGTCATTATCGCGCGTGAGCTCCTCAAAGAAATTGCATAATTGCAGAAGTCCCTTACAATCTAAAGAAGCTAGAGAAGAGGAGATCTAACGGGGTATGGCGCGAACGTAATCATCCCTGCACCGAGATATCGCAGGCGAACGTCTTACTTTAGGTTCAGTCGAAAATCATTTATGACAATTCAAATTTTAGGAAAGCAAATATGAAGATGGAAAAACTACTATCCTACCACGCGATTTTAAAAGAAGGACTCGATGTAGGAGAAGGACCTTTCGGTAAACGATTAATCGTTGAAGTGGACGGCGGCGAGTTTGAAGGGGCAAAGCTAAAAGGGACATTAAGAAAGTCTGGTTGCGCGGACTGGTTAACAGTGTGTGATGATTTCGGACATCTTGACGTACGCGCTACTTTCGAAACACACGATGGTGCTTATATATATGTAGAGTATACAGGCAAGCTGGAAATGACCCCCGCGGTGCAAGCAGCTCTTACCACTGGTGAAGGCTCCACAGAAATCGGCGATCAATATTTTTTCACTCAAGTGAGAATGCAAACAGGCGATCCAAGGTACAAATGGGTAAATAACATTGTCTGTGTTGGGCAAGGAAGAATACTTCCAGGTAGAGTGGAATACGATGTGTATCAAGCGATGAACGATTAGAAAACCCTTATTACGCGAGGAAACGGAATGAAATTTGGTCTGTTTTATGAACTCTCTACACCGCGACCTTTCAGTACTGAGAATCAGAGAATGGTTATCGAAAATGCGATCGAACAAACCGTCCTCGCGGATAAGTTGGGCTTCTCAAGCGTTTGGTGTGTTGAACATCATTTCCTCGAAGAATATAGCCATTCAAGCTGCCCAGACATGTTCCTGGCGGCAATAGCAAGGGAAACTAAAGATATTAGAGTTTGCTTTGGGATCGGCACTTGTGTTCCCGCGATGCACTCACCTATTCGATGGGCAGAAAAAGCGGCTTATCTCGATATGCTCAGCAATGGCCGTGTAGAATTTGGAACCGGTCGTTCATCGACATGGAATGAATTGGGTGGTTTCAATGCTAACGTAGACGATACAAAGAAAAGCTGGGACGAGTACTGCAGAGTCATACCAAAAATGTGGACACAAGAGCGATTCTCGTATGAAGGAAATTATTTCAGCATGCCGGAACGCTGCATATTGCCTAAACCAGTGCAAGATCCTCACCCACCAATGTGGGTGGCGGTAACCGCTCCAGGAACGGAACTCGATGCAGCAGACAGAGGAATGGGTGCGCTCATCTTGTCTATATCAGATGTGGAACGAAATATTCCCCGTATTAAAGAATATAGAGAACACATAAAAACTTGTGACCCAGTGGGATCATTTATTAACGATCAAGTCGCTATCGCAAACTGGATGTACTGCCACGAAGATGCAGAATTAGCGAAGCAAAAAGGTGCCGAACTGATAAACACCTTCGGATATATGGCGGGCCAAACTGTCGAGGTTTCAGAAGCCTATCCAGCTAATAGTTACAAAGCTTTGGGACTATTAGGATCTTTAAGACAAGACCCCAATGCTCCAGGAGACAAAAAAGCAGCCCCGGCAAGTGGCCTTTGCTTTGGCGATCCTGATACCTTGATTGACACTATATCGAGATGGGAGGCGGCAGGCGCAGACCAAATGATTTTCATGGTACAAGCTAGGGAACATCTTCCGCAAGAAAAAGTCCTGGAAAGTCTGAGACTGTTCGCTAAAGAAGTGATGCCTCATTTTAATCAAAAAGAATCAACAGTGGCAGCAAACGCATGAGCGAAATAGAATTGCTTTATGGTCATGGAGACGGGAAAGATATTGCTGTTAGCAAGATACCACTTAATTTGGAAGATACCTCAGAAATTACCCTGAAAGGTGCCCACATATTTTACGTTCTTTATGAAATGAAAATGAGTGCTGCTGAGAGCATATTGCCTCCGAGCCTGCATCCAAGTATTCCTGCCCTATTTAGTCTAACTTTCATTCGAGGTAATAATAGCTCAATAGGTGATTTCACTCTGGCCTATACTGGAATTGCTTGCCGGACGGGTATCAAGCCTAGACATCTAGTCATGAAAGCTTTTTGCGATAATCTAAAAGCAAGCTCAATACTTGAACAACGGTACGGATTCTCAATTTGCCCAGCTAAAGTAACTTGCAAAGAATCTTATGATCAAGTGCACGGAAAAATTGAAACTAAAGATGCCGTTATTGTCGATATGAGTATAGGAAACTGCATCCCTCTAGTAGGTGCAGGTGGCATAATAAAATACTCTCCGACATTAAATGGTTGCTTAATAAATGATGAGCCAACACTAGTACAGTTTGAGGCTAACTATGATTTCAAGAATGTTATACGGGGCGAACCAGCTGAGAAAATTTTTAACTCGAAATCTCTTGGTCATGAAGCAATGACTACTAAATATCCGATCGCCGGAACCTATGCTGCGGTTGACATTCATCTTATGCCGCCCCGCTTTCAAGTTTCTTTAGACAAGCCTGCAGAAGAAGGAGGCGCGAAGAAAATAACTCCCTAAGGATTGTAATTGAACATACCTACCTCTCTGAAAAATTCAGTCACTTTCGTTGCTATAGACTTCGAAACGGCCAACGCGAAAAGAAATAGCGCGTGCGAACTAGGGATTATTATTTGTCGTGACTCAGAAATCATAGAGTCAATTCATATCAAAATTAAACCTCCAACCTCAGAGTTTTCTTTTCAAAACACACAGATACATGGGATCTCTTGGAACGATGTAAAAGATGAAGCAAACTTCTTACACATCTGGCCAAGGATTCAACCTCTGCTCAGTAAAGCTTCTTTTATTGCCGCGCATAATGCCTCATTTGATAAGTCCGTCTTAAAATCCTGTTGCACTCATTACGGGTTGCCCATGCCGGATACACCCTGGGTATGCACGTATAGACATATTGCCACCAAGATCTGGCCGAAACCAAATATTGTTCCTAATCACAAACTTAATACTTTGTGTCATTATTTAGGAATACAACTTTCCCATCACGAAGCCCTATCCGATGCTCGCGCGGTAGCTGAAATGGTTTTCATTGCAAAAGAGAAAGGTTGGCAACCAGATATATAGAAGGAGTATTGGGTCGTCCACAGAAAGGACGACCCAACACAATTAGACTTTATCGAAAGGCAGGCATTACCAACTCGGCAAAATCTCTGTATACCTTGTGCGCTTGATCTGCATCAGGAAGAATATTCAATTCCTTTAATCCCGATTTTTCTTTCTGCTTTAGTTCTTCGATAATCTCGTCCGGTGTCCCAGCCAAGCATGTGGCTTTGATAGCTTCTGGAGTCACAAATTTTCTTTCATCGGGCTGCATATAGGTACAGTGTCCATCATGAATTTGTCTAAATCTAGCATTCTCTGGAAGAGAATAGTTACTTACTCGCTCGACATATTCATCCCAGACGTTAGCGAAATGGGCAGGGACCATTTCATTATTTTCGCCAGATTTTTTCCAGATCTCATAAAAGAAATGTAGTTCACAGGTTACCCACGAGCCAACTTCATCAATCACTCGCTCATCGGTCAATTTTTCACCTGGACGGAGCACGCAGCCTGCAGTCAAAACGGAAGTTTGGAAATCTTCACCGATAGTCCTTCCAACTGCAGAAGCGCCACCATGGATTTGTTCTAACTTATCAGAGATCTCTGTCGGAGCTCCTCCGATAGTTATCCAACCATCCCCGTAAGCACCCGTCGCCTCAAGAGCTTTAGGTCCATTAGCTGCCACATAAATAGGTATTTTATTATCTAAATTCAAGTAATAACGATCACGATGTAGGAACTGTATTTCTTGAGTTCTTCCTCGATAGGTATAATCAACGGCATCCCCATCGAGCAAAGCACGCAGTACTCTTAGGTATTCTCGGAACTCTTTCACTGGCATGGGATCTTGGCCCATAACACGCATCGCAGTGTGACCAGTACCTATCCCTAAAAATGTGCGCCCAGGCGCCAACTGATTTATCGTACCGATCGAGTGAGCGGTCACCGGTGCAATTCTAGTACCTGGAATCGCAACACCAGTTCCAATTTCTATACGTTTCGTATTCACCGCGGCCAACGCTAAGGTTGCGTAGCAATCAGACCAAATCATCTGAGAATCTGGAACCCACGCACGGTCATAGCCTAACTCCTCAGCATATCGAATGAGGTCCCAACGATTAATATTCGGATCTATAGTAACGGCAAATTTCATGAAACAATTCCTTTTAATAAAAGCTTTCAACAGGTCTGTATCTGTAAGAAAACATATTATATTTTGATGCCAACCTTATTACCAATAAAGTATAAGGTTAACGGCCTAGTTGAGCTCCTATCTAAACGCGGGTATAACCAGTTCCATAAAGTCTCGATAAACTTTCCGCTGAGATTCTGACGAGGGCATGATGTTGATTTCTTTCACACCATTTTTTTCCTTTTCCTTAATCCGCTCTATGATCTCGTCAGGAGTCCCAACGAAACAGCAAGCCTTGATCGCCTCAGGCGTCACAAACCGACGCTCTTCAGGTACGATGTGAGTAGCATGATCGAGATGGACCTGCCGAAATCTAGCATTTTCAGGAAGACTAAATTTATTTACCCTCTCTAAATAATCGTCCCATATGTTCTCGAAATGTTTAGGAATCATGTCATTTTTCTTACCTGCTTTTTTCCAGATCTCATAGAAGAAATGCAGCTCAGTTGTCACCCACGATCCTACTTCGTTAATGACTCGATCATCAGTTAACTTATCTCCGTTTCGCAAAATACATGGTGCTGTCAAAAATGATGTTTGAAAGCTGTCATCCAATGTCCGACCCGCAGTCTGTGCTCCGCCATGAATCTGCTCCAGTCGGCTTGAAATTTCATCTCCCGCATCACCAATAGTTATCCAACCGTCCCCATACGCACCCGTAGCTTCGCAAGCTTTTGGTCCATTAGCCGCAACGTAAATTGGTATTTTATTGTCTAAATTCAAGTAATACCTGTCTCGATGTAAAAACTGGATCTCTTTAGTCCGTCCTCGATAGGTATAATCAACTGCCTCACCACTCAACAGCCCTCGAAGCACACGCAAGTACTCTCTAAATTCTCCGACAGGAAGCGGGTTCTGTCCCATTACCCGCATCGCTGTATGGCCAGTACCGATGCCCAAAAATATTCTTCCGGGTGCTAACTGATTAATCGTCGCAATAGAATGTGCAGTAACAGGCGCAATACGAGTTCCCGCTATTGCGACACCTGTGCCAATCTCTATTCGTTTGGTGTTCGTCGCAGCTAAGGCCATAAGAGCATAGCAATCCGACCATATCATTTGTGAGTCAGGGACCCAAGCTCGATCAAAGCCAAGTTCCTCCGCGTATCGCACTATATCCCAATCGTTGATATTTGGGTCAATCGTGACAGAAAACTTCATAACGGCTCCCCTACTTGGATTTTAGAACAGACTTTGAAACACAACTATTCTAAAAACATTAACACTAATAGGGTTTATTGCAAGAAATACGCGATACTCTCGCTACTTACTCAGCTCATTATCCGCGTCCTACAAAAGGCATTCTATTTGCCATAAGTGTCATAAACTGAATATTTGCCTGCAGCGGGAGATTTGCGATCTGCAATACTGCTTCTGCGACTAGAGAGACATCCATTGTAGCTTCCGCTCTTACAGAGCCATCAGCTTGAGGAACCCCTTGTGTCATTGGAGTCGCCATTTCAGTCAAAGCATTTCCTATATCAATCTGGCTACAACAAATATCAAAAGGACGTCCGTCCAACGACAAGCTTTTAGTCAATCCAGTTATCGCGTGCTTTGTAGTAGTGTAAGGAACCGACCCTGGTCGTGGAGTTTGCGCAGATATGGACCCATTATTGATTATACGGCCGCCTTGCGGTCTTTGATTACGCATTATTCGAAAGGCCTCGCGCGCGCACAGAAAGGAACCTGTCAAATTTGTGTTGACCATCGATAGCCACGTGTCTACTGAAGTTTCATCGATTAACTTAGACGGCGATCCTATACCTGCGTTGTTGAAGAGAACATTCAAATATCCCCATCGACTGTAAACCTCTTCAAAAGCGGCTACAACGGACTCAGGACGACCCACGTCACAAGGAAGAATAACGACATCATCTCTCCCACCAGCTGTTTCTCGAAGCTGGTCTTCTCTTCGCCCTACTAGAGCCACAAGATAGCCATTCTCCAAAAACAACTGAGCAGTTTGTCTGCCGATACCACTT
Organism: Proteobacteria bacterium UBA4457; assembly: GCA_002390205.1. Taxonomy (GTDB): domain Bacteria; phylum Pseudomonadota; class Gammaproteobacteria; genus UBA4457. Next base: position 25,318 of record DGOV01000024.1, on the reverse strand, counting down.
CCAGCACCAGTAATAACTGCTGTTTTAGCTGACGTCATCAATTTACTAGTCGGTCAGATTGACCCCAAAATTTAGCTCGGATCGCTTTTTTATCGGTTTTACCTACTGCTGTTTTAGGGATCTCGTCCCACACCTCTACAGATTTAGGAGTTTTTACCCCTCCAAGTTTGTCTTTGCAGCTGTCCACTATTTGTTCAGGTAACATCTCTACCCCCGCATTTAGCACAACTATTGCCTTAATAGACTCCCCCCAACGCTCGTCGGGCACTCCGATTACAGCACATTCTAAAACACCAGGTATTTCTAGGATTGGCGATTCGACCTCAGTCGCGAAAACATTAAATCCACCAGTGATGATCATGTCTTTTTTGCGATCGACTATGTAAAGATAATCATCGTCATCCAGGTAACCAACATCACCCGTGTGGTGCCACCCATATAAGCGTGCCTCTGCCGTAGCTTCGGGCTTTTCAAAATACCCAAGGGTGACCAGTGGGCCGCGGCAACATATTTCTCCTCGCTCACCCACTGACAACACATTCCCGGAGTCATCTAAAATCGCCACCTCGGTACAGGACGTCACCTTCCCGCAACTTTTAAGTCGTTCCGATTTGTATCCTGAAGCTGCGGCAGACACAACCTCAGGTGCCAGCATTGAAATCAACATAGGGGCCTCTGCCTGTCCATAGCACTGACAAATCACGTCACCAAAAACCTCAACCCCTCTTCGAAATTTGTCAGGAGAAACTGGTGCAGCAGCGATCAAAATTTGCCTCAAACTTGAGCAGTCATATGATTTGACATCAGGGAATTCAAGTAGCGCATAATAAGCGGTAGGCGGAAGGAATATATGTGTCACTTTGTCACGAGCGATACTCTCAAGCACTTTCTTAGGGTCAAATGCTGGATGTACAATAGTAGTTCCCGCGACCGCAGAAAAAATACCAATAATAACACCCGCTGCATGGGTGATGGGCGCAACAGCCAAATGGACGACATCTTTTGTGTCCTCCCCCACATAGTGTTTCAAACCTAGTTCGAACATCGTCAAAATATTTGCATTGCTTATCTCTACCCCTTTCGAAGGCCCTGTAGTCCCGCCTGTCGGCCAACGAGAAAAGACCATATTTGGAGCTCCAAACGGATCAGACCAATCAGGGACATCAACCATTTTCCCAGCATCGGAAAAATCTACTAAGGAAGGGTGACCGTTATCCTTCCTATCCAAACAAATCACCCCTTTAAGCTCTGGCAGTAATGGAATGCATTCTGAAACCTGTTCAGAGACTTGGGAGTGGTAGAAGAGCCACTTCGTTCGTGTATACGACATGTACTCAGCATTTGTAGCAGCACTGTTGCGAACATTTACAGGAATCCATGCACCGCCAGCATTCATGCTAGAGAACACTCCCAAAACAGCACTTGCATGGTTATGAGAGTACACGGCTATCGAGTCTCCAACCTCAAAGCCAGCCGCATATAAACCTTTAGTAGCCGCATCAATCAACTTTTTGGCATCCTGGTAGGAGTATTTAATATCCTCGCTCGCCAAAAAAGTGCGGTCAGGATCCAATCTAACTCCCCGTTCAAAGTAGTCTATCGGCCTCATCTTCCAGTCCTTTCAAATATTTTAGATATTGAAGTGAGAGCTTGGTTTATTCAGACGGAAAAATCAATGTTGCGGTTACTCGAATAACAAACGGCGTGAATAGCCAAAAGGCTATGCTATGAAGTGCATTTCAATTAAGCTTTAGAGGCTCAAGTTTAGTGTTTAAAGGGATAGAGATATGGATGCTGAAAGTAACAAAAAGATAGTCCTACAGTTCTGGGAAAATTTTTCTACTGGCGATTATTCCTCAGCTCTCGACATGTTAAGTCATGATGCTACTTGGTGGGTTGCTGGCTCAACAAGCCTGTCAGGCACTTATTCGAAGAGCGAATTTTCTACTCTATTAGAGCAGGTAGTCCCTTTAGCACCCAATGGATTAACGGTTACGCCTAACTTGATGACCGCTGAAGATGATCGAGTTTCAGTAGAAGCTACATCTTATGGAGAAATAAGTAATGGAAAGACTTATAAGAATATTTATCACTTCATGATGGTCATCAATAAAGGAAAAATAATTGCCGTAAGGGAATACTTAGATACAGAGCATGTCACTTCAGTATTCGGCTAATCAAGAAGCGCGCCTTCCAGTACTAGTTCCGATATATTGAATCCTTGTGCCAAGCCAATACTGGTAAGTCGTCTATAGACTTTTTTAGAAATCGTCGGGGTTCGGGCCAAAACCCATAGATACTTTCTGTCAGGCGAACCCACGAGCACTGCAGAGTAATCTGACTCGATAGCCAATACCCAGTAATCACCCCAAACAAAGGATAATAAAGACAACCATTTTGGTGCGAAGCGCACCATTAGCCGAGCATTGTCATTAAACGTCTTATTGATCTTAGCAATACCGTCAGCACGTTTTAGTTTGAAATCACTTTCAATACATTGATTCACAATCGCCACATCTCCAGACAGTAAAAGCCTATAGTTGGCCCGCGCTTGTCCTACGCATTTCTTTTGAAAGCGATTTGGAATCAGAGCAATCTGAAACCAATCTCCCATATATTTTTCTAGAGAGAAATTCTTTTGAGTATCAGGTAATGATGCCAAAATATCGGCAGGAAATAAAAATACCGTCAGTAACAAGGCAAATAGTTTCACTCTACCCATTTATTATCCTTGGTCTTTAGCACTGGAGATTTCGCTTATGCAGCGTTTTCTGACCACCACTCGCGCAGAGCCTCATTAACCTCCTGCGCATGGAAGCGGGCAACTTGATTACTCGGGCTTAGAGCTTCCTCATAAAAGAACTCGGGCAGTTCATCATCAATCTCAGTAAAACCAGCTCCTTTATTGAATTCGTCTTCCAATAGCAAAGTTTCTTTCCCGATCTCATAGAAGAACTCAGGCTCAAGGTCTGTTCCTAGCGCGTCGTTAATCAAGCCAACTATCATTTCTACGTTAGTATTTGTAACCGACCGTCCAAACAAGCATAAACCGAGAGAGTCCGCGGTAGCGCATATTACTTGGGCATCCATACTCACAGCTACTAACTCTTTCACCCCTTTTCCACTGCATTCATATTTTGCCGCGTTTCCCGTAGTGTGATCTGCTCCTTGTGCCGTCAGCATCATTGAAAGCCCAGTAACCTCAATAACTCTTGGATCATATGCGCTGATACTTTGGTTTTTGATGACTGGAGTTCTGTGGACCTTATAATGTTTCCCCACAGCGCCTGTCCCTTGGGCCCAAAGCTTTCCATTTTCTGTTCCTTCCCGTATTTCTTGCATTACTGAGGTCAGGAAATCAACATCGCCAAACTCTGCTAGGCCAGCATCCAAAAGGACACCCATCGCAGCACCGGTCTCGATGGTATCTATCCCGAGATCATTTGCATGCCAATTGAGTCGAGCCAAATCATCAGGATCAGTGATTCCGCAGTTAGTACCCATGATCCCTAATGTCTCGTACTCGACTGGCGAGGTTATCTCTTCCCCTTTCTCATCCACGTACACATTACTGCATTCGATCATACATCCAGGCATACATGCATGCGACGTTTCGCCTCCTCTTTCCATATTCCGTTCGCGGATATGCTGTCCACCCATTTCGAATACGTCACCCTCACCCTTAGCCTGACTACCTGCACTAAAGTTGTTTGTCGGCAAGCCACCTACATAATTGGTGTAATCGCCCATCATCGCGGTGCCGTAGTCCTTAAGAGCCATAGTGGCATCATCTTCCCGGATCATACGTCCATATTCTTTAATCCCTTTCAACAGCCTTTTTCGATCAGCAAAACCTGGCATTTTATGCAAGTCAATTACAATCGCCTTGATTTTCTTCGAACCCATGACGGCACCCACTCCACCTCTCGCGGCAATTCTGGATGGCCGCTGATCTGTGTCGCTCATTGAAATACCGGAAATTAATCCGCCATACTCGCCAACAGGACCACAAATTGCCAGGCTGACTTTTGATCCAAACTTCTCATGTAACATGGCCGCACATTCAACAGTCCCTTTACCCAAAAAGGCATCTGCGGAACTCCATTCTATAGAGCCATCTTTTTTCAAATGAATGACCTGCCATTCCTCACTCATGCCATAAAGAGTAAAGCCTGCAATTTCAAGCTGACCCATAGCCAATCCAAAAGAGCCGCCTGCATTGGCTTCTTTTATACCGCCTGTAAGTGGGCTTTTACAACCAACACTGGTCCGGTTGGCATTAGAGAAATTACTTCCAGCAAAAGGACCCGCCGAGAATATAAGGGGATTGTCGGGACCTAACGGATCAACCTTTGCAACATCTAAGTCCACCAAAGTCTTAGCGATGAAATATCTGCCTGCTCTAGCTATCTGTTCCCCAACAAACTGTTCTTCCCTTGTTGATTTATCATCTACGTCAATGTGGAGATACTTTCTCATTCAAATTTCACCTAGTTTTAATTCGTTACTACGACTTTTATCGGTATGTATTTTAAAGATTTGGATACGAACTTCAATGAAAAAAATCAAGGAAATCGTACGCTATAGCTTAGCACTCATCCCTTTAACCAATCGTCCTGGAAGTGCACCCGTTGGCTTATCGTTTTTCAGCAGTATTGAACCATTTACAATGGTGTTTGAAATCCCAGTCGATGTCTGCTTTAAGCGTTGCGCTCCGGCAGGCAAATCATTAACAAGTTCAGGCATATTAGGCATTATGGTCTCTGGATTGAAAACTAATATATCGGCATTCATCCCTTCTTTAATGACTCCTCTATCCTTTAATCCCCAAGCATTTGCTGTGTCAGATGTTATTAATTTTACCGCTTCTTCAAGCGTGAAAGCCTCTTTTTCTCTTACCCAGTGACTCAATAAGTGCGTTTGTAGAGATGAGTCCATTATCTGCGCAACATGAGCGCCAGAGTCAGAGAAAGTAACCACACTTCTAGGATGTTTCATCATTTTTAGCACTGACTCTTGGTCTTCATTAGCCAAAGGTTGGCGAAAAAAAACGTCAAAGTTACGCTCCAAAGCAATATCTATCATTGCTTCTACCGGATGGACTCCTCGCTCTTTGGCAACTTCAGACATCAACTGTTCATCACCCACACCGTTAAATAAATAGACCCAATCCCATTCAGGAGGTCTAGCCTCCGCACCTGCTGCTTTCGGGCCTTCATACGGCCTTGAAGCCACGTCAATTAGCTTGCGTCTCACTTCAGGATCGCGCATTAAAACCATCTGTTCTTCTATCGGTTTGTTTCGCACATCACGCCACACATCCCATGCGTCAAAAGGCGTTTGTGAACGAAAAGACAGCATCGTCGAGATGGACCGACTATGCGCTTGAATGAATAAAGTGCCCCCCGCCTCAGCAACTTCATCACCCAAATCATAAAAAGCAGGCCACAGCTCTGGCGCCACTCGGATGCTTGGCATACCGTAAGTAACTGGGCACCCAGACTCAACTGCCAGATTTTTTAGCCGATCAAAATAATCTTTTCTTCGCTGTGGGCTGCGACCAGGTTCTTCACTGGCTAATTCAAAAATACCGCCACCCACATTACCCATTGTTTTAACAAGAGACGTTACTTCTGCCCAGTCTGCAATGCGGCTGGCGACCGGTCGATCGTCCGCCGTCAAGTGATTGACCGTGCGGGAAGTAGAAAAACCAATAGCACCAGCACGCATAGCATCTTCGAGTTCCAGTTGCATTTTTTTCAGATCATCTGGCGTAGCTAATTCTGTAAACGCGCGCTCGCCCATAGCATAGGTTCTGAGGGCGGAATGTCCGATATAACTGCCATAGTTAATCCCTTTTGGTAGCGCATCAATAACCGCCAAGTATTCTCGGAAAGTCTCCCACTGCCAATTGATCCCTTCCTTCATCGCATCGCGAGGCAAATCTTCCGCTCTTTCGAGATTTCTAAAAACAAGATCAGCATCCTTTTCAGCACAAGGTGCAAGTGTGAATCCACAATTACCCATCATGACTGTAGTCACACCATGGAAGCAGGAGCACTGACCTAAAGGATCCCAGAAAATTTGGGCATCCATATGTGTGTGCCCATCAACAAAGCCGGGGGTAACAACTTGTCCTTCGGCATCAATAGTCTCCAACGCGCTCTCGTTTATTTTCCCTATATGTGTGATTTTTCCATTTTTCACACCCACATCGGCTCGAAACCTTGATGCTCCCGTTCCATCAACTACAAAACCGTTCTTAATTAATAAATCGTAAGTCATGAAACCCCCTCCAAATCCGACACATTTTACTTGGCAATATCCTCTGTCTCCGGTTAGTCTATTACTAACTTCATATAAGCTATACGCAGGAGGGGCACTGTGCAACAGTATTCGATTATTGACGTAGACACTCATGTTACCGAAAGTGCTGATCTCTGGACCAAACGAGTCCCGGCAAAGATGAAAGATGCTGTCCCAACAGTCAGAAAAGACAAACATGGTCGCTATCTTTGGTACATAGGAAAGACACCCATTGCCCGTCTCGGCTATAGTGCCACCGCCGGAGTCGGCAGTATGCTGAATCCACCTAATGGCTATGATGATATGCACCCGGGTGCATGGGACGCAGCTGAGCGCCTCAAATATATGGACAAGTACAATATCTGGGCCATGGTAATGTACCCAAATGTCGGAGGCTTTGGAAACCAAGCATTTCTGAAACTCAAGGACCCTGAGCTCATGCTTACTTGCGTTAAAGTCTATAATGATTGGCAAACCGAATGGGCGTCGGCTGACTCGAGACGCTTGCTACCTATCACATCTATCCCATTTTGGGACGTTGAAGCTTCAGTCTCTGAAATACATCGCTGCGCCAAACTTGGACATAAAGGGATTTTATTCACCGGTGACCCTCAATCATTTGGCCACCCTTTCCTAGGTGACCCGCATTGGGACCCGCTATGGGAAGTCGCTTGTGAATACGACTTACCAATTAGTTTTCATATCGGCTCTGGAAATATGGAAGCCGGTCTTACTAAAGAGAAATCGGCTGTTGTCGGGAAAATGGCTGCGTTTGCAGAGCTTTCAGTAGAATTTTTTATGCGCAACGGCGTCCAACTCAGTGACTTACTCCTGTCGGGGGTCTTGGCCAAATTTCCTAGAATCAAATTTGTATCGGTAGAGTCGGGAATAGGGTGGATACCTTTTATGCTAGAGGCTTTAGATTATCAATTTGAGGGGAATAGCGTGCAAAGCGAGCGGCCTGATCTTGATATGCTTCCATCCGAATACTTTCGCAGGAACGTATACAGTTGTTATTGGTTCGAGCAAGTCGCTCCTAAAAGACTGTTAGATAAGGTCGGCATTGACAATATTTTATTTGAAACAGACTTTCCTCATCCCACCTCCCTCTTTGGCTCTGAAATAAGCGACAGGATTAGTGAGGGCCTAGGTGACTGTGCACCAGAAGTTAAAGAAAAAATCTTATGGGGAAATGCTGCGAAACTTTATCGGGTCGAAGTCCCCGTAGGTGCTCATTTGGCGGTCGGCGATGCCTAGGGTTAAATACAGGGTTTCAGTCCTGCTGTTAGCTTTCCTCGGCACTATTAATGAGGGAGTGGCACTAGAGCGCTTAACAGTAGAAAACTGGAATGCCAGCAATGCAAAACACCTACTCGAGCGCACTGGGTTCGGCTCCACCCCTGAAGAAATTCACCAATTCTCCCAACTCTCTCTCAAAGATGCCGTGGATCTAATCGTAGATGGACCAAAAAACCGCTCGAAAAAATTCGACGACTTTGTGCATTCTGGCGTTTTTGATATTGGGTTAGATCCTTTCCCTCCCAGCAGGCCCGCTACTACCAATTTAGCTAAGGAAACTGGTGCAGCTTTAGGTATAAAAGTTAGGCCTGATGGCAACCGTCCGCTACAACCCATAGTAGACAAATTCTTCTATTGGCTGCGAGCTAGTCGACTTGAAACCGACAGGGTGACACAGTGGTGGGGCCAAAGAATGCTGGTTTCAGACTATCCCTTACAGGAAAAAATGGCTCTTTTTTGGCACGGACACTTTGCAACGAATGAAGACAAAGTAAGAGACTACCGCAAAATGCTTCAGCAGTTAAAATTGTTCCAAAGTGAAGGGCTTGGCGATTTTAGAACGTTAATGATAGCTGTATCGCAAAACCCCGCAATGCTGATGTTTCTGGATGCTGGAGTCAATATAAAATCAGCTCCCAATGAGAATTTTGCAAGAGAGATTGTTGAAATTTTTACGATGGGTGTTGGTCATTACACAGAACAGGATGTAAGAGAAGCTGCGAGAACCTTTACTGGTTGGAATTTCAAAGGGTTGGATTTTGAGATTAATGCCTTAGAACACGATAACGATAGTAAGACATTTTTGGGTCATTCCGGAAATCTAGACGGTATTGATGTTATCGACATCATCCTTGAACAAAAAGTAACCTCTGAATTTATTGCTGGGAAAATCTATGGTTTTCTCGCAAGTCAAAAAATCACTGATGATTTAAAAGCGGAATTAGGCGTTTCTTTAAAAAGCAAAAAATACGCACTGAAACCTTTTCTAAAAGACATACTTTCATCTCAAATATTTTATTCAAGCCCGGTAGTAGCAACCCGTATAAAAAGTCCAGTGGAGTTAGTCGTATCAACATACCGTAAGCTTGGGCTGGATAACCTGCCAGGCACTCCAGATTTCAACTACACAACAGGTCGCTTAGGGCAAAGGCTAATGCATCCTCCTACTGTCGCAGGTTGGAGTTACGGAAGATCGTGGATCACACCTAGCCTAATTATACAAAGAAGTAATTTCATCCATGATATGCTTTTCCCTGACATAGCCTTTATCCCATGGGATCGTTACCCAGACGGGGATAATAGCTACAGTATCTTAAGTGTACATAAAAAAGTCAGGGAAGGATTAACGATAACTGACGCCACTAAAGCAGATGTCGACTACGGCGAGGCCGCGCTTTCAAATCAACCAGACAGAAACGAAGAATTCAATACTCGATTTGGAAGTTATCGCGGTTGGCAAATGGCGATAGAAAGAGTTACACCCATAGAGCGGGATCTTCCAGCCATCAACCTGACCGACATGATCTTAAACAACGGAATAGAAAACACTGAAGAAGTGGTTAGCTACTTCGTTGACCGATTTCTGTCCGTTCCTCTTGACCTGTCTACTCAAAAATCGCTAAGCGAATTTCTTCAAAACGAAATTGGCACTCGACAAATTTCGCAAGTGGCCGGCTCTTTGGAGTACCCTCTTAGGATGTTACTCCATCTTATTTTGAGCCTCCCAGAATATCAATTGGGATAATATACTATGGACAGACGCCAACTACTAAAGCAGGCAGCAGCACTCGCAGGAGTCGCGTTGCAGCCAGCGATGTCGATCGGGGCGCCTCTCATCGCACCCAAGCCGCGAGTGCTCGTGATATTCGAATTATCTGGAGGAAATGATGGGCTAAATACAATTGTCCCCTATAGGGATGATGAGTATTACAAGCTGCGCCCTTCGATTGCACTACCCAAAAACAAAATACTAAAAATTGATGATGAATGGGGAATGAATCCAGGACTCGCGGGAATGAAACAGATCTGGGACCGTGGGGATCTGGCGATCATACATGGTTGTGGTTATGAAAGACCGTCATATTCACACTTCACTTCTATGGCTTATTGGCATACGGCTGCTCCGAACAGCGGAGATCCATATGGCTGGGTTGGTAGAACAGCTGATGCTCTAGCGCCCCATGCGCCAGAAAACTATATTATCAATATCGATTCTTCTCAATCTTTAGCTGTGCAAAGTAAATATCACACCCCGATTGTGTTCGACGATCCGTCGGAGTTTCGAAGAATAATACGAAACGAGCAACTCGCGGCAATCCCAGAGATAAAAATAGAAAGTAGCCAAGCGAATCTATCACTCAACTTCTTAAATAATATAGCCAGAAGCGCTACCGCCTCATCGTTGAAAGTCAGGAAAGCATGGGAAAAATATAGCTCTCCTGTTGATTATGGCGTATTCTCCAGTCAACTCGATAAAGTTGCAGCTTGTATCGCTGCAGAGTTCCCTACTCAGATTTATTATGTCGCCTTTCGAAACAATGCCTTCGACACTCATGTGCATCAAGTGAATCTCCATGAACGGTTATTAACATATGCTGCCGATGCAGTAAGAGGCTTTCTCGATGACATGGAACGTCTGGGTATGGCTGACAATGTTTCCCTTATGATGTTTTCTGAATTTGGCAGGCGCGCAGGCGAAAATGCCAACCTAGGTACCGATCACGGAACAGCGAACACAATGTTCTTCGCAGGCAAACCTGTAAAGGGAGGGCATTACGGAAAAACGCCTAACCTTTTAGATCTTAACGATACAGACAATTTAAAATTCACTACAGATTTTAGGCGCGTATATGCGACTGCGATTGAAGGTTGGCTGGAGTCACAAAAAGCTGATGACATCTTGAAAGGAAAATTCCAACCACTTCCTATTTTTACTTAACTCTAACCAACCTTATATTCTTCCAGTGAACTAACCATGACAAATCAAGGCCACTGTTCGCTCAAATGCAGTCTCGGCCAACAACTTCATTTCCTCATCAGTTCTATCTTGAATAGGATGGGCCACGAAAAGGCTATCTGCCGCAAAGCCCACAGCTTCACCATGAGCGATCGCTGCATTTTCAAAAACACTAGAAGCAATAAAGCCTCCGGGAATACCCCTACTGTCTAATTCTTTTATGTCCTGCAAACTGCACGACGTACAAGAACCTCAGTCAGCGAGACCTTCTATAACAGCATCTACATTCCCAACAATCTCTTGAATCAGGCCGATAGGCGCTGGTCTTGCAAATGTAGGTTTTTTATATCTAAAAACAGTAGCTCCAGCCTCAGAAAATAGGCCATCCAGCCGATCTAAGAACACATCACCACGCGCTTTAGATATGTCTAAAAGACCAAGTTTCAATCCCGATAGAGACTTAACTTTCTTTATGGGGTACCTTTCGATAGGTTGTAATTCGCCCGTAGGGTCAAGTAAAACAGAAGTCATAGTTTAATCTCCTTAGTTACAGGGTCTGTCCCTGGTGCACCTTTCATGATCCATCCCGGAATTATTGCTGAAAAAAGACCCGCTTGTCCGCCTGCTCTAACCAGAGTCAAGCCACCTTCACGGAACTTTGCAATTTTTTCAGATTGGCTCGATTGTTCCTTGCTCGCTACTTCGGGGTCTGTGCCCATTCCAAGGTTTTCCCCGCGTATCAAAAGAGCTGATTGGAGAGCATCAACCGTTCTTTCTTTGCTCCACCCGGCATTGTCAAACACTCTTCCGTGCTCTGGGCCAATGATGACTACAGCATCAGAACCGTTGGCCATATCGATATGATTGATGCCTTTTAATGTCCCTGCAAGTGAGTAGATTAAACCCTCTGGCTCTCTGGACTTTTGGTCAACGCAACCGATCGGTCCATCAGCACTAAATAGTGTCACCGCGGAGACACCCCGATCTAACCCGCGTTCTTCAGACAACGTGGTCCAGGAAGTACTTTCATCTTCGGCAAAGCAAAATCCGTATTTTACAGGAGAGCCAAAAGTAGACTGATCAGTTTTTTGAGGCTCGCCTCCTCCAACATTACGCACAGTTAACTGCAGCGCCCTTCCGATAGTAGAGTTCGCCCTACTACCTTGGCCCAGCACATTGCCACTCCAGTTCATATTAATCTCACTGCGTATTGGCCCGTTTACGATCGCCATAGGACCAGAAAACCAAGTTGTGGCTAACAACCCATGCAAACAAAATGCCGGTTCTAATGCTGCTTCAACTGCAGCAAGCACAACCGGGAAATATTCTGGCTTACACCCGGCTAACACCGCGTTTATAGCAACTTTAGATACGGTAAATTGAATGGAATACGGCGGTAAGACCCCCAGTACTTCATTCGGTGCTCGTGAGGTACCTTTAAGCATTCGCAGCACCCGCTCTTGAGTCGGTGGGACTACCGGCAATCCGTCAGTCCATCCATTCTCAAAGCAATACTCTATGTCGTCAGCTAGTAGTGGCAAGGGAATTTTTCGCGCAGAAAAATCAAAGTTCCCGAACTTAGCTTCCAAAACATCAATTATCTCAGGCTCTACAGAACGAGAACCGCATCCAGGTCGCCAATCAGGAAGATCTTCACCCAAAGACTCAAGCTCAAGGCAGCTTCGCCACTCTTCTCGCTCCCATCCAGTTAAACGACTGGATTCTTTCCCACCGGAAAACATTAGTAGTGTCGGAACTATCTCGATATTAAGTCTATAAGACACCTCCAATTCTCGATCGTCGATCACATTGGTAACTGATAAAAAATCTGATGTGTCTTGATAATAGACACTTACTTCCTTACCTGACTGTTCCAACTCTTCAAGTACTGGAGCTATAAGCAGGCATGTAGGACAGTCCTTTTTTACCACGACAATTATCCCGTCTGTAAACTTCATCCAACCTCCATCGAAATTACTAGAACCAGCCAACTATGATTATGCCACGCAATCAAATAAAGACACCTTTTTGTAAAAAAAGAGGTGAAATCAACTTAGGCCTTAATTTCTTGTCCAAATATATGTATCTTTGAATAGGTGGAGAGGTAATGTTTTGAGAGAAAACCCACCTAGAAGGAATTAATTGATGGGCACATTAAATCATCCGGCGGCTGATGTTAGTAAGTCGCGTTTCAAATCGATGGATAAAAGTACAGCTGATGATTGGGAAATCATACGGGCAGAACACAGGAAATTTTTCGCTGGTTTGCCAGAGCGGGTCGTAAATCATCTTATGCTACTGCAGAATGACTATGGAGGTTTTCCTATTGATAGGCTGCAGCATTCCCTACAAACCGCTGAGCTTGCCGCGAATGACGGGAGAGATGAAGAATATGTGGTTTGTGCGCTGCTCCACGATATAGGGGACACTCTTGGCAGCGCAAATCATCCAGATATTGCTGCTGCGATATTATTTCCTTTTGTCTCGGAAAAGAATCATTGGATGGTAAAACATCACGGAATCTTTCAGGGGTACCAATTTTTCCACCATCTAGGGATGGACCGAAATATGCGTGACAGGTATAAAAGCTCTCCCTACTATGACCATACAGAAGAATTCATTAGTAAATACGATGGACCTGCATTCGACGCAGAAAAACCTTTGTTAGACATCGAACTATTTATTCCTATGGTTAAAAAAATATTTTCGGAAGCAAAAAATACGATTTATACAACCATCAAATAGACAAACAATAAAGAGAGACGGCATGCTCGACGGGAAAAACATATTAATAACCGGTGCTAACGGAACACTTGGAAAAGCCGCAACCCAAATTGCGAGGGGCTATGGTGCGGCAGTTGTTGAATTAGATATCAATTTTACAAACAAAAGCATTTCTCAATTTTGTGTTGATCTTACTGACTTAGCAGCTGTAAAAACCTGCCTTGCATCCCAAGACAAAATTGATGCCATCTTTAATATCGCTGGAGCCTTTAGTATGGGCAACTCAGTGGCGACGACCAGCGAAGAGGAATGGGAACACATGAATAATGTGAACGTTAAAACTATGCGCAACATGGTGACGGCAACCCTTCCTCAGATGATTGAGAACAGGAGCGGCTCTATAATTAATATTGGTGCAAATGCGGCTATCCAAGGGCAGGCAATGATGGGGGCATATATCACAGCAAAAAATACAGTCATGCGACTCACAGAAACTATTTCTCAAGAAGTCCGGTCATTTGATGTCAATGTAAATGCAATACTGCCCAGCATAATAGACACCCCCACAAACCGAATTGACATGCCTGATGCTGATTTCAATGCATGGGTTTCCCCCGTCAGTGTTGCAGAACTCATGTGCTTTTTAGCATCCGACAAAGCGAAAGACATTCATGGCGCACTTATTCCAGTCGTCGGACTATCATAAAAGCATAAGATGGCTTCTCTTAAAGATAAATCGACAATAACGGGAGTGGGAGAGACCTTATATTATAAGTCCACCGAAAAAAGTGCTCTGGAACTAGTTTTAGCAGCTTCTTTATCGGCGGTAAATGACGCGGGCTTAACGCCTAAAGATATAGATGGCATCATTCCTTACAGCTCACAAGGAGTTACAGCCGAAGCTATCGCCACAAATTTTGGAATCGACGATCTAAGATACTCCGCGACAACTCCACTGGGAGGAGCCAGTCCAGTGGCCGCGCTGCAAACAGCGGCAATGGCTGTAACAACTGGTGTGGCAAATAATGTACTGGTATGTCTAGGGCGAAGCAACGCTATGGGCAACGAAGGACGGATAACTTCGCGTCTAGCGGAAATGCCACAAATGCGCGTGGTTGCAGAATTTGAAATGCCGGTTGGAGCAAATGCTCCGGCACAGTTTTATGCTCCTATGGCGAGACGCCACATGGAATTATACGGCACAAAAAGCGAACATTTTGCGGAAATAGCAATGGTATGTAGAGCAAACGCGCAACTAAACGACCGTGCAATCATGCGTAAGCCAATGCTAATAAATGACCATCAGAACTCACGCATGATCGCCGATCCTCTGAGGCTATTTGATTGCTCTCTCGAGAGCTTTGGAGCAGCTGCAGTCATAGTGAGTAGTGCGGAGTCTGCTCGTGACATGAAACATATGCCAATTTATATAGGAGGGGTTGCTGAGGGACATCCAGACTCTCCTAGTGCGATTACGCAACGTCCTTTGATGACCACTTTGGGGATCTCTAAAGCAGCACCCATTGCATTTAGAAATGCTGGCATGGAACTGTCTGATATCGATGTCGCCCAAATCTATGACTGCTTCACCTATATTGTGTTGTGCCAGCTCGAAGACTTAGGTTTCTGTAAAAAAGGGGAAGGTGGTGATTTTGTCGCTAGTGGAGCTCTTAAGCGTACCGGGTGTTTACCGATAAATACTCACGGTGGCCTGCTGTCTGAGGCACATATGGCCGGGATGAACCATATAAATGAACTTGTTCGGCAACTTAGGGGGCACTGTGGTGAACGCCAAATAAAAGGCGCAGAAGTTGGGCTCGTGACTGGGTTTGGTGATCTAGGCGACGGCTCCATCGCCATATTACATCGGTAGAGAAAATGAACAGCACGACATCCTCCCAACCACGCCCACTCATTACAACAATCAGCGAGCCCTATTGGACAGGTCTGAAATCGCAAAAGCTCTTAATTCAGCGTTGTAAGAGCTGCTTACTCCTCCGGCATTACCCTCGACCAATGTGTGATGCTTGTCACTCAATGCAGTTCGATTGGAAGGAAGTTTCTGGGGCAGGTCTCGTATACAGCTGGACAGTCTGCCATCATACTTTTCACCCTGCATTTTCTGACGATGCCCCATATACCCTGTTAACAGTGGAGCTTGAAGAAGGCCCTCGCCTGGTAGCTCCCTTAAGACATTCAACTTCTCTCAATATTCAGTTAGGGCTCCCCGTACAAGCAGGCTTCGATCTTATAGATAAAGAGTTGACACTTCCTTTTTTCAAACCCGCCTGAAATATCTCAAGCCATCATCGAAATACCTAGGAAACTGTCTTCCTATATCGCAACCAGATCTCAGCCTCAAATCTGCCGAGCAAGAAACTCATTCATTACCGTAGCTACGTAAACAGGAGTCTCCTGCTGCGGATAGTGAGCCGCATTTCGAGAAATAACAAGTTCTGCGTTAGGATACCAATTCAAAAAAGTCTCCTCCAATATCTTTGGTGTAAAGGGTTCCATATCATACTCTCCCCCAATAACTAACATCGGAGTGGTATTACCCTCAATTTCGTCTAAGAACCCCTGATTCGAAAGACTTTCAAGGTAGCCATGTTGCGCCTTCTCTAGCCTAGAAGCGCGGGTCTGCCGAACCTTAAATCCTATCCATTCGTCACAAAGTCGCTCTCCAGTCAAAGCATCGAAAGCTTTCTCTAACATCTCGTTGCTAACAATCGAGCCTTTAATAATCTCAAAACCTTCAGGGGTAAAACTTAATCCGGAGGCAGCTACAGGTGTATTTAGTATCGCAGATTTGATGCGTGAACCGCCGTCCAATACTACTCTCTGAGCTAGCATGCCACTCATCGAATGGCCTACTATATGAAATTTTTCCCATCCTACATTGTCGGCCAAAGCAAGAATGTCAGCCGCTGCTTCTACAGGTGTATAGTCTCCCGGGATATTACGGGACTCTCCATAGCCTCGAACCTCGACAAAAGCATAAGTGAATCTAGAGGTATCAAAAAAATTACGCGCAAATTCCCAAGTGTCTCGGCAACCATAGAAGTCATGCATTACGATGACACCTTCCGATCCTGAGCCATAAAGTTCATGTCCTAAAATCACTATATTATCCTTCTTTTTTTAATTAATTTCGGATTGCTCAAAGGCGTAGGAAGCTTTATATACCAACTTCTCCTCAAAATGACGCCCAACCAACATTAATCCAACGGGTAGGCTGTCAACTTCTCCACAGGGTATCGAAATGGATGGGTGCCCAGTCAAATCTGTCGCTGGGGTATTAGGCACCATTTCAAGAGCTCGAGAGACGATTTCCTCGGGCGACGCCGAAGGCGCCGGGATAGGTGGAGCTGTGATAGGAAGTGTTGGCATCAATAAAATATCACATTTTGAAAGCGCTTCATCGTATGCTGCAGTCAGACGAGAACGTAAGTTCTGAGCTTTGGCATAATACTTTCCACCATAAGTCTGGCTCATATACTCACCAGTCAGCATAACTAGTTTAGTTTGTGGACCGAATTTATGAGTTTGAGTTCTCCAATTCGAATGGTAGGACATCAAACTCGGCACATACCCACCTCTTCTGTTCTTACCATAGCCATTATCATGCATCATAGAATCGACTAACCCTTCTATGTAGATAGGTGTCCATATAGCCGTGCTAACCGAATGCATAGGAATTGAAATTTCTTCAACCTCAGCTCCTAGGCTTTTCAATCTAGCAGCTGCATTACGAACACATAGATCTACCTGAGGATCAGAGTTTTCGTGCCCAAAGCCCTCTCTCACGACACCGATCCTCAACCCGCTGACCCCTTCGTCCAAACCTTCTAAATAATTACTAACCTGGATCCCAGCCTGGTTATTATCAACACCATCTGCACCAGCCAGAACACCCAAAAGCAAAGCGTTATCTTCAACACTTTTAGTCATAGGCCCAACGTAGTCAATCGTCATGTCGATAGGCATGGCCCCAGTGTATGGAACCAAGCCAAAGGTTGGTTTCAGCCCTACCACACCACAGAAAGAAGCGGGAATTCGACATGAACCTCCGTGATCGGTACCAACTGCCATATCAATCTCACCAGCCGCTAACAGGGCCCCACAACCACTCGACGATCCTCCTGCAGTGCGACTGATGTCATGCGGATTTAATACAGGTCCTTTCGCATTCGTGTGGCTTCCTCCAGATGTACAGAAATATTCTGAATGTGCCTTTCCTACGACTGTGCCTCCAGAGGCAAGTACTCGCGTCACTGCAGTCGCATCGACTTCAGGAATGTACCCTTCTAAGGTCGAAGAGCCGTTCATCATCGGAGTTGACGCCACCATAATATTATCTTTGAACGCAACCCGCTTACCACGTAACGGACCTGCTAATTCACCTTGTATCTCCGTCTTCCAATACCAAGCATTATACGGGTTGTCTTCTTTATCTGGTTCAAAACCCGAATCTCTCGGTGAGAGTATCGGCGGTACATCTTCTGGAATACTATCTAACACATCGTAAACGGCGAGATTGCTCTCAAGCAGCTCTTTCAGAGTTTTCGCTTCTTCCGAATCCAGCTGCATATGTATTTGCTTGCCAATCGCTTGTATCTCGTCCAAATTTGGTCGCTTTACTGTCATAAATCTTATCCCTTTATTCTAACAATGACGTTGTGGACGCTCTCAGTCACAGCATGGTTCCGAGCAACCACCTTGCTGGACCACACAACAATATTTTATACTTACAGAAGACCTAGCAGAAAACATAAAGGCACTAGGCCTTAGGCCTTCTGGCTAGACAGTTTATTTTAAATCGAATAAGGAACGCAACCATATCATGACACAAGAAAATCAAGTCACTCCAGAATTCCTCGCATCATTTACACAAGCCTGGAATGACAAAGATATAGATAAATTAATGAGTCATATGGCCGACGACTGCGTATTTATGGCATCAGTAGGTTTAGAAACTGAAGGCGCGTTATGGACGGGAACTGAAAAAGTACGAGAGGGATTTGCGAGTCTCTGGATTGGTTACCCAGATGCTCACTTTGAAGCAGTCGGAGAAGACATAATTTTGGGTGACCGCGGTTGTAGCGAATGGATTTTTACTGGCACGAGAAAGACAGATGGAGCAAAGGTAAAAGCTAGAGGATGTGACGTCTACACATTCAAAGACGGTAAAATATTAATCAAGAACTCAATGCGCAAACAAAAGCCATAATCAGTCGGCTAATCCTCTAGCTTCGTTTGGTAAGTTTTTTCTAGCTGGGCGACAGACTCTAAACTGGAGATCACGCTAGCCAAGGTACTCTTGTCTAGCTTCTTGCCATCTTGATCGCTTAAGAAAAAAACATCAACCGCTTGTGCTCCGAAGGTAGTGATATTCGCACCGCGAATACTCACACCCACATCAGAAATTGCTTTTGCCAATAGAGACAACAATCCTTTTCGGTCAGCTGCGATAACTTCTACCGCGCTCAGGCTTGATGCGGCGGCTTCATGGTATCTAACACTTACTGGTACAGACTCCATAAGTACATCAAACTTCATTGACTCCTGAGAGACCTGATGAACCGCGCCAGAGTGGGCATCGATAACCCTCTGCTGAATCCTTTCTAACTGCCCTTTTTCGGTAATTGCGACACCTTTTGCGTCTGTAATCTGAAACTCATCTAAAACTCTTCCATCTCGCAATGCATACGCATGAGCCACAAGAACAATAGTGTTGGCATCGGCAAGTGTTGAGGTTAGCTCGAAAAACAATCTTGATCTATCTATTCCCCATGTCAGTATCTGAGTATACCCACCCTCTTTATTAGAGATTAAATGAACACCAGATTCCTTTCTAAGCAGGCGGCATAATATCAAAAGAAAAGCAGGGGTATGGCGCATAACTAGCGTATTAGTAAAAACATCTAACATTCTAGCGACTATTTTTTTCTCAACCGAGGTTGTGTTTTTTAGAACACTTTTCTTTCTGGTACGCAATCGCTCTAATTCATCCATTGGCACCGCCTCGCCCATCCTTAAATAAGATTCTGAAGCGCGAAATAGTTGAGTAAAAAGATGTCCTTTCCATTCCGTCCAAGTACCCGGACCAACAGCTGTGACATCCGCCACAGTCAGAACAAAGAGATAGATGAGTCGTTCTCGATCACCCACAAAGTTACTAAAATCCGCAATGACCTCTTGATCAGTAAGGTCGTAATGTTGCGCAGTTTTAGATAAACGAAGGTGATGCAGTACTAGCCAACCAACAATCTCCTGATCATCACTCGACAGTCTTAGTCTTTTACAAAATTTCTTAGCTAAGCTCTCACCTAGAACGGAGTGATCTCCACCTCGACCTTTTGCTATGTCATGAAATAACAACGCTACATAGAGTAATTCTGGACGTTCCAGTTCTCTCATAAGCTGCGAGGCCAAAGGCATCTCGATATATTGACCACTCCCTATCCTAAAATCACGTAAGATATCTATAGCGCGGATAGTGTGAGCATCTACAGTGTAATGATGGTATCGGTCAAACTGCCCATGACCGGTAATTCTCTTAAACTCCGGGCAAAATTGTCCTAGAATTCCAGTTTCGTGCATTTGACTCAGAGCCGCAGTCACATTCCTGTCCGAACGCAGAATGCTTAAAAAAATGCTATTCCCTTCTCGCGAGTTACGGACTTCAGAATTTACAAGCGCTGCATTTTTATTAATGATACGCAATGCCTTGCTATCTAAATATCTCTCTTTTTCTTGTGCTAGGCTAAAGATACTGAGGAGATTTAATGGGTCCGCGGTAAACTCACTTACATCAGAAATGCCGACTTGATTCTTCCTGAGTTGCATACCTCGTCCTAAAGAAATACGCCGCGAAAATCTCGAAGGTGGAGACATTTCCTCTTCGAAGTGTTGTAGAAACAAACTGGTAAGATCGTCTATTCGTCTTACATTTAAAAAATAATTCTTAAGAAAACGCTCGACCGCACTAGATTTTTCGCTATCACGGTAACGAAAGCTCGTAGCTAATTCTGTTTGATAACTGAAAAGCAAGCGATCGTTCTCTCTACCCGCAAGAAAATGTAGCCCTGAGCGTACCCGCCATAAAAAATCTCTTCCACTCACAAACCCGCTAAACTCAGCTTCATCTACCAAACCTTTTCGCAATAACTCTCTCGCTTTAGGCACTCCATACCAACCCATAGCAAGCCAAAAAATTGTGCTGACATCTCTCAAACCACCTTGACCATTCTTGCAGTCTGGTTCCATCACAAAAGCTGTCCCACCCTGAGAGCGTCTTCGAACTTTGCATTCTTCCATTTTTAAGATGCAAAATTCTAATCGTTGTTTCCTACTCCAATGTTGAGGATGGATAGAGTTTTGTAGCTGTTTATATAGCATGCCGGAACCACTAATAAGCCGGCTCTCCATCAATGCCGTACGGCTATGATGATCTGTCTTACTGAATTCACGTGCTTCTCTAGGCGTCCTTACAGCGTGACCCAACACTGCTCCAGAGTCCCATATACATTGAATGAAAGACTGAATTCTTTGATTTAGATTTGTGTTACGGCCTTCTGCTACCAAGAAAAGAATATCCCAGTCAGAGTGGGGACAAAGCTCTGACCGGCCATAACCGCCTACCGCTACAAGGTCGACATTGGCATGATCACTGCCACCCACTTGAGACCAAAGATCAATTAAAAAAGTATCCACAGAAGAACTGAGCATTTTCACGATTGCTCTTCCTCCTTGTCGTCCATAAAGTCTTTTCTCAGTCGTATTCAATATTTTTGCGTGTGCAGACTTCAAACTTTCTACGGAAATTATTGACGAGTTTTTCTCTGGCATACTTTATCTACTAACTGTGAATTTTACTTCTGTTCTGCATATTGTGTTATACGTTTTTATTATACCGTTCGCGAGGTGGGAACATGTCCTTATGCACTAAAAAATACAGTCTAGCTTAATCTCTGCATACCGCAACACGATCCTACTATACATGGCTCGGATTACCAGTTATTGCGTAATTCTCTAAGCTTTAAAAATACAGTTCTCGCATCGACCTGCTCAGGAAGTTCGTCAAATTTTTCACGCAATCTCGCTATCACAGTCGGATTTTGCAAACGAAAAAATGTGTTGATTTCTTTTTCTAAAGCTAGGGTAGATATTAAAGCTTTGTCCAAGTCTTGCATTTCTGTTTTCTGTAAAATTTGTTGTGCGGCTTCATTGTCAGGCTCACGATCTAACGTAAATCTCAGATTATTATCGATATAGTCGTGACCTGGATAGATTCGGGTGCTGTCAGGCAGAATGGAGAGCTGTTGTGTAAAGGTCATATACATATCATCTGGATCACCTCCGTTATGGCAGTTTCCTGCTCCAGCGTTAAAAAGTGTATCTCCACAAAAAAGAGCTGGGCTGTCGCTGTGTGCATAAAGACAAATATGGCTCATTGTATGACCAGGGGTATCCAATGCCTCTAACTCAACAGATGTGCCAACACTCACCACATCACCAACTCCTAGGCCAACATCTACGCCTTCAATAGATGCTTTAGCATGAGCGAATAACTTTGCTTTAGTGGCAGCTATTACGGCTTCGTTACCGCCTGTATGATCAAAGTGCTCATGCGTATTCAAAACCTTAGTGATTTCCCAACCATGCTTTTTAGCCACTGCCAAACATTTATCTGAATCCAATGGATCCACAGCTAGTGCTTCTCCACTTGCTTCGCATACGATAAGGTAATTAAAATTACGATAAGCATTCCCTGTCCATATTTGTTCAACGTGCATCAAGAAACTCCTTCGATTCTGCTTTAATATAAGGGTACGTTGGTCACCAAGCGCACAACATAAAATGTTTATGGCAATAGTGGGGAATACGAAAACTAAATGCAACTAGGAGCAATCTATCTATGAGCGCAGGTGAAAAACTAGATGGCACACCAGTCCCAATGCACTTCTGGGAGGGAGTCAACAAAAATTTGATTGCGGGCGACATGTGGGGAAAAGGGAATAGTACGACCGTCATGCTCCTTCATGGTGGGGGGCAAACAAGACATGCTTGGAAAGGGACCGGAGAACTACTTGCTAAAGCTGGATATCATGCCGTTGCTATAGATGCCCGTGGGCATGGAGACTCTGATTGGGCTGCTGATGGAGCCTACTCGCAAGATTTAATGGTAGCGGATCTAACTTGCGTGCTAGCTTCATTAGGCACCCCTAACCCAGTACTAGTGGGGGCTTCAATGGGAGGGATTAGCAGCCTAATGGCCATCGGTGAAGATCATATCCACGCAAAAGGCTTAGTGATGGTAGACATCGCACCACAAACAGAGCCAAGTGGCGTCAAGAGAATAGGCGAATTTATGGCTCACAAACCTGAAGGATTTGAGTCTTTGCAAGAGGCAGCCGACTGGATCAGTGCCTACCAGCCTCACCGAAAGAGCACTTCTAATTTGAGCGGCCTCGCCAAGAATCTAAGGCTTAACCCTATGGGGAAATACTCTTGGCACTGGGATCCACGATTCATGACAATGAGAAGTGAGATTCAAAACCGTGAAGCGAGATTGAATGAATGCACGCGCGCACTAAATGTGCCAACTCTATTGGTAAGAGGAGCCCTATCGGACATACTAAGTGAAGAGGGCGCTGCACACTTTCTCTCTCTGCATCCAGAGTCGGAATACGTCAACATTACTGATGCTGCCCACATGGTTGCAGGAGATCGAAACGACATTTTTAGCAAATCAATTTTAAGCTTTTTAAAACGTAACACCTAGTTAATTTGGTAGGGGAAAAATTAGTCAAGAAACGCTCAATAGATTGCGGTATCGTAGTCATGTATATACTAAAAATTATCTGAGTAGGGAGCTACTAAGTAATGGTAAACGTAGATAAAAAAAGTTCGCAAAAATATGATGTGATTGTCGTTGGTGGCGGTTTTTCAGGTCTTTATATGCTGCACAAATTAAGAAAAGAAGGGTTGTCAGCAGTCGTGTTTGAAGCTGGTGATAACGTGGGCGGGACTTGGTTTTGGAATAGGTATCCCGGCGCACGGTGTGACGTCCCGTCAATGCAATACTCCTACCAATTTGACGAACAACTGCAACAAGAGTGGGAATGGCCTGAAAGATATTCGTCGCAACCTGATATCCTCAAGTATATTAACCATGTAGCCGACCGATTCGATCTCAGACGTGACATTCAGCTACAAACTTGGGTAGAGTCAGCTACTTACAATGAAGAAGAAAAACAATGGCACGTGAAAACCTCGAAAGGTGAAGCCTTTGCTCGTTTCTGCGTAATGGCAACTGGCTGCCTGTCCTCCACTAATACACCCGATGTTCCGGGAATAAAAGAATATGCCGGCCAAGTGTTTCACACTGGGAATTGGCCCAAAAGTGAGGTTGATTTCACGGGCAAGACCGTAGGAATACTTGGCACTGGATCGTCAGCAATTCAGTCTATACCTCTCATTGCTGAACAAGCTGAGCACTTATATGTCTTTCAACGCACACCCAATTTTTCGGTTCCGGCGGCAAATGGCCCAACTAATCGGCAAGAGGCCAGCAAGATCAAAGCACGATACTCAGAGTTTCGAAAAGAATGTGCAAATAAATTTACTGGCTACGATATGCATTTAAACGAAAAAAGCGCTGCCGAAGTCAGCTCTAATGAGAGGTTAGAAGAATACGAAAAACGCTGGGAAAATGGAGGGTTAATGTTCTTAGGCGCATTTTCAGATCTTCTAATCAATGAAGACGCGAATGAAACTGCGGCTGAGTTTATTCGACAAAAAATCTCTTCTATTGTGAAAAATCCGAAGATCGCTTCAATGCTGATGCCAGATCATAAAGTAGGTTGCAAAAGGCTATGTGCAGATAGCGGATACTATTCCACTTTTAACCGTGATAATGTTACTTTGATTGACATAAGTAACAATCCAATATCTAGCTTTCAATCTATGGGTCTTACTACTTCGAATGGAGACTGGAAATTTGATAACTTGGTACTCGCTACCGGCTTTGATGCCATGACAGGGGCTATCTCAAGAATTGATGTGACTGGGAAACAAGGTAATTCTCTTCGAGAGAAATGGGTCAACAACCCCAAAGCCTATCTTGGTCTTGGTATTTCAGGTTTCCCTAATTTGTTCACAATAAACGGACCAGGAAGTCCTTCAGTTTTAACGAACATGCTTCCTTCTATTGAGCAGCATGTAAACTGGATAACAGACTGCATTAATTGGACAAAATCGAAGGGATTTGATTCTATAGAAGCTACACTAGAAGCAGAAGAA
Organism: Proteobacteria bacterium UBA4457; assembly: GCA_002390205.1. Taxonomy (GTDB): domain Bacteria; phylum Pseudomonadota; class Gammaproteobacteria; genus UBA4457. The sequence goes on along the minus strand of DGOV01000024.1, from coordinate 726 downwards.
ACTTGGGCAGAGCATGTCAATGAAGTTGCGGGCCAGACAATTTTTCCTACGTGTAATTCTTGGTACCTAGGAGCAAATATTCCTGGTAAAAAAAGAACCTTTCTCCCTTACTTAGGATTCCCTCCTTATGTGGAAAAATGCGAAAGTGTCGCACGTAACAACTACACGGGATTCGAATTCTCTTAAGTACTAAGACATGTGAGACTTATTGGCGACTTCTTAGCCATTTGTCCATATTGGCCCACAACAATAACCATCTTGCCTGAGCACGCAAGTAACGATAAAATTCAGTAAGTTTAATGTTTATGCGCTATCCCTTCCCTATCATAGTTTCTGCATAAACTACTCAATTAGAAAGATTGGAGTTTACATTTTTGTGAATAAGTATGACGCAGTGATAGTCGGCGGTGGCTTTGCAGGCATCTATATGCTTTATAAAGCCAAAAAAATTGGCTTAAGAGCGAAACTCTTGGAAGCCGGCGATGAAGCTGGTGGCACTTGGCACTGGAACCGATATCCTGGTGCTCGTTGCGACATAGAGAGTATGCAATATTCTTATCAATTCGATGATGCACTCCAACAAGAATGGGAATGGAGTGAAAAATATGCCTCTCAGCCGGAAATACTAAAATACATTCAACATGTAATAGAGAGATATGAGCTTGGTTCCGACATGTTGTTTAATACTCGGGTTATGTCTGCTGAATACGATCAAAGCTCTAGCAG
>DGOV01000032.1 GCA_002390205.1 Proteobacteria bacterium UBA4457 | reverse complement strand
ATAAGTAAGAGTTCCCGATCTAGACACGATACCAATTCGTCCCGGTTGATGGATTGCCGCAGGCATGATGCCTATCTTGCATTCTCCTGGGGTAATGATACCGGGGCAGTTGGGGCCGATCAATCGAACATCGGGTTGCCTACTAAGGCTATCTTTGACCTTAAGCATGTCCAATACCGGGATGCCTTCTGTGATGCAAGCGATAACTTTTATTCCCGCTGAAGCCGCTTCAATAATAGCATCCGCCGCAAACGGTGGCGGGACAAAGATCAATGAAGCATCCGCTCCAGTAGCTGCCACGCCTTCTGCGACGGTATTAAATATGGGCCTCTCTAAATGCTCGTTTCCTCCGCGGTTTGGTGTAATCCCACCAACAATCTGAGTGCCGTATGCTATTGCTTGCTCTGCATGAAAAGTACCTTGCTTGCCAGTAAAGCCCTGCACTAGAACCTTAGTATCTTTATTTACTAATATCGACATTACTTTTTGCCTCCTACAGCACTTACGGCCTTTTCTGCAGCATCTGCAAGATTTTCTGCGCTAATAATGGCTAAGCCACTTTGAGTTAGCATTTCTTTCCCTTCATTCACTTTAGTCCCCTCTAGTCTGACTATGACTGGGACTTTAACGCCGACATCTTTTACAGCGCTGATAATTCCCTCGGCTATGAGGTCACAACGTACGATTCCACCAAAGATATTCACAAGTATGGCTTCAACATTACTGTCGGACACGATAATTTTAAACGCCTCCGCAACTCTCGCAGCTGTAGTCCCTCCACCGACGTCAAGAAAATTAGCTGGATTTGCACCGCTTAACTTAATAATGTCCATTGTCGCCATTGCAAGTCCCGCACCATTGACCATACACGCGATATTTCCATCGAGAGTTACATAATTGAGTTCAAATTCTGCAGCTTTGCGCTCCTTTTCGTCTTCTTGAGAAGCGTCACGCCAAGCTGCAACTTCTTGTCGGTAGAGAGCGTTGTCGTCGATGGTTATCTTTGCGTCAATAGCGCACAAAGAATCGTCTTCTAATATTGCTAGAGGATTTATTTCAACTAGACTGAGATCTTTTTCATTGAAAAGTAGGTAGAGTCCTTTCAGTATCTTCTGTAGTTCTGCGCGTTGACTCGCTTCTAATCCGAGAGCAAAACCCATTTCTCTGCATTGATGATCTTGTATTCCTAGTCCCGGCTCAATACTGAATGTGACAATTTCCTCAGGGGTGTTTGCGGCCACTTCTTCGATGTCCATTCCACCGGCTAATGATCCCATGAAAGTAATTTGCCTAGAACCCCTGTCTACGACTGCACCCAAGTAGAGCTCTTTAGCAATATCGGCAGCTGCAGCTATTAGAACGCAATTTACTGGTTGTCCGTCGGGGGCTGATTGCTTTGTAATAAGCTGAGAACCTATTAAATTACTAGTTATTTTTTCGACATCCACTAAATCTTTAGTAAACTTAACGCCACCAGCTTTCCCTCTTCCACCAGCGTGCACTTGTGCTTTAACAAGCCATGCATCGCCACCAAGAGCCTTTGCATTTTTAACTGCCTCTTCGGCCGTATGTGCGACTAAGCCATCCTGAACTGGGATTCCGTATTCTGCAAACAACTGTTTTGCTTGATATTCATGTAAGTTCATTTCCGTTAACTCCGTTCCTGATGCAATTGACCTTGCTATAAGGCTCTAATAATACCCTAGAAGTATTTGTTAGGCTTGTTTAGTGTCATACAAAACTTGACTATATGCTAAACTTAAAAGATATAACCTTGTACGGTTCCAAGTATGGCGATTCTAGCTTGTTTTGTCATTGGAATTTTTGGGAGCAAGTGTAAAAATTTATTGTAAGAGGGTTTTCCATGTTGATTAGGATGGTCTTGGCGATCTTGATAGCGACTTTCGTTTGTTGGCTGTTCAGCGTCCTACGCACGCGTCTTATGAAAAAAAGGACATCGATTGCGAATGGTGAGGTAGTTGCGTGTACTTATTGTAGCTTATATGTCCCTTTAGAAGAGAGTATTGTCCTCAGCAAGAGACCTTACTGTTCTGCTAGACATGCAGAGCTTGGCTCTAAAAAATGAGAAAGATGACCGTTATAGAAACACTATGTGTTGTCGCATTGTCGGCTCTTTTAATAAGGATAGTAATACCTTACGTTTAGACATTTAGCAATGTCCTCGATTCCCGCCCCTTAACTGCTTCGCAAAGCAGTTAGTATTTGCTTGAAGATTTTTGGGTTCGCTGCCACGACATTACCTGTTTTCATATGCGTTTCCCCACCTTCAGGGTCACCAATGAGTCCCCCCGATTCTTGCACTAGAAGAGCCCCAGCGGCTATATCCCATTGGTGCAGATCAAATTCCCAGTATCCGTCAAGTCTGCCACAAGCGACATAAGCGAGATCTAAGGCGGCAGAACCGGTACGCCTAATATCGGCGCTTTTATTTAGCAGCGTCGTGAAGCCGAGAAGATAGCTTGGCAGTTTATTTTTGTTCCTTACCGGAAACCCTGTTCCTATGATTGAAGCATCTAGTCCTGTCCTCGGACTCACTCGGATTCTTTGTCCATTAAGTTGCGCTCCTGTACCCCTAGAAGCCGTAAACATTTCATCTCGGGTAGGATCGTAAATAACAGCTTGTTCTAGCCTGCCTTTGACTTGCAGTGCGATAGAAATCGCATAGCTTGGGAAGCCATGGATGAAGTTGAGTGTTCCGTCAATTGGGTCAATGATCCATTTGAAATCGGAGGCACCGGAAGATCCGGATTCTTCTGCTACAATAGAGTGAGAAGGGTACGCTTCATTGAGGACTTCAATGATGGCTGCTTCTGCCTCGACGTCTGTTTGTGTCACGTAGTCGTTGAGCCCTTTTAATTCGATTTTTAGGTCGTAAAGGCGATTTTGTGCCCTAGAAATAATCGTACCGGCTCTCCGAGCTGCGCGGATAGCGATGTTAAGCATTGGCTGCATAAGATGATGTCACGTTTTAAAAGAAGTTAGTTTAACCTATTAATGGAAACTGTTATTGAATTACTTTAGCGAAGAATTAGATATTGAAGCTGGTTTGAAGTTGTCTAGATTGCGCATAGTGTTAGTTGGGACTAGTCATCCAGGCAATATTGGTGCGGCGGCTAGAGCTATGAAAGTCATGGGCCTTGATCAACTGCATTTAGTGAGTCCAGTCAGATTCCCTGCGATGGAGGCGACGGCGCGAGCAGTTGGCGCAAGCGATTTGCTAGAGGGCGCAGAGATCCATTCAGAGCTGGAGCAATCGATAGAAGGTTGTTCATTGGTTTACGGGACTACAGCTCGTAATAGGCAAATAAATTGGCCGATACTGTCGCCTCGCGACGCTGCTTTAGAAATTGCGCGGACTGAGACATCAGTGGCCATTGTCTTTGGTCGTGAGCAAGCAGGTTTGAGTAATTCCGAACTTGACCTCTGCCAGCGTTCTATATGTATTCCGACTCAAAGTCAGTTTAAGTCTTTGAATTTGAGCCAAGCAGTTCAGATCATGGCATATGAGCTACGTATGGCTCATTTGTCGACTGAGTCCCAGAACCAAAGCCCTATAGGTCAAAAAAAGGATCCCCTAGCTACTGCTTCGGAAACTCAACTCTTGAGGACCCATCTTTTAGCGGTAATGACATCAGTTGGCTACTATGACCCTAGTTATCCTAAGTTATTGGAGCGTAGGATAGGCCGCTACTTGAACTCGACTAATTTACGTCATAGCGAGGTTCAAATTGTTCGAGGGTTCTTGGCGGCGATAGAGCAACGGCTAGGTTCTTCTGTTCTTAGAAAAAATCTGCGGTAAATTAATTATCTACAAATAATTCGTTTTTATACACGACAAGTGGATCTCCTTCAGTGACTTCACCAATTCTATAGGTTTTCTCCCCCGCAGCTTTGAGATAAACTTCTGCCTCGGCAATGGTGTCCTCAGGGATTATTAAAACCATTCCTACCCCACAGTTAAAAGTGCTGAGCATTTCGCTAGAGGAGACTTGACCTTTCTCTTTTAGCCAACTGAATATAGTGGGCGCAGGCCAGCTACTTAGGTCGATTCGGGCACTAAGGCCTTTTGGTAAAACACGAGGTATATTTTTCGTGAGCCCGCCGCCGGTGATGTGAGCTATAGCATTTACTTTGTGTTGCTTTATTAGACTGATAATCGTTTTGACATATATTCGAGTAGGCTCAAGTAGGATTTCTCCTAGCGATTTTTTTTCTAGAACATAGTCATAATTGACGCCACTTTTCTCTATAATCTTTCTTACAAGAGAATATCCGTTTGAATGGACTCCAGATGAAGCCAAACCTAAGATAATATCTCCACTTTTGACATCAGAACCGTCGATTAAATCTTCTCGTTCAACTGCTCCTACACAGAAGCCAGCAAGGTCGTAATGGTCTTGAGAATACATTTGTGGCATTTCTGCGGTCTCTCCACCTAAAAGAGCCGCATCTGACTGAAGACAGCCCTCTACAATGCCTTTAAGCGCAGACTCTGCAACTTCGAGACTCAATGTTCCGGTCGCGAAATAATCCAGGAAAAATAGAGGTTGAGCTCCTTGTACCACTAGGTCATTTACGCACATAGCGACAAGGTCTATTCCTATTGTGTGATGGCGGTTTAAATCAATCGCAAGAAGTAATTTAGTCCCAACTCCATCAGTGGCGGCCACTATTAAAGGATCGTGAAACCCTGTGGCTTTCAGATCAAAAAGTCCGCCGAATCCGCCTAACCCACCCATAACGCCGGTTCTCGCCGTCGCATCTGCAAGCGGCGCTATGTTCGCTACAAATTCTTCGCCGCGCTCGATATTAACTCCCGCGTCGCTGTATGAAAGTCTTTTTGTCGTGGTTTTTGTCATATACTTTTGGTGTTGCATTTGTGTTGATGTCTACTCAGTTGAAACGCATCAGTAGGATTTGTTACACGATGCCATTCTGAAGGCGGGTCTACACTCGCAACGAGTTTAAGTGAAAGAAGTTGAGAGTAACATATTTTAAAATGTCTGGTTAGAGAGTTCTGCTGCGTTCTGACTAATATTGGTCCAATACTTGGGGAAGGAATTGCTGTTATGTATAATCGGGGAACCTTCACTTAATAGCTATTGACGGCACAGGATGATCCGCTCGACTAATAGAGTGTATCCTACCAGTAGAATAAAAATTGCGGTTTTTTTAAAAGGAATTAGATGATGTCTGAATCAATTAGAGGACCATCTTATACTATGCTCATTGGACTTTTTTTAGCCGCCGCGGTACTCATTGTTTATCTACTGGCGCCAGTTTTATCGCCTTTTTTCTTAAGCGGTATAGTCGCTTATCTCGGTCAACCAATAGTACATTTTTTAGAATGCAGAAAATTGTCTCGGGGTTTCGGTGTATTGACTTTTTTTCTCATCCTCATACTGTTCTTTTTCGTTGTGGTGGTAATTATCTTACCTATCTTGCAAGCTGAATTGGCAGCCTTAATAGTTGTGATCCCTGAAACCATAGAGAAGCTTCGTGATAGCTTTTCTGTGCCGGCAAAAACCTTGTTTGGGGCTAATGCAGCAACCTTGCAGTCAGATCAGTTGAAGAATATGTTGTTCACCAATTGGAGAGAGTTGGGATCGCTTGCTACTCAAGTGTTCTCAAAGATTGGTCAGTCAGGCCAGTATGTCCTTGGGGGTGTTGCATATTTAGTTCTGGTCCCTGTGATAACTTTTTATTTAATGCGAGACTGGAACAAGGTATTGCGTAGCGTAGTGAATATCTGTCCGCAACGATTTATTGAAGAACTAAAAACGGTCGCTTGTGAGGTGGACGCTGTTCTGTCCGAGTTTTTGAGAGGACAGCTCCTAATAATGCTCGTTTTGGGTCTGTTTTATGGGATTGGGCTTCAGATACTGGGAGTTAAGTATGCTTTCCTTATTGGCTGTATCGCCGGCTTAGTTAGTTTTGTCCCATACTTTGGTGTGATAGTTGGATTATTGTTGGCGGTTGTCGTTGGGTTTGGACAATTTGATCATTATTCAGAAATGCTGAAGATTTTTGGAGTTTTCGGTTTGGGTCAATTACTTGAGAGCATGGTTTTGAGTCCTCTTCTAGTGGGAGACCGAATAGGCTTGCATCCGGTATGGGTTATTTTTGCGGTCATGACAGGAGGGCATCTCTTTGGGTTTTCCGGCGTTTTACTAGCACTTCCAGTGGCCGCGATTACTGTCGTCTTATTGAGGCATCTTAGGCTCCGTCAGTTACAGCCCTGATATGAATGACGACTATTCAGGAAAGCCTTTGATTTCGCAGCTCACGCTCGATCTATATCGTGCCCCCCACCATGAATTTCAGCGTTATATGCCGGGTGTGAATTTGGAAATACTGTCCGCCTTGAAGGCGTGGCGTTCAGTTAGTAGTTATTCTTCTGTTTATCTCTGGGGTGGGCGAGGGACGGGTAAATCACATTTGCTTGAAGCCGCGGTCAGGGAAGCTAACCGTCTAGATCAGCGCGCCATATACCTGCCGGTTAAAACGATACTCCCTAACTTAGAAATGATTCTTTGCGACCTTACGGAAGTTTCTCTTGTCGCTATTGATGACGTAGATCTATGCTGCGGGATTCATACAAATGAGGAAAAACTCTTTCATTTATACAACGAGCTAAAAGAGCGCGGTGGACGGCTGTTACTTTCTTCAACGTCGCGACCAGATGTGGTCGGATTTGACCTGCAAGATTTAAGCTCCCGTTTTAGGGAGGGGCTTGTCTATCAATTGCGTGAATTGCCAGATAGCGATAAAACAGAGTTACTCGTAAAAGAGGCTAATATTCGTGGCCTTGATCTTCCCCAAAGCACAGTAAATTTCATCATGAGAAATTATAAAAGGGATATGGTATTTTTGACGGAAGTTTTGGTACTACTTGACGCGGCATCTCTTGAGCATAGTCGCTCGCTTACCATTCCATTTGTTAGAGAGTTCTTAAAGGGGCGTGAACTTGAGATTTAATTAAGATCGTTAGAGAATTTTTCTCTAAGTGATGCTCGGCTGTTAGAGCTTTTCCGGCACTCCATCAATAATATGACAGAGTTTTGTAGTGGGACATTAACTTTCTAACAACGTCATGATATTTTCTATCGGTCTACCAATGGCTGCTCTACAACCATTTATAATAATTGGACGTTCTATTAATTCTCTGTTTTCCAGCATGGCGTTGATAATTTGAATTTCACTCGACCCTGTATGTAGCCCTAAACTTGCCCATGACTTTTCTTTTCTCCTGACCAATTCTATGGCCTTCATGTTGAGTACCTTCAAGAGAAATTTGATGTCTTCTTCTCCCAAAGGGCTTTGTAAATAATCGATTACATTGAGCTTGTAAGATTTGCACCGTAATAGTTCTAAAGCTTCACGAGATTTTGAGCAATTCGGATTGTGATAGATCGTTATCTCCATAGTTGATTACCGGAGTTTGTTTAAAAAGCTCGAGATCTCACTCCACTTAACCTCAAGAGTCTCTTCAGACGTGCGGCCTTTATACTCGATCACATCTTTAGCTAGACCTCGTTCTGTGAGGACTAGGCGATGAGGCACCCCTATTAGTTCAAGATCTGTAAACATTACACCGGGCCGTTCTGGTTTATCGCAGAAAAGAACTTCATACCCCTCTTTCGACAATGTTTCATAGAGTACAGTTGCTTTTTGGAGGACAGAAGGTGACTTATGCATGTTAATAGGGACGATTGCGCAATAAAAAGGCGCCATCTGTTTGGGCCAAATAATACCCTTAGAATCGTTATTTTGCTCTATAGCCGCAGATACGATTCTAGAAACTCCAAGACCGTAGCAGCCCATAGTCATTGTCACAGCTTTTCCATTCTCGTTGAGTACGCTAGCTTTCATGGCTGAGCTGTATTTTGTTCCAAGTTGGAAAATATGCCCTACTTCAATACCTTTTTTGATGTCTAGGGTTCCTAAGCCATCGGGTGCAAGGTCGCCCGTGGCAACTTCCCGCAAATCAAAGACTTTAGGGCTGGGAAGATCACGTGTCCAATTTACTCCAGTAAGGTGATATCCATGTTTATTTGCCCCGCATATGAAATCCGAAGCCAGTGCTGCATCTTGGTCGACTAAAATATCAACAGGGAGACCAACCGGACCTATTGAACCAGGAGGGCAACCAATCGTGGCTAAAATTTCATCGGGTTCAGCGAAGCGAAGAGGGGTTGCTACTTCGTCTAATTTCTGAGCTTTTACCACATTTAGATCGTGATCGCCTCTTAATACTATCGCTATCAAGTTTCCCTTAGAGCCCTCTAAAACAAGAGTTTTAAGACATTTGGATAAGGGTGTATTGAGAAAGTCACAGACCTCTCTTACTGTCTGTTGCTGCGGGGTTTCAACAGTTTTCATCACCTCTGTTCCCGATAACGGTTCTGATGTATCCATAGTGACTGGAGTCATTTCTATATTTGACGCGTAATTACCTAGAGAGCTGAAGGCAATTCTGTCTTCTCCAGAATCTGCTAAAACATGAAATTCATGGGATTTCGATCCCCCGATGTTACCCGTGTCTGCTATAACGGCCCGATACTCTAGGCCTAGACGGTCGAAAATTTTGCAATAGGTAGCATGCATTTTTTGATATGTCTCTTCGAGAGAGTCTGCATCTATGTGGAAAGAGTAGGCATCTTTCATCAAAAATTCGCGGGCGCGCATAATGCCAAAGCGAGGTCTGATCTCATCTCTAAACTTCATTTGTATCTGATAGAGGTTGCAGGGTAGTTGCTTGTAGCTTGTTATTTCGCCTCTCACTAAATCAGTAATAATCTCCTCATGAGTAGGTCCTAAACAGAAGTCTCTGTCATGTCTATCGGTAAAGCGAAGAAGCTCTGGGCCGTAAGCCTCCCATCTTGTCGATTCCTTCCAAAGTTCGGCCGGCTGCACACTTGACATCAATACCTCTTGAGCCCCTGCAAGATCCATCTCTTCTCGTATGATCGCTTCAACTTTGCGAAGTACCCTGAGGCCTAGTGGAAGCCAAGTATATATTCCTGCGGCTAGTTGTCGCACTAAACCAGCTCTCAACATCAGGCGATGGCTAGATATTTCAGCTTCAGAGGGGGCTTCTCGTAAAGTAGGTATAAAAAAATTCGAAGTTTTCATGGTCGCAGTAACTTTATTTTTGGTGAACTACAAATGTGCGAGATAAAAAGCATCCCTGCACGAAAATAAATACGCATTTAGTATACTGGCATTTTGCTATCAAATATTTAGATCCTTCTGTGAGTGGTAACAGAGCGTGCAAACTCTATATAAATTAGGTAATTAAGTTAATTTAAGTCTTTGTTGATGTGATAAAATTGTTCGTCTTTTAGTGAGAATACCAAAATAAGATACCGGTTTCAGGCATGGACTTGTTTTGGAATACTGCTGCCTCCCGAGCAGAATTTGAGAATCAAACTTTCAATTACGTGAGATTTTTCCGAAAGTGGATTAATAAAGCGCTGGTATGGCGCAGTGGCGACTTGACTAAACTCAGGAATATCATTAGCCTAGCGTTCAATTACACTGAACTGTTTAATACTCCTTAAAAATGTTGCTATTACTGTATTTAAGTCTCTAAATAGGAAGTAATCCTTCCCTTTTTAGTCTAATATTTTCGCTACTTCGTATATGGGTTTCATTGGACTGTAAAAAAGGCAAAACTATTGGATAAGCAACTGCGTGGAGCAGAAATATTTGTAAAAGCCCTTTCTGATGAGGGCGTAGAGTTCCTGTTTGGCTATCCTGGAGGTGCTGTATTGCACATCTATGATGAAATTTTCAAGCAGGACAAAGTCAAACATATATTAGTACGGCATGAACAAGGCGCGACACACGCAGCGGATGGATATGCGCGTGCCTGTGGAAGACCTGGAGTTGTGCTTGTGACATCCGGTCCTGGTGCGACAAATGCTGTTACAGGGATTGCTACGGCATATATGGACTCAATTCCTATGGTTGTTTTCACCGGTCAAGTGTCAACTGCATTGATTGGTAATGATGCTTTCCAAGAGGTAGATTGCGTTGGGATAACTAGGCCATGCGTTAAGCACAACTTTCTGGTACAGCGAGTCGAAGACTTAGCAGAGACTATAAAAAAAGCTTTTTATGTTGCCAGTACTGGGCGACCTGGCCCAGTCGTAGTTGATTTACCTAAAGATGTTACAGCTGCAGTTACATCTTATAGTTACCCTAAAACGGTTACTATGAGATCCTACAAACCTCCAGTTGACGGTGATCCTGAGCAAATACATCGAGCCTGTGATTTGTTATTGTCGGCTAAAAAACCCATGATTTATTCTGGCGGTGGGGCTGTGATCGGTAACGCGTCTGAGGAGCTCACTAAGTTTGCCCGATTACTAGGCTACCCTGTAACGCAGACCTTGATGGGGCTGGGTGCGTATCCCGGAAGTGACCCTCAGTTTGTTGGAATGCTTGGTATGCATGGGACATATGAGGCCAATATGGCAATGCATCACTGCGATGTTTTGATATCCATTGGGGCTCGTTTTGATGACAGAGTAACTGGAGATCTAGAGAAATTTTGTCCAGAAGCGAAAATTATTCATATCGATATAGATCCTGCTTCAATATCTAAAAATGTCTACGTTGATGTGCCTATTGTAGGGGGTGTGCGCAGCGTCCTTAGAGAGTTGAATCAAGCTATAGAATCAAGTGGTCGAGCTCCTGTCGATCGTGCCACGAATCTCTGGTGGGCTCAGATTAAAGAATGGGCAAGTCTAAAATGTTTAGATTACGACAAAACCAGTAAGCTAATTAAGCCACAATCGGTGATCGAGGCCTTACACAAAGTCACGGATGGGGATGCTTATATTACCTCTGATGTAGGGCAGCACCAGATGTGGGCTGCTCAATACTACACCTTCGACAAACCGCGCAGGTGGATAAATTCAGGCGGATTAGGGACTATGGGTTTTGGTTTGCCAGCCGCTATTGGCGTACAATTGGCTTTTCCTGACAGCGTTGTAGCCTGTGTTACTGGTGAGGCGAGCTTCCAAATGTGTATCCAAGAGCTATCCACATGTCTTCAGTATAATTTACCTATCAAGGTGGTAAGTCTCAACAACAGATATATGGGGATGGTGCGGCAGTGGCAGGAATTTTTCTATGAATCAAGATATTCCAATTCTTATATGGATGCACTGCCAGATTTTGTGAAGCTGGCTGAAAGCTATGGGCATATAGGAATGCGAATTGATCAGCCTGGAGACGTAGTTGGTGCATTAGAAGAGGCTTTTGGCTTGCGAGATAGACTTGTGGTAATGGATTTTATTACAGATCAGACTGAAAATGTCTATCCCATGATTGCTGCAGGCAAAGGGCAACATGAGATGCATTTGGCAACAGATGATCGTGAGCTAGCATGACAGAACGACACACGCTTGCCCTGTTGCTAGAGAACACTGCGGGATCCTTATCGAGAGTTGCAGGTCTTTTCTCTGCTCGCGCGTACAATATAGAGTCGCTTTCAGTCGCGCCAACTGAAGATCCCACTATTTCGAGAATGACTGTTGTGACTAGCGGTTCTCCTCAGATTATTGACCAAATCGTCAAGCAGCTAAACAAGCTTATTGACGTTATTGTTCTTGTCGACCTGAGTGATGGTTTGCGAGTTGAGCGTGAACTTCTTTTGGTGAAGATGCGGCACGATAATGATTTAGAAAAAGACAAAATTCTGAAGGCAGTGGGTAAGTTAGAAGGTGCCCTCTTAGATACTACCGAAGGGGTTTCTACTGCAGAGATTACCGGTTCCTCAGCACAGCTAGATGAGTTTGTCCGATTAGTTGATTCAAGTATCCTTGAATTAGCTCGTTCCGGGACTTTAGGTCTCCAATTAGGGCCTAAATCGCTAAATTCAAAATAATTTAATACAATATATAAATTGACCAAATAGATAATGGGAAAAGCAAAATGGCACTAAGTATCTACTATGACAAGGACGCAGATCTTTCTCTTATTCAAGCAAAGAAGGTTGCTATAATTGGCTATGGTTCCCAGGGACACGCTCATGCTAACAATCTCAAAGATTCAGGAGTGTCTGTCACGGTCGGGTTGAGAAAGGGTTCTTCGTCTTGGGACAAAGCGACTGAGTCAGGTTTATCAGTTTCGTCTATCGCCCAAGCCACGAAAAATGCTGATGTGGTAATGATTTTAGCTCCAGATGAAACACAGTCAGATTTGTATGCGACTGATATTGAGCCGAACATAAAGCTTGGCGCTACTTTAGCATTTGCTCATGGGTTCAATATTCACTTTGGGCAAATAGCTCCACGCGTTGATTTAGATGTCATTATGATAGCTCCAAAAGGACCGGGTCATCTCGTCCGTTCAACCTATGTTGAAGGAGGGGGAGTTCCGAGTTTGATCGCTATACATCAGGATGCCTCAGGTGGTGCAAAAAATATTGCGCTTTCGTATGCATCGGCTAATGGTGGTGCGCGTGCAGGTGTAATAGAAACCAGTTTCCAAGAAGAAACTGAAACGGATTTATTTGGAGAGCAGGCCGTTTTGTGTGGGGGCGTGACGGCACTAATTCAAGCTGGCTTTGAGACTCTCGTGGAAGCGGGGTACGCACCTGAAATGGCTTATTTTGAGTGTCTGCATGAGGTTAAATTGATCGTGGATTTGATTTATGAAGGTGGTATTGCCAATATGCGCTACTCGATCTCAAATACCGCCGAGTATGGAGACTTCACGCGTGGCCCTAGAATAGTCAACGACACAACCAAAGTGGAGATGAAAAAAATTCTTTCTGAGATTCAAAATGGTGAATTTGCAAGAGAATGGATTGGAGAAAATAAGACAGGGGTATCCGTTCTAAAAGCGAAGAGACGGATATCACAAGAGCACCAAATAGAGGAAGTTGGCTCTAAACTTCGAAGCATGATGCCCTGGATTGGAAACAACAAGCTTGTCGATAAAGACAAGAACTAGAGTCTTCAATGACGTCTAATTCGTGGGTTACTTGGGTAGGACTGGTATCGCATTAAGGCAAATCGTTGTATTGTGATAGCCAATTGAGGTCTTTTTTTGGCGAGGCGTGTTCTGAACTTCGTTGATGATTTTCAGTTAAGATTGTAGCTAAGGGTATGGTGAAAACGCCGATGCGATTACTTGGTAGAAAGCCAGACACAGTAAGGACGACCGAAGTCGCGAAGAAGCGCACAGGAATTTACCTGCTCCCGAATTTATTTACTACCGGAGCTTTGTTTGCTGGGTATTATAGTATAGTCGCCGCTATCAACGACCGTTTTGAAGCAGCGGCGATTGCCGTCTTCATCGCCATGGTGCTAGACGGGATAGACGGGCGTATAGCACGCTTAACTAATACACAAAGCGACTTTGGGGCTCAATACGACAGCTTGGCAGATGTTGTGTCTTTTGGTTTGGCGCCAAGCATCATCATTTATGAGTGGTCTTTGTTTCAGTTAGGGAAATTCGGATGGCTAGCAGCCTTTGTTTATACCGCTGCCGCTGCCTTGAGGTTAGCCCGATTTAATTCACAAAGCTCCGACACTGATAGTACTTTTTTTCAAGGGTTGCCTAGCCCTGCTGCTGCTGCCGTAGTGGCTGCTACGGTATGGGTTGGTCAGAGTTTCAGTTTTCTCAGCCTCCATGGGTTTGCGTTTCTAGTCATGATGATTACCTTATGCGTTGCCTTGCTTATGGTAAGTAACCTGATGTACTACAGCTTTAAAGATTTTGACTTGCGTGGAAAAGTTCCATTCGTGGCAGTACTAGCCGTTGTTATGGTGTTTGTTTTGGTTTCACTAGAGCCAGCCAGTGTCCTTCTAATTCTTTTTGGTGGTTATGCATTATCTCCGTTAGGGGTTAGATTGAAGAGAATATGGTTTAAAGGAGACCAGAGCTCGACTGCGCGGCATCTTGATGGAGACTGATGTGGAGTTCTCATGAGGATATGGCCATCTGGACAGATTATGAAAACGCCGAGCTTTGAGAGTATCTGGAGGAAACGATGAGCTCTTCAAGCTCCGGAATCGCTCATTTATCAGAAATGGGGATTGATGTTTGGAGCCCGCGAATTATCGAAGTTCCTAAGTTTCAACACCATTTCTTTTCAGATCATAGTAACAAGCGGACCTGTTGTGTTGTGCTTAAAGTTGGAAATGAAGCTGCAGGAGTTAGTGTTGCGCTTCTTTTGGACAATATGATGCTGGCAGTTGGTTTATCTAGATGCTCTCTCAAAGACGATTTACTAGCACGTGAAAACCCAAAAGATATAATTGAGGAGGAGGCTTCGCTTGAAGATATATTGAAATATCATACTCCAGATTTTCTATTATTATCAGGCTTTAAAATACACCACCTAATAACCAATGCTAATGAGAAAAAAAAATCTCCAAGTGTTCTGAATTCAGGTGATTATGATCTTAGCTTTTATTCTATAGAGTCGTTGCTTGAGCTACTTGAAAATCCAGTTCGAAAACGAGAAGTTTGGCAAACGTTGAGTAAGTTGCAAAATAGGTTCGAGAAAGTCGAGACTAAATGATTAGCCCTTTGCCGCTAGAAATGCTTATTCAGCGTTCTATGCGAATAGAAGATGTGCTTGAAGTAATTGATATAGAAGTGCGTTCTTACGATTTCCCTTGGTCGGAAAAAATTTTCTTGGACTGTATGAAAGCCGGCTATTTATGTAACGTCGCTCATGTTGGAGGGGTTTTGGCAGCGTATGGGATAATATCTTTCGGGGCAGGAGAAGCACATATTTTAAATGTATGTGTTGATGCGAGCTATCGAAGGAAGGGTTTTGGTAAGCTGTTGATTACCAAGTTACTGGAAATAGTTAAAACTCATAATGTAAGCAGTGTGTATTTGGAAGTTCGTCCGTCTAATCTCGCAGCTATTGATCTGTATTCTCAGATAGGTTTTTCCAAAGTCGGTGAGAGACTCAAGTATTACCCTGCCCTTAATGGGCGCGAGGATGCTCACGTTTTAAATCTGACTATGTAATTTAATGTGGACTTGTGTGCAGAGGCTTAAACCTTTACCTTTATCATCAACTGTAAATACTGTTTTTTCTAGGAGTTCCGGATGAAATTTCCTGATATGCGTGCCTCAAAATTAATTCAAAACATTTTCTATATAACACTTTTGTTTGCCGGAGCTAATACTGCTTTTGCAAACTCGGTAGCTTTAGAGCTCGGGACGATAGAAGGTGACGAGAATGCTGATCGGTTTGGTGGGGCATTTCGTGTGGAGTCGGATAAAAAATGGTTTGCGGCTGGAGATTGGTATTTGGGTACCTATTTCGAATTTGGGCTTACTTATTGGGACGGCGATAAGGGCACTGAAGGCAAGGACAGTCTCGTAGATTTTTCGGTAACGCCTATTTTCCGCTACCAGCGGAAGCTTGGAGAGAGTGTCGCCCCTTTCGTAGAGTTCGGGACAGGCGCGCATGTTCATACTGAGACAGGAATTGGCAATAAAGATATAGATATTCCGTTTTCTTTCGGGACTCATGTTGGTGCGGGTGCTCGTTTCGGTGCGAAAGGAGCATATGAAGTTGCTTATCGGTTTCAGCACTTATCAAATGCCGGTTTAGGCGATGAAAACCCCGGACTTAATTTTCATGTCATTCAATTAGGCTACCATTTTTGAGCCCGCTCTCGTGTTCCTGCTTACTGCGTGTTGGTAAAATGTAAGCTATTGAACGGTAGACCTTAGAGAGCTGTGTTGGTAATCACCAATCTTGTCAGATTTCCGATTTTAAAGGTTATAAGCGGTAGTAGCATGTGATCAATACCAGAAGTGTCTAGTGCAAATATCACATGTGTTATTTTTGATTGAAGGAGGTAAGTACGTTTTCAGGAACGTATTTTGAAAAAAACGTAATGAATGTATTTGCTTTTCAGATAAAAACCGTTCCAGATCTCGATGCAGGGCGTAAATTTTGGAATCTAGGCGATTTAGGAGATAAAGAAGCTGGTGCCGTCATGCATAGTAAAAGACGGCAGGAGACTAACAGTATAAGTAACTCCTTGCGTCAGCACTTTCAAAAAGTAGTGTCTATTTCGGCGATTTATAGAGTGGATGAAAGCATTAAAATCTGGTCGTTGGGAGAAGGAAATCTCCCTGAAATTGATTCTGCTGAAGGCAGATTGCTTCGGGAATTTTATGGATATATAGAGGCCCATGGTCCGGCGCTGATTTCATGGAACGGTGCGGTATTTGACTTGCCCGTTTTGCATTATAGGGCTCTTATTAATAAAGTTTCTGCGCCAAATTATTGGAATAGTGAGAGTAGATACGTAAATATGGAGGAAAATTGCTGTCAAGAAGATACAACTGCCATGCATACAGATCTTATGAATCAGCTAGGTGGCTCTAAAGACGCGCCGTATTCTCCTCTTTCAGAAGTTGCTAGTTTGCTAGGTTTCCCTAACACACTAGATATGAATAGTAGAAAGATGTTCGAAGTATATCTAACTGGCGGCACAGAAATCATTCGAAAAAAGAATGAAGTGGACGTACTTAAACTCTGGTTCGTTTACCTTAATTACCAATCTATGGCTGGCCAGATTGACATTAATATTGAGATGGAACGAACTAGGGACTGTCTCGCCTCCAGTAATCAGCCTCATGCGTCTGAACTGTTGGCTCTATGGTCAGCTATGGCGTTATTTTGATTGTCTGTTGTGGGCCCCTTTATTCCCTATGAAAAACAATGAGCGCGATACGCTAACTATCCAAAACTTTGCTCACGATGGGCGTGGCGTGGCTCGGTTAAAAGGAAAAACCGTATTTGTGTCTAATGCGCTGCCCGGAGAAATGGTAGAGGCGGAGATTGTTTGCACGCATCGTAGCTTTGATGAAGCAAAAGCTATTAGTGTATTAAGTAGGGAAAGTCATCTTCGCGTTACTCCAAAGTGTGAATATTTTGGGACATGCGGTGGTTGCGATTTACAGCATATTCAAGACTCTTATCAATTAAAATATAAGCGAGATGTATTGGCCGAAATATTGGCTCGTCAATCAGATTTAACTGCAGAATATGAGCTGGAGGCGGTCACTAGTCTCCCATGGCGATATCGCCGGAATGCTAGAATTGCAGTTTCCACCTCTCTTGAACACGGACTGACGTTGGGCTTTCGTGAGAAGGGCAGTAGAACTGTTGTCCATTGCTTAAAATGCGACATCCTTGAACCTTCATTATCAGATCTATTGCCTCATTTAACTGATCTTATTCAAGGGTTAGACTTTAAAAACAGTGTATCTGAAGTAGAGTTGCTTTCGACAGAAGACAATGTGACTGTAACCCTATTTATTGAACCCAAATTCAATGCTTCAGATCGAATAAAGTTAAGTGATTTTTCCAATGCACATAAAGTTAGTGTCTGTCGTAAATCTGGCAAGACGATTGAGTCTTTAGGAAGCTCAAACGTGGTTCATGGCTACTATATTAATAAACTATATTTTGAGATGTCTCCTGGTGGTTTCTTGCAAACGAACCATGAAATAAACACAGCGTTAGTGGCTCATGTTTTAGAGGTCTTGGCGCCATCAAAAAACGAAACTATTGCTGACTTATTTTGTGGTATGGGTAATTTCAGTTTACCTCTAGCGCAGTTGGCTGGTTCAGTCGTAGGCGTTGAGTCCGACAGAGATCTACTTGCACAAGGGCGTGCAAATGCTGATTTAAATGCGATTCTGAATTGCGAATTTTTGCGAGGGGACCTTTTTAAATGTAGCGAATTCTTATTGGCGCGCGTTGCAGATTGCGAAAAAATTCTACTAGATCCTCCGCGCCTAGGTGCATTGGATTTCGTGACTAATTGTGATTTTGAAAAAATTAATCATATCGTCTATGTTTCTTGCAGCCCCTCTACATTTGCTAGGGATGCTAAAGTATTGTGCGGTAGACATAAATATACACTTATCAGCACACGTGTTTTTGATATGTTTCCTCAGACAGCTCATGTTGAACTCGTTGGTGTGTTTAAAAAAGGGATATAAGTCCTATGTATTTATACCTTAGATTTATATTAGCTTTATTAATAGTTCAATGCCTTCAAGTCCATGCAGAAACTGAGCGAAATAGAATTCGCTTTGGTATCCCTACAGCGCCGAGTTCTCTTGACCCTAGATTCTCGGTTGATGCAGTGTCAGCGAGGCTGCAGAATTTGGTACATCGCTCTTTAGTTCGGTTCGAAGAGAGTCAGATGGTGGTTCCTGATTTAGCAGAGTGGGATAAATTAGCGCCACTACATTATCGTTTTACAATAAATGAGGGCGCATACTTTAACAATGGGAATAAGGTAGTGGCATCTGATGTTCACGCTACTTACAAATCTATTCTAGATCCTAAAATTCTGTCTCCCCACATAGGTAGTTTGAAAAACATTAGAGAGATAATCGAACTTGATGATCGAACAGTGGATTTTATTTTAAATGAAGCTGATCATTTTTTTCCTGATTCTTTGTCGATCGGTATTTTGCCAGCTGCATACGTTCAAAATCCTCCCCCAAAAAATATTTTTGCAGCAAGTGCCGGTCCATTCGAGGTTTTAAGTTGGACGACAAATGAGCCATTAGTATTGCGTCGAAGAAAAGACGGTTATATATTTGAGTTCATCGCAATTAAAGATAGCAACGCTAGATCTTTACGATTGATCTCCGGTGAGATAGATATTATGCAAGGAGATGTTCCTCCCCATATTTATGCATCGCTTTTACAGCGCTCGGATTTGTATGGAAAAAGAGTTGCGGGTAATACTTTCTCTTATTTAGGGTTTAATTTAAGAGATGGAATCACTTCTGACCCAAGATTTCGTCAAGCCTTAGCGCACGCAATTAATCGAGATGCGATTTTAAAATTTCTTTTTCAAGGATCTGCAAGAAAAGCATGGGCACTATTTCCCCCTAGTCATTGGGCGGGAGCAGAAAATTTGACGGGGTTTTCGTATAACCCTACGTTATCACGAGAAATTATTGCAGAAATAAACCCTACAGCAACACCAATTATTTTGAATTATAAAACATCCACGAACAAATTTAGGCAGCGTGTCGCAAACGTAATACAAAGCCAACTAGCATCTGTTGGAGTGGATATGAAAATTGAAATTTTAGACTTCGGTACGCTGATGGGAGAGATTTCTCGAGGCGACTTCCAATCTTATTCGCTATCATGGGTGGGGCTGCGAACGTCTGATATGTATCGCCAGATTTTTCACAGTAAATCCGTGCCTCCTTTGGGGAAAAATAGAGGCCATTACAAGAGTATCCGAGCAGATGAGCTAATAGAAATGGCTGAGAAAGAAAGTGACTTACATTTGCGACGCAATCTCTATAAGAAGCTTCAATTTCTTTTGCTGGAAGAGTTGCCTTATGTCCCTTTATGGTTTGAAGATCACTTAGTAGTGATGCGAAAAGATATACAATCCTATACTACAAACATTGATGGGGGCTACGCTGCATTAATTGATACGCAGAGATCTCGAAAATGAAACCAGATACAACCTTTATCTCTATCTCTGTCGGCAAGCAGACTCTCACCGTTGTCGATGTTAATCATAATAAGCGCCAATATTCTGTCTCGACTGCCCGCAATGGACCTGGAGAGCTATCAGGCAGTGAATGCACTCCTTTGGGGCTACATTGTATTGCAGAGATGATTGGTCAAGGAACTGCCGAAGGGACAGTTTTTATCGGTCGGAAACCAACTGGAGAGGTATGTTCTCAGGAAGTACTTAAAAAGTTCCCAGAACGCGATTGGATAGTCACACGTATTATGTGGTTGAGTGGACTCGAGCCCGGCAAGAACTTGGAGGGAAAGGTGGATACAAAGGCCCGGTACATCTATATTCACGGGACACCTTATGAAGAGTTTTTAGGTACGCCTAACTCAAAGGGCTGTATCCAGATGGGGAACCGAAACATCATTGAGTTGTTCAATATAGTTGGGGTAGGAACAAAAGTGATGATTGAAGAATGATTCACTGTCTGACAAGCAAGTTAGGCATTATTCAGTTAACGTTATCAAAAAGAAAGAGCTTCGCGTGGGGAAATTAGAGCTAATTTTTACCCGTGTTATCACAGCTTTTATTGTAACCATCTGTGTCGTAACAATAGTCTTTTTCTTTATTCACTTAATTCCAGGGGATCCTATCGTAGCTATTCTGGGGGAGCAGGCGGCGTTGCAAGATATCGAGCAATTAAGGACGCAACTGGGCTTAGACCTTCCTTTAACTTCCCAGTGGGTTCAATTTATTACAGATCTGGTAGTTGGAGATCTAGGGTTCTCTTTTTATTATCATGCACCAGTTGCACCTATCATCGCTAAAAGTACAGTCATGACATTTTATCTTGCCGGCGCCGCTTTTATCATTGCGACTAGCGTGGGAATTTCTCTGGGTATTGTGGCCGCTTTATATCAAGAAAAAGTGTGGGACCGATTAGCTGTTTTTGCCGCGCTCATTAGCATGTCTATTCCAAATTTCGTATTTGGACCATTCTTAATTATAGTATTTGCAGTTAAGCTTCAATGGCTTCCGATTGGGGCCTCAGAGGGAGTTTTATCTATAGTTTTGCCTGCTTCAGCTTTAGGACTGTCTTTGGCCGCCCTGACTATGCGCATGACTCGTGCCTCCGTGATTGAGGTTCTCAGAGAGCCCTATATTCTTGCCATTAGAGCTAAGGGATTGACTCAATCGAGAATTATGCTGGCACACGTTTTTCGTAACGCTCTACTTCCCGTTGTCACAACGTTAGGTCTACAGCTTGGCCTGTTATTGGGTGGCGCCGTTATTACAGAAGCGGTTTTCAGTTGGCCAGGATTAGGATCTTTAGTCATCGAGTCTATTTCTAGAAGAGACTACCCGATGGTGCAGGCTTCTGTTTTAGTAATAGCAGTCAGCTACATTGTTATTAATATGCTGACCGACATTTTATATAAAGTACTAGACCCACGCGTGGATCTAGGCTCGTGAAGAAATCAACTTTTTTCCTGGTTTTTTCTATGGTTCTTTGGTCAGTTGTTTTGATCTTTTCATCATGGGATCAATCAGCTTTAAACACTATTGATTTAGAAAAAATTCTTATGCCTCCAAATAGTGAGAGTCTTTTCGGATCTGATGATTTAGGACGAAGTATTGGGCCCAGAATAGTCTCGGGTGCTCGACTATCACTTTTTGTCGTCATAATCGTACTCACTGTTACAAGTGTTTTTGGAACGCTAATAGGTATTCTCTCAGGCTTGGTTGGCGGAAAATTCGATTCGATTATGATGCGCGTTATTGATATTTTTCTTTCTTTCCCTGGCATACTGCTAGCAATCAGTTTGGCTGGAATCTTGGGTGGAGGTTTGCATAATGTTGTCCTAGCATTGTCTGCGGTCGGTTGGGTAGGGTTTGCCCGATTAGCTCGGGCACAAACTTTAAGAGTTAAGCAATTAGATCACGTTTTAGTTGCCCGACTTTTGGGTACGACCACGCCAAAAATTATTATATTACATATCTTGCCGCTGATTGTGAGTCCAATGCTAGTCGAACTCACATACTCGGCCGCCAGTGTTATTCTTTCGGAAGCTGGTCTGTCTTTTTTAGGTATTGGAGTCTCTTCGCCCACAGCCTCCCTTGGTTCAATGGTTCGAGACGGCTCTTTTTATCTAATGACAGCGCCACATTATGTTATTTTGACAGGGATGGCCTTGATGAGCCTTGTGTTTCTCATCAATGTTGCAGGAGATAGGCTTCAGGAGAAATTAGCCGAGGGCTATTCTCGCAACATAAATTAATGCAACTATTGAATAGTCAGAGAATGATGCGTCTAAAAATAGATTGAGTTACATATGCTTGGACCTTTGGTTATAGATATACAAGGCACCTCTCTCAGCCTCGAAGATAGAGAGCTATTGCTGCACCCGCTAGTAGGAGGGGTTATATTATTTGCTCGGAACTATTTAGAAGTGGGGCAGTTAGATAGCTTATGTAAACAGATAAAACACTTGCGTAGCCCGAGCCTGTTAGTAATGGTTGATCAGGAAGGGGGTCGTGTTCAACGATTTAAAAATGGATTTACCTTGCTTCCCGCGTTGGGCATACTTGGCAAGATATACGATCTTGATTCATACGAAGCTATAAGCCTCACCAGAGATTGTGCGTGGATGATGTCCAGTGAATTACTTGCAGCAGGAGTGGATTTAAGCTTGGCTCCAGTGCTAGATATCAATGGTGCTCAAAGCGAGGTGATCGGGACCAGGGCTTTCCATGCCGACAGTGCTATCGTTTCTGAGCTTGCCCTTGTATATATTGATGCGATGCATCGATCTGGCATGCGGTCTGTAGCGAAACATTTTCCTGGACATGGTTCCGTCGTTGCTGACTCACATAAAGAATTACCAGTAGATTTCAGAGAGCTAAAAGAAATAGAGCGTAATGATTTGATTCCTTTCGTCGATGTCGCTAAAGCAGGATTAGCCGCAGTAATGATGGCTCATGTTTCTTATCCTAAAATAGATAAACTACCGGCAGGATATTCGAAAGTCTGGATATCTAGTATTCTGAAATCAGATTATGGATTCTCTGGGCTAGTAATGAGTGATGATTTGAGTATGACAGGTGCAGCGACCTATGACTCATATATTGACAGAGCCCACGCTTCATTTTCTGCTGGCTGTGATTCGCTATTAGTATGTAATAATCGCTCAGCAGTAGAAGATTTATTGAGTGTGAATACAAGTGTATTTGATGATTTTGAGCTGAAAAATTTGGAGCTACTCAGAGGGGTTTCCGTCGATAAGGAATTAAAAGTTCTGCAATCGAGTGAAAAATGGCATGCTATACGAGCCCGAATTGGCGCGCTCAAATTAGCCCATTACGCTCATTCGTGATGTGAATTGAGTATATCTTGTCTGTACCTTAAGATAGCCAAATATTTTTGAAACTCGATTGAGTACTTAATTAGCAACTAAGGAAAAACTGAAGGGAAGCATAATGATTGAGCAGGTTTTTGACTTTCTTACGGCGGAATCGTGGATTGTCCAGATTTTTATTGTAATTCTAGCAGCGTTGTCTTTAGACCTCTTTCAGCTCAGATTATGCAATCGACTGCATGCTGAGCTGGAGAAAACAGAGAATTATTGGGATGACGCTTTAATTATTGCTCTTCGGAAGCCATTGAGACTGCTGATTTGGCTGACAGGAATCTCATACGCAATAGCTATATCTCAGGAAGAAAGAGCGGCAGCTATTTTTACCGCGGTAGATAGTTTAAGAGATGTCGGTGTCATCTTTGCTTTCGCTTGGTTTGTCGTGAGGTTTATAGCTTCCGCTGAAAAATCTTATATAGGTCGACGCTCTATCTCTGAGAAAAGATTCGATAAAACCACGACATATGCTGTGTCTAAACTTCTGAGGCTCTCAGTCATTATTACTGCTTCACTCGTAACTATGCAGACGCTAGGTTATAGCGTATCTGGTGTTCTTGCTTTTGGAGGAGTCGGTGGAGTTGCTGTCGGTTTTGCCGCTAAGGATCTGCTCGCTAACTTTTTTGGCGGTTTGATGATCTATCTCGATCGGCCTTTTAGTGTTGGTGATTGGGTGCGCTCTCCTGACAGGGAAATAGAAGGGACTGTAGAGGCGATCGGTTGGCGACTAACAACTATTCGGTCATTTGATAAGCGACCGTTATTTATTCCTAACTCTCTATTTAATCAGATCGTCATTGAGAATCCATCCAGAATGACGAATAGAAGAATTTATGAAACCGTAGGCATTCGTTACGATGATTCACTGAAAATGGAGAACATAGTTGTCAGGGTCAAAGAGATGTTAAGGGGGCATAATGAAATAGACTCCTCACATACGATGATTGTGAATTTTAATAAAATGTCGAGCTCGTCTTTGGACTTTTTTATTTATACGTACACGAAAACTACAGAATGGGTACGGTTCCATGAAATCAAACAGGATGTAATGTTGAAGGTGCTTGAGATCGTGGCATCAGAGGGCGCTGAATGCGCGTTTCCAACATCAACTATTCATCTCTTTAATTCCGACTCGGAGTCCGAGTTGCGACCGGAGCCAAGTAGGTAGTTCTATTATGCGAATTCCCTTCACTAAAATGCATGGTCTGGGAAACGACTTTGCAATTATTGATGAAAGAGAGAAAATCTATGATCTAACTCAAGACACCTTCTTGCTTTTGGCCGATAGGAGATTAGGTGTAGGGTGCGATCAAATACTCTTACTCAGTCGCTCTGATGACAAGAGGGCGACTGCGAGATATCGTATTATAAATGCAGATGGTTCTGAAGCCGAGCAGTGTGGGAATGGTTTCCGGTGTGTTGTTAGATACCTTGAGATGCAAAATCCCTTAAGAGAAACAGTTGTTTTAGAGGTTGCCGGAAAATTTTTAAGTGGTCGATCTCTAGATGGAGGCAACGTAAGAGTCGAAATGGGGACGCCTGTTTTTGAGCCCAGGGAAATCCCCTATATAGCGTCGAGTTATAGTGATTTTTATAAAGCTGAAGTTAGTGACGTTTCGACCGAATTTAGCGCTGTATCGATTGGAAACCCACATGCGGTGATTCTAGTGGATTCAGTATCCGATGCATTAGTTCAGCAAGTTGGGTCTGCTTTACAGGGGGCTGGTCTGTTTCCGGAGGGGGTCAATGTGGGCTTTATGGAGATATGCGATACGAATCATGTGCGACTTCGCGTGTTTGAGCGAGGAGTAGGCGAGACGCCTGCTTGTGGAACAGGGGCTTGTGCTGCGGTAGCTATTGGAAGACGTCTGGGATTATTGAGTCCGAGGGTAGAAGTTAGCCTGCCCGGTGGCATTGTCTCTATTGATTGGTCAGATAATCCAATAGATAGTATTTTCATGACTGGCCCTGCAGTGAGAGTGTTTGACGGTTTTATAGAGTTATAAAAAATGGAAATGAAAGACACCAAAAAGAACCAGACGCTAGTAACAGATGAAACTGTATCTAAATATCTGATAGATAACCCGACTTTTTTTAATAAGAATGAGTCTGTGTTATCTTCTTTGATGATACCGCATGTTCGAGGTGAAGCTGTTTCCTTGGTAGAGCGCCAGCTCTTGAATTTGAGAAAACAAAATAGCTCCTTGCATGACCAGTTAGATGAAGTTTTCACTAATGCGAGAGATAATGAACTTGTTGGGGAGAAAGTTCACGCCATCACACTAATGTTATTAAGAGAGAAAGAAGTAGAAAAAAAAATTGAGGTAGTGGAGCAGTATTTCGAGCAAGAGTTTGATGCTAGTAAGGTCCAAGTAGCTCTGTTTTCTGGAGAAAAAAATCTAGAGGGCTTCTTTGCTAGAGAAAGTCCCCTGTATTTGTCTTTGGAAGAATTTATTTTGAAAGGGGAGATAAAATGTGGGTCAGTAGGTGACGCACGATTTTTAAGTACGTTCCCTGACTATGAACCGAATGACTCAGCAGTAATGCTGCCAATGAGCGAAAAGGAATGGAATGGGGCTTTCATTATCTGTTCGAGCAATTCCCAAAAGTATTTCTCGGGAATGAGAACTGATTTTTTAAGCAGATTTGTGGAGTTATTCAGGGAAATAGTTAACACTCATATGAGTTACAGCTGAGGGATTTTCAAATTGGGGCGAATTAAAGTTGATACGCTAGATGATGCCGGGGAGCTTTTCTTTGACTCCCTTTTGAATAAATCTGCTAATACAGTTCTTGCGTACCGTCGAGATATCAAAAAATTCACTACCTACCTTAGAGAGCGGAAAATTTCGTCCTTGCAGCCAATTGATGTGACTTGTATTCAGGGATATGTCGCCTTTTGCCGTCGAGATCACGCCAGTGCGCGTTCGATAATGAGAAGTTTGTCGGCCTTGAGAGCATGGTTTGATTTTTTAGTCCATCGAGGAGAGATGCTTCATAATCCAGCCTTAAGAATTAATGTCCCTAAAACTTCTAGACGCTTGCCTCGTACGCTAGATGTTGACCAAGCCATAAGTCTTCTAGAGCAAAAACCCGTGACTCTTTTGGATATAAGAGATCTTGCTATGTGGGAGTTACTTTACTCTAGTGGATTAAGAGTGTCAGAGTTAACATCATTAACACTGGGTGGAGTTGATCTTAGAAGTAGGGAAGTTCGCGTGCTCGGTAAAGGGAATAAAGAACGCGTGCTGCCAGTGGGAGTCTGTGCTCAGAGAGCACTAGAAAAATGGCTGAATGTTCGCCCTCAATTCCTAGGACGTGAAGTAGTAGAGGCTTTTTTCTTGACGCGGAATGGATGTAAGATGAGCAATCGTAGCGTACAGCTGAGATTGAGGTTGTGGGCCAGAAAATATGGCTTCGATGAGAGCCTTCACCCTCACATGTTAAGACATAGTTTTGCCAGCCACATGCTTGAATCCTCCGGTGACTTAAGGGCGGTGCAGGAGCTTCTAGGGCATGTAAATATTTCTACTACACAGATTTACACACATCTTGATTTCCAGCATTTGGCTAAAGTTTATGACCAAGCCCATCCGCGGGCACGGCGAGATAACAAGTAGTATATTAAGGCGTGACGATCCATCTATTGGTGTACAATCCTTTGCTCTAATATAAAAGAGGAATACGAATCGTGTTTCACGGAACCACTATTATAAGTGTGCGAAAGGGTAAAACTGTTGTCATAGGTGGCGATGGGCAGGTATCCATGGGCGAAACTATTTTAAAGGGTAATGCGCGGAAAGTACGACGACTATACGAAGGTAAAGTCTTGGCTGGTTTCGCTGGCGGCACGGCTGATGCCTTTACGCTATTTGAACGTTTTGAAGGTAAGCTGGAAGCACACAGAGGTAATCTTCTGAGAGCAGCAGTAGAATTAGCAAAAGATTGGCGAACAGATAAATACCTTAGAAGACTTGAAGCTTTAATGGCAATAGGAGACAAAGAAAATAGCTATATTATTTCTGGCACAGGGGATGTTTTAGAGCCNNTAGCAAAAGATTGGCGAACAGATAGAATGTTACGAAGGTTAGAAGCAATGCTTATTGTAGCAGATGCGGAATACTCGCTAATTATCTCAGGGACCGGTGATGTGATTGAGCCTGAGAATGACATTCTTGCCATCGGTTCTGGGGGCTCTTACGCTCGTGCAGCTGCAGTAGCTTTGCTTGACGAAACAGATCTTGATCCTGAGAAAATTGTACAGAAGGCGCTCACTATTGCTGGTCAGATATGCGTCTATACAAATAATAATCTCACACTAGAAAAAATTGACTCTTAGGTAACAACATTGAAACAAGAAAATGATCTTTCCCCGCAAGAAATAGTTCAACATCTAGATCAACATATTGTTGGCCAGGACGACGCGAAGCGTGCAGTCGCTATTGCGTTAAGAAACCGATGGCGTAGGCTTAAGGTTGAAGAATCATTACGGGAAGAAATCACGCCTAAGAATATTTTGATGATTGGCCCTACAGGGGTAGGTAAGACTGAAATCGCTAGACGACTAGCTAGGCTTGTTAAGGCTCCTTTTGTCAAGATAGAAGCTACAAAGTTCACAGAAGTGGGCTATGTTGGCAGAGATGTAGAATCTATAATAAGGGACTTAACGGAAATTTCTATTAAGCTAGCCAGAGCTACTGCTGTTAAGGCAGTTCAGAGGAGGGCAGCTGACGCAGCCGAAGAACGTATCCTGGATGCACTACTCCCTAAATCTGGAGTTGACGATAGCGATAGCCAATCTGACACAAGACAAAAATTTAGGAAGATGTTTAGAGAAAACACCTTAGAGGATAGAGAAATTGACATTAAAGTTAATTCTCCGAATATTGGGCTGGAAATTATGACACCGCCCGGGATGGAGGAAATGACGGGTCAGCTTCAAAATATGTTTCAGAGTCTTAATTCAGAGAAAAGTAAGAGCAGAAAGGTTACGGTCAGGGTAGCCCGAAAAATGCTACTAGATGAAGAAGCCGCCAAGTTAGTTGATGAAGACGAGATAAAAGCACAAGCAATAGAGAACATTGAGCAAAATGGAATCGTCTTTTTAGATGAAATCGATAAAATCGCCAAGCGCGGTGATAGCTCTGGGCCTGATGTTTCTCGGGAAGGGGTGCAGAGAGATTTGCTCCCGTTGGTAGAGGGGTGTACTGTCTCCACAAAGTACGGTCTTATTAAAACCGATCATATTCTGTTCATTGCTTCAGGTGCTTTTCATTTTTCAAAACCTTCTGATCTCATTCCTGAATTACAAGGTAGATTACCAAATCGCGTGGAGCTAAAATCTCTTGAAGTTGAAGATTTCGTGAAAATATTAACTGAGCCGAATGCTTCATTAACGTTGCAGTATAAAGCCCTCTTGGCGACAGAGGGTGTCGATATTGATTTTTCGGAAGATGGGATAAGGAGAGTCGCAGAATGTGCTTTTGCGATAAATGAGAAGAGTGAAAATATTGGGGCCAGGAGGTTACATACTGTGATGGAAAAAATGCTTGAGGCTTTGTCTTACACAGCCTCAGAGATGAAAGGCCAAAGCGTTCAAGTAGATGCGAGTTATGTTGATACGCATATTGGACATTTGATTGGCGACTCAGATCTAGCCAAATATATCCTATAAGCTCATGGAAAAGCATTACCCTAAGAATATTGAGCTACGTAAAAAATCTCGAAGATTAATAGTAACTTTCGATACAGAGGAAGTCTTCGATTTTTCAGCTGAATTTCTTCGTGTCTACTCTCCTTCTGCAGATGTAAAGGGCCATAGTCCTGGTCAAGCGGTGCTACAAGTCGGGAAGGAAGACGCGACTATAGAGGATGTCGAGCTTATTGGAAATTATGCAGTGAGGCTTGTTTTTGGTGATGGACATGATACCGGATTGTATACATGGGATTACTTGTATGAAATGGGCGTCCAGAAAAAAGAGTATTGGGACAATTATATAGAAGCGCTTCAATTGGCAGGTCATGTCAGAGTTAGTCAGAATGAAGACTCCTAACATGTGTCAGGGAAATTCATCTGATGAATCAAGTGCCTTTGGCTATGAGACAGTGTCTCATAGCGAAAAAACAAGAAAAGTTCGCGGAGTGTTTGATTCTGTAGCGCTGAAATATGACCTAATGAATGATCTCATGTCTTTTGGTTTGCATAGGTGGTGGAAGGATTATGCGATAAAAATTTTGGATGTTCAGCCAGGACATAAGGTACTAGACCTTGCGTCTGGGACTGGAGATCTGGCCAGAATTATAAATGGTCTTCGAAAAGACGATGTTAGTGTGGTCTGTAACGATATTAATTTAAGTATGCTTTCACTTGGGAGAGACAAATCTCTCGATAATGCGGCTGTAAAAAAAATTAGCTATGCCCAAGCAAGTGCAGAGTCTTTGCCATATCAAGATGGTACTTTTGATCGGGTAGTGATAGGGTTTGGCCTCCGTAATGTTACTGACAAACTTAACGCGCTAAACGAAATATGTAGAGTTTTAGCACCTGGAGGCGCCGTCGTTATTTTAGAATTCTCAAAGGTTAAAGCGCCTTTATTATCTGTTGTTCATAAATTTTATACTTTAAAAATTCTTCCTAAACTTGGTGCCCTTATAGCGAATGATAGCGAGAGTTATCGTTATCTCGGCGAGTCGATAGATCTTCACCCAGGCCAAACAGAACTCTCGTACATGATTGAAGACACTGGACTTAAAGATGTGAGATGCTATAACTTGTTAGGTGGCGCTGTGGCAGTGCATGTGGCGAGAAGCTCTTAGTAAGTAGGATGTTCTCTAACAGACTTAATAATACGAGTGACTATGAATTGTTCACAAATAGCTTGTCTGCTCACATTAATAAAATTCTTGGTCTCGACCGCGGGGAGAATATTGAAATATTAGAGCTGAACGGACGGGTAGTCCAAGTTGTTCTGACCCAAATTGACCTTAAGTTTCATATCGCGATTGATAATAATCAATTTTCTATCAAACATGGACAAGCTTCAGATCCAGATGTTACTGTTTCTGGTACCGCTTTAAATTATCTAACTTTCTTTGAAAGCAAGTTTCGTAGACAGCCCTTAGCCGCTGGATCAGTACAAATTTCGGGAGATCTCGGAGTGGCTAAGCAGGTTGAAAATTTGATTGAAAAAATTGATTTTGATGGGGAAGAATTATTGTCAAAAATAGTTGGCGATGCCTCGGCGCATGTGGTTTTTTATAATCTAGGGATAATTCGAAATAAGCTTTTAGCTACTGTTGGTAAAGCTAAATTTGATTTAATAGATTATATACAGTATGAAAAAGGACTAGTGCCTTCGAGTGGAGATTTCAAAAATTTCGTTGATCAAATGTCTTCATTATCAAAAAGACTCGAATCAGTTGAACATCAAATGAAGACCATAGAAAAAACGGGATGAAGAGCCATATGAAGTTGCGAGACATCTACAGGGTCTTAGTTATACAGCGTGTCTTAATACGACATGGCTTTGATGACATTATTTTCTCAATGTCAGTTCTTAGACCGTTTCATATTGTTAGGTACTTATTTCCTTGGAATTGGTTAGGGAAACAAAAAAATAATCGGGCAAAACGCATTCGACTCGTATTTGAAGAATTGGGTCCAATTTTTATAAAATTCGGTCAAATTCTTTCGACCAGACGAGATCTTCTTAGTGATGATATAGCTGAAGAGCTCCAAAAACTCCAAGACCATGTGCCCCCATTTCCTGGGGAAATGGCCGTCAAAATAATCGAGAAAGCATATAGTCAATCCGTGGATCAGGCATTTCTGGAGTTTGATGTAAAGCCTTTAGCATCAGCCTCAATTGCTCAAGTTCATTCGGCCAAATTGCTTGATGGTTCGGATGTGGTAGTTAAAATTGTTCGCCCGAACCTAAAGAAAGCTATAGAACAAGATATCGCATTAATGCATAAGCTCGCAGGTGCAGCTGAGAAGTACTGGGCGAGCGGTAAGCGCTTAAAGTTGAGTTTAGTGGTATCCGAGTTTGAGAAGACGATACTTGATGAATTAGATATGATGCGCGAGGCCTCCAATGCGGCGCAAATTAGACGGAATCATGAAGAGTCGAAAATACTTTATGTCCCGAAGGTCTATTGGGATTTAACCAGGTCTAATATTCTCGTCATTGAGCGTGTACATGGTTTGAACGTAATGCATCGAGACGACTTATTAGCAGCAGGAGCGGATCTGAAAACACTAGCTGAGCAAGGGATCGAGATTTTTTTTAGCCAGGTGTTTCGAGATAACTTTTTCCATGCTGACGTACATCCTGGGAATTTATTTGTGATGCCTAAAGATGCGGATGGTGACTGGCGTTATGCGCTAGTCGACTTTGGGATTATGGGAGCTTTAAGCGATTTTGATCAACGTTACCTAGCAGAGAATTTTTCGGCGTTTTTGAGCAAAGACTACCGACGTGTTGCTCAGCTGCATGTCGAATCTGGCTGGGTCCCAGATACTACCAGAGTGGAAGAATTTGAGTTTGCTATTCGCGCTGTTTGCGAGCCTATCTTTGATCGGCCGCTCAAAGACGTATCAGTCGGAGACCTGTTGCTGCGCTTATTTCAGACGGCACAACGCTTTGAGATGGAAGTTCTCCCACAACTTCTATTATTGCAAAAGACACTTATGAATATAGAGGGTATGGGGAGGGAGCTTTATCCTGAGTTAGATCTCTGGGCAACTGCGAAGCCCTCGTTAGAGTTATTCATGAAAGAGAGAGTAGGTTTTGAAAGTATTAATCGAGGGATGAAAGAAAATACCCCGCGTTGGGCGGCTCAGTTGCCTGCACTACCACTGGCCATGCTCGATTTATTAGACCAGATGCGAACAGGAAGAATGCGCATAAAAACTAGTGATCCGCAGTTAATCAATATCCGAAAAGAGATTAAGGTTCTGCGGAGAACTATCACATTAGTGATCATTGGAGTAGGTTTCATGATATCGGCTGCGGTACTTTATGGGCTACATACCTCCAGTTTCCCTTTGTCGAGTTCTATACCGAGAGAAACTCTAATATTAGGAAGTGCAGGTTTTGCGAGCCTTATGTATGCTATTTTTGGACGAAAGGAGTGAGCTTGTCTCAGTGATCGTCCGATAACCGAATAAATGGCTTGCCTTGCATTTCTTCAGGTGCCGCCAGACCCATTAGCGATAATAGTGTCGGCGCTATATCAACGAGGCTGGCGCCATCTATAGCACCTGCCTTTCTTCCAATATAGACTAGAGGGACTGCGTTGTTAGTGTGGGCTGTATGCGGTTCAGACCCAGCACCCTCTTTCTGGTCTGACATCTGTTCAGCATTGCCGTGGTCTGCTGTGATAAGTATTTCCATGCCGTAATTCTTACATGCTAATGATATCCTCGCTAAACAGCTGTCTAGAGTCTCAATAGCTGCGACTGTGGCAGCAAAATCACCAGTGTGCCCAACCATATCAGCATTTGCTAAGTTACAAATCACTACATCATATTTTTTACTTGCTACGGCTGCTTCGAGAGTATTTGTGACTTCAAGCGCGCTCATTTCTGGTTTTAAATCGTAAGTTGTCACATTAGGAGATGGGATTAATTTTCTTTCTTCTCCTTCTAGTGGTTCTTCCTTTCCTCCATTAAAGAAAAATGTAACGTGGGCATATTTTTCGGTTTCCGCTATTCGCAGCTGTTTAAGTCCAACATTCGAGATAACTTCACCAAAGGAATTTTTAATTTCAGTTGGTGGATAAGCCACTGTGACTTGAAAATCTTTCTTGTATTGAGTCATTGTGAAAATGTTCTTTAAAGGGAACCCAGTCGGTCGTGGAAATTGTTCGAACTTTTTCTGACTCATAGGTTCTGTTAGCTGTCTTGCACGATCAGAGCGAAAGTTTGCAAAGACAACAACATCGTTGGGGTTCACTTGGTCGATTTTCGTATCATTGACTATGGCAGTAGGGCTGATAAATTCGTCGGTTTCATTTCTGTCATATGCCGATAATATCGCTTCATTCGCGGTACGGGCGCTAAATTTACCGACTCCTCGTGTTATCAAGTCAAAAGCGAGTTTCGACCTGTCCCAGTTATTATTTCTATCCATTGAGAAGTATCGACCTGACACTGAGCTAATTTTCGCATTAGGATGCAGGGAGAGAAAATCATTGAGCTTTTGTATAGAGTGTAGAGCGCTTTTGGGAGGAGTATCGCGGCCATCTAAAATCAAATGCAGTAGAATATTTTCCACTTTATTTTGACTGCATAAGTCAACCAGGGCAACGATGTGGTCTTCATGGCTATGAACTCCGCCCGGAGAAAGCATTCCTATAATATGGAGGTTCTGTTTCGTTTCAGCGGCAATGCCGGCTGCTTTTTTGAGGGCCGTATTCTCATAAAAATCTCCATTTTCGATCTGCTTGTTTATTTTTGATAGATCTTGGTCAATCAAGCGACCAGCGCCCATATGCATATGGCCTACTTCAGAGTTGCCCATTTGGCGATCAGGTAAACCTACATCGCGGCCTGAGCAGCTTAGTAACGTGTGAGTTTCATTTCTCCACATCCGATCCCAGTTAGGAGTTTTAGCGTTATCGATCGCGTTGTATTCTTTTTTTTCGCTATATCCCCAACCATCTAGAATAAGTAATAGGATAGGTTGCACATGATTTCCCATAGTCCGCCTGGTAGTGTTTTATAATGTTATAATTAATGCTTAGTATAACAAATTGTAATAGCACGTTCGGAATAGTTTGCCTAAACTGAGATGTCGCTATGCTAGAGGCTTTTATATTTTTTATGGAACAACTTTCAGAATTTGTAATAAATCATTGGTTTCTTGTGACAGCTTTTTGCGTCTCATGTAGCCTGTTACTGTCTAGTTTTTTGAATCAGGCTAGCGGTCTGAGCGCATCTGAGGCTGTTACGGCGGTTAATCGAGAAAAAGCTGTGGTTGTAGATGTCAGAGAAGAAAAAGAGTTCATAAGTGGACATATCGCTAAGGCTATAAATATTCCTCGTAAAGATTTCAGTGTGTTTTCCGAACGTCTAAAAAAGCATAAAAATAAGCCTCTAATAGTTTGCTGCTCGTCTGGATCTATAAGCAGTAGGGCAGTGCGGGAGCTGAAAAAAATTGGTTTCGAGCAAAGCTTTGTTCTTAAAGGGGGCGTTGTTGCTTGGAAGTCGGCGAATTATCCATTAGTTAAGCCTTCAGAATAGGCTCATATTCTTTTTTTTAAAAAGGGATTAGCGCAATAGAAATGAAACAGTGTACGGTTATGGTTATTGGTGCAGGAGCCTGGGGTACAGCTTTAGCGTCAGTGTTTGCTCGGGCGGGCAATAGAACCCTAATCTGGGATCGAAAACAGGTCGTTCTCGAACATATCCAAAAGCACAGATGTCATCCCATATTTTCGCCTGATGTCCTTCTTCATGAAGGTATTTCTGCCTGTATAGATCTGAATTTAGCCCCTGCACTTGATTGCGTTGTTTTTGTTGTTCCTTTTCAGAAATTTCGTCAAGCGTTGCAGCAATTCCGTTGCAGCGGAATTGCTGCAGAAAGTATAGTGTGCGCGAGTAAAGGACTAGAGCTTGGTACTAGCGCGTTAGCTCACCAAATAGTTATTGAAGAATTCGGGGCAGAAGTGCCTTTTTCCCAAATTTCGGGACCTAATTTTGCTAGCGAGGTAATCAATTGTTGTCCTGCTGCGATTTCTGTCGCATCATCTAATCGTGCCCTAAGAGAATCGCTAGTGCGTATGATGCATAGCACACATTTCCGGCCCTACCTTACCTATGACGTCGTAGGTGTTGAGCTCGGGGGAGCTTTGAAAAATGTCATAGCTATAGCTGCTGGAATTTCTGATGGTTTGAGTTTAGGCAGTAATGCACGTGCCGCACTAATGACGCGAGGACTTGGCGAGATTGCTCGTCTTGGGGAAGCATTAGGTGCGAGTCGAAATACTTTTATGGGGCTCTCTGGTATGGGAGATTTGGTGCTCACTTGTACTGATGATCAGTCTCGAAATAGAAGATTCGGTCTTGCATTAGCCCGATTGGGTACCGCCAATTCGGCTGAGTCTGAGGTTGGTGCTCTGGTCGAGGGAGTTGCTAGTGCGAAAGCTGTCTCAGAAATGTCAGAGCGACTGGATATTTCAATGCCTATATCTTCAGAAATCTGGGCCATAATTTCTGGTGCGAAGTCTGCTCATGCGGCGTTAGAAACCCTTTTGTCGAGAGCTCCCTTCGCCGAGGGGATTTGAGCTTAGGAGAAAAAAATATAGCTATCCCTTGGAGCCTAGGAAGGCATTTTGTCTCCATGCCTCGTAAACAGCTATAGCGACTGCATTAGATAAGTTCAAGCTTCGACTCTCCGGAGCCATAGGCAATCTTAAGATGTTATGGCTTAGAACCTTGTCTAGTATATTCTCGGGTAATCCTCTAGTTTCTGGTCCAAATAATAAAATACTTTCGGCAGTGAATGAGGTGTTATGGGCAACAACTCTTCCTTGTGTAGAAAAAGCAAATACTTGAGAAATATCTCGGAGTGTAATGAATTTTTCGAAAGAGTCATGGACTAAGATGTCAGCATACTCTTGATAATCAAGTCCTGCTCTTTTTAGCCTCGTATTGTCGAGTCTAAAGCCTAATGGTCGGATGAGATGAAGGCGACAACCAGTATTTGCGCATAAACGGATTATATTCCCTGTATTAGGTGGGATTTCTGGTTCGTAGAGAACTATCTCAAACAAGTTATAATGCTTCCAAGTTAGAGGGTCAGAGGTGCAAAAAGTGCAAAAAATTAAACGTGACGCTAGATTGACAATCGAATTTTGCGGCCTCCATTTCGTAAACCCGCTAGTGTTGCTATCCGGCTGTGTTGGCTTCGGAGAAGAGTATACACGTGTTGAAGGATTTTCTAACGGGGATGCGGGTGCTGTGTGTTTGAAAGGGACAACCTTGGAACCTCGATTAGGTAATAAAGCTCAAAGAATTTTTGAGACTCCGGGAGGAATGCTAAATGCAATCGGTCTACAAAACCCTGGTGCTAGAGCAGTAGTAGATAAAATACTTCCTCTTTTAGACTTCAACGAGACACACTTTATTGCTAATGTCTGTGGATCTACTATTGAAGAGTACGCTGCGGTAGCGAGAATCTTTGATCAGTCTCCGGTGAGTGCTCTAGAGATAAATATCTCCTGTCCTAATGTCAAAGAGGGCGGTGTCGCATTTGGTAACGATCCAGATATGTCTGCAAGAGTCGTGGCCGCTTGCCGCCGAGAATCTTCTAAACCGATAATTACCAAGTTATCCCCTAATCAAACGAATATAGCTGAAAACGCTAGGATGTGTATTGAAGCTGGTAGCGATGGCTTGGCTGTTATTAACACTGTAATGGGGATGGCGATTGATGCCGAAAAAAGAAAACCCGTAATTGCTAATAACCGAGCAGGACTTTCCGGACCGGCTATTAAGCCGCTTGCGTTGCTTAAAGTCCACGAGGTATATGAGGTTTCTAAAAAGCACGATGTTCCAATAATTGGCCAAGGAGGGGTAAGTTCGGCGATTGATGTTATTGAATTTCTAATAGCCGGCGCGGCATGTGTGGGGTTGGGAACAGGATTATTTTACGATCCGCTCGTTTGTGAAAAAATAAATGAGGG
Source organism: Proteobacteria bacterium UBA4457 (assembly GCA_002390205.1). GTDB lineage: Bacteria > Pseudomonadota > Gammaproteobacteria > UBA4457. The sequence goes on along the minus strand of DGOV01000032.1, from coordinate 13,226 downwards.
AGTTTCATCCTACTTAGACAGACACGGGCTCGAGCAGATAAGTGACCTTACAGGATCCTTAAGCTTAAATACATAAAATGATGTACTGTTTGTTTTTTATCGAATCAATCGCCCAGTATTAGCTCATGTTTTCCAAAAAGACGGGGTTAATATTACAAGCAACGTAAAGATTTCGAGTCGGCCTAGCAACATTGCAAGACACAATAAAGACTTGGCTGTGGCAGAGATGTTCCCGTAGTGCTCGCTAACTGCACCGAGACCAGGTCCAAGGTTATTGAGACATGCTGCAACTGCTGAAAATGCGGTGATTTGATCTAGCCCGGTTACCATTAATGCCAGCATTAAGAGTAAAAACACTGCGACATAAGCTGCAAAAAATCCCCAGACCGCTTCGATGACCCGATTACTTACTGCCTTATTTCCCATCGTGATATTTAAAATAGCATTTGGGTGAATTAATCGACGTATTTCACGCACACCTTGCTTATAGAGGAGCAAGCATCGAACGACTTTAATTCCACCACCAGTTGATCCAGCGCATCCCCCAGCAAAGCTTAATAAAATAAGGATGACCGGGAGGAAGGCAGGCCATACCTGAAAATCCTCTGTACTGAAGCCAGCCGTAGTTCCCATAGAAATGGCTTGGAAAAGGCTAGCTCTTAATGTGGTTACAATCTCTCCAGATAATACATTGTTTAGCATGAGTCCTAGAAAACATATTAGGAAGACAGATAAGAGCAGTGCTAGATACATTAAAAATTCAGAATCTTCAAAGTAGTGTTTTAAACTTTTACTACGCCAGGCTAAAAAATGCAGTGAAAAATTAACACCAGCGAGAAACATAAATACTATTGCGACCGCTTCAATCTGCCAACTATTAAAGTAGCCAATACTTTGATCATGAGTAGAAAATCCTCCAATTGCCACAGTTGAAAAGCTATGGCAAATGGCATCAAAAAATGACATACCTGAGACGTAAAACCCTATTGTGCAAAATATAGTTAGAGCCAGATATATATACCACAACATTTTTGCGGTTTCAGTAATTCTCGGAGTTAGCTTCGCATCTTTCATTGGGCCTGGAGTCTCAGCACGATAAAGTTGCATTCCCCCTATACCCAGCATAGGTAAAACCGCAACGGCCAGAACAATGATACCCATACCTCCTAACCATTGCAGCAACTGTCGATAAAAAAGCAGCGATACAGGGAGCTCTTCTAAGCCAGTCAGGACTGTCGCCCCTGTAGTTGTTAAACCCGACATTGACTCGAAAATCGCATCTATTACGGTCATTTTTGGGTCGTCCACAACTATGAAGGGGATCGCACCACTAAAGCTCAGCACTAGCCAGAACAAAACAACTACAAGGAACCCGTCTCTGAGCTTAAGTTCTCCTTTAAATTTTCTCACTGGGAGCCATAAAAAGAGTCCGAGGAATAGTGTAACGAAAATAGCGCTAATGAACGCATATTCAATCCCATCGGCCATAGTAATGGACATAACCAGCGGTGGAATAAGCGTTAAACTAAAAAGCGCTAACAATAATCCGAGAATTTTCTGAATAACTTTAAAGCACATTTTGAAATACTTAGCTTGAAGTAAGGTTAACTTGAAATAGTTTTTCGACGTCACTTACATGCCGTTTGTCCGTGACGACAAGAATTACATGGTCATCCTCTACAATCAGTGTGTCATGATGAACGACGATCACGTCTTCTTTTCGAACTATGGCGCCAATGACAACGCCGGGGGGTAGTTTTAGGTCATCTATTTTTCGACCGACCACTTTACTTTGTCTCGCATTTCCATGTGCGATTGCCTCCATTGCCTCCGCAGCACCTCCCCGAAGGGAATGCACTTTTACCACATCGCCGCGTCTTACGTGCGCCAATAAGCTTCCAATAGTGGCTTGTTGTGGAGATATTGCAATATCTATTATGTCACGTTGAACGAGGTCTACATATGCGGCTCGGTTAATTAAAGCCATTACTGTTTTAGCACCTAGTCTCTTGGCTAGCATTGAAGAAATAATATTCGCTTCATCTGCATTAGTGAGGGCGCAGAAAACATCTGTGTTCTCGATGTTTTCTTCTCTGAGGAGATCTTCGTCCGCAGCGTCACCAAGTAATACAAAAGCGCGCTTGAAACTTTCAGAGATCTTGTGCGCTCGCACAGAATTATTCTCTATAATTTTTATATTACATGTATCTTCAAGAGCTTTAGCGAGCCTAAGACCTATATTTCCACCACCCGCAATAATGACATTTCTATTAGGGCCATCAATTTTTCTGAATTCGCTCATCACAGCCCGAATATTTTTTTGTGCTGCTATAAAAAAGACATCGTCTCCTGCCTCAATTACGGTCTCTCCCGTAGGGATAATGACATCATTCCGCCTAAATATAGCTGTGACCCTTGTTTCGACATCATTTAATTGTTCCGGGAGCTCGGCTAGTCTATGTCCGACTAGTGGTCCTCCATAAAAGGCCCTTGCTGCGACAAGCTGGACTTTTCCGTTAGCAAAATCCACTACTTGAATAGATCCTGGAAATTCTATGAGGTTCTTAATATAGTCTGTGACTTCTTGCTCCGGACTAATAATGACATCGATAGGAAAAGATTCAGCATCAAATAGCTGCTTCCTCTTCTGGTATTGGTTTTCTCTGATGCGTGCAATTTTTGTCGGGGTTTGAAAAAGTGTATAGGCGACTTGGCATGCCACCATATTTATTTCATCACTATTTGTAATGGCAATTATCATATCAGCATCTTGCGCTCCAGCTTTCAAGAGCACATCAGGGTGAGCTGCATGCCCCACCACTGTCCTAAGGTCATACCTATCTTGCAAATGATGCAATGTGCTGGGATTTAAATCTACCACAGTAATATCGTTCGGCTCACTGCATAAATTAGCTGCCAATGATGCACCTACTTGTCCCGCTCCTAATATAATAATTTTCACAATTTCTTAGTAGTTGTCTTTTAGCTGTTTCGCATCTATGCCTAGACTTCTGAGCTTTCTGTATAGATGAGTTCTTTCAATTCCAATTTGTGCAGACACCCTACTTACGCTCCCATTAAATATTTGCATTTGATGTTCAATATAGGCTTTTTCGAACTGTTCTCTGGCTTCGCGCAACGGCAAGTTGAAACCCATGTCGAGCGGATTTTTTCGGCTATAGGCTTGAGCGTTGACTATGGGCGCAATCTCTTTTAACTCTACATTGTTATGGCTCCCTAAAATTAGAATGCGCTGTATGAGATTTCGTAATTCGCGAATGTTTCCTGGCCAGGAGTAAAGTTTAAATTTCTGCCTGATTTCACTAGAGAATTCTCGCAATGGTAAATTTTCACTAGAGGCAAAATACTTCAGGAAATAGTCAAGCAGTTCTTCAATGTCTTCGCGTCTTTCCTTAAGAGACGGAACTTTCAGTGGCAGCACATTTAAATGGTAGAACAAATCCTCTCTAAAGCGACCTTCCTCTACTAAAGGTTTTAGATCATGTCTAGAACTCGTGATAAGACGGACGTCTATGCGAACATTTTTTTGTCCCCCTGGTCTTGTGAACTCCTGATTTTCCAGTGCTTTTACAAGTCTAGCTTGAGTACCTAAGTCCATGTCGGCAACATCTTTCAAGAAAAGAGTACCGCCATTAGCGAGCTCTAGAGCACCAAATCGCAGTTTTCCTCCTTTTTCAAAGCCAAAGAGCTCCTCCTCAGGGTTCTCCCGCGCCATAGCGGAAACATTGACTTCTACGAAGCGCCCTTGCGAGCGCAGGCTATTGTGGTGAATAAAACGTGCCAAGGTCTCTTTGCCAGTTCCCGAAGCGCCGCTTATGAAAATGCTCGTCTTATGGTCTGCTATCTTCAATGCTGCTTTAAGAAGCAGAGACATGCTCTCACTTGAACCAACCGGCTCCGCTATTTTTTCTGATCTTTTTTCAAAACTCACATTCTCAGATTTGAGACGATCTGCTTCCAGAGCATTTTCTACGGTAAGGATTATTTTTGCTATAGATAGCGGCTTTTCTACGAAGTCATATGCACCCAAACGAGTCGCTTCTAGTGCTGTGTCTACCGTTCCGTGGCCTGACATCATTACTACGGGTGGCAGAACTCCTTGGTCTGATGACCACTCTTTGAGAAGGGTTATCCCGTCGGTATCTGGCATCCATATGTCTAAAAGAACAAGATCTGGTCTTCGCTGCCTTCTTAGCTTCCGAGCGTCGGTAGCATTTTTTGCAACAGAAATTTCATAACCTTCATCCTCCAGTATGTCCTTCAAGAGGTTACGTATGTCAGGTTCATCATCTACAATTAGTATGTGATTTTTTTTCATGTTCGCATGTCACCTAGCGGAGTCGGTGTGTCCCCCTTGATATCCGAGCTGGGTATACGAACTAACACTACGGCCCCCCGCTCTTTTTTGTTTCTCAAAGCCACCATGCCATCATGCTCCTCTAGGATCTTTTTAACAATTGCGAGTCCTAGACCGCTTCCTTTACTTTTACTAGTAACATACGGATCAAACACCGTTCCGAGAAGATTTTCAGGTATCCCTGAACCGTGATCTTCTATTTCTATCTCAATATGTTCGTTGTTGAGGTAGTCTACTAGTCTGATCGAAATGATGATATTACTTTTTATGTCGCGGGGAGAGGCGTCTAAAGCATTTTTCACAAGATTATTGAATACTTGTCTGATGCGGACGATATTAACTTTGATTTTTGGTAAATTTGAATCAACATTATATATGAAGTTAACTGCCGGATGGGTAGAACGGAAGAGCTCAACCACTCCTTTCAACAGTTTTTCGGTGTCAGTCAAGGTCTTTTGTTTTGTTGTCGAGCTGGCGTAATCGGTGAACGAGTTGACCATAGTCTTCATCGTTTCTACCTGCTGTATTATGGTGTCAGTTAAACTTCCTAACAGTTCACCATCTTCCTTCCCAAGTTTTTTGAGATATTTGAGCCTTAGTCGCTCTGTTGCTAACTGGATCGGTGTTAATGGGTTCTTGATTTCGTGTGCTAATCGCCTCGCGACCTCAGACCATGCAGCATCTCGTTGTCCTTGAACGATTGCGGTTACGTCTTCCAGCACTATTACGTAGCCGCTCACGGTCCCTCTTGACGTTTTTATAGTTGTTCCTTTGCAAACGAGCTCTTTTCGTGAGTCCGCATTAAGAATAGCGATTTGTGCTTGCCAATACTCTTTTCCTTCCTTGATTAAATAAAGAATCTGTTCTCTAAATGGTTCTAAGTCGCCATTTTCAGAGCATAGAGTCAAGAAGCTTTCACCTTCGCAATTGGATTCTTGTATTGCTAAAAGATTTCTCGCAGAGGGATTTAATGTAGTAATAATCTTTTCCGATGTTAGAGCGATAACGCCTGATGATAGTTGGCTTAGTAAAGTGTCTAAATACTCACGTTGACTCTCGATCTCTTCCCGCGCCTTGGCGATTCGAGCTGTCATAGAATTAAAAGAACTGACTAAAAATCCTATTTCATCGTTACTTTCTACGGGGAGATTTTTAGTATAGTCGCCTCGAGCGATGGCAGCAGTTCCTTCAGCAAGATCCCTTATAGGTGCAGATAGCCTTCTAGCCGAATAGAAAGCCGCCCACACTGAGGTGACAATACTGAAAAGCAGCACTAAGGTTAAAGTCATGGCAAAGCTTAGCTTTAATTTCTCTCGTAAGTAAGAGAGCTCCATATATTGTTCGTAGGAAGATTCAACACTATCGGCGAGGATATTTATCCGGTTAGAAAAAGGATAAAGTGCGTGCAACGTATAGTAATCTTGCACATTTTTCGTGATGTTGGTTTTGACTGCTACTCTAACAGAGAGATTTCCGTCTCTTATCGGGTCAAGCCCAATATAGCTTTGCCCCTGGCGGACTTGAGCTCTTATAAGCTCGGGAGGAAGACTGGGTACCAGGTTGCCAGTTGCACTGCTTGAGGCAATGAGTGCGCCTTCTCTGTTAAGTAGAATAAGTTCTTCTGCTCGGTTTTCTGATCGCATTGTATCTAATTGAGCGGGAGTCGGGATCAGGTAAGGCTTAGTTGATAGCGATGAATTTTTGAAAGCTTCCAAGTTCAATGGGATGATTTCAGTTGTAATCTCACTAAGTTCGTCTGCCATTTTTTCGGTTTGCAGAAGAAGATGGCGCATTCTTAAATCTAGAGATTCTCTTCCTAGTTCTAGAGAATCAGAAAGCGCATCCGAGACTCTTAAATCAAACCAACTGTCGACCCCTCGGCGCAAAAAATCTAATGAAAAACCATATAATACAGTGACTGGGACGACGGCTAGTATTGTAAAAATAATTACCATTCTAAGCGTGAGTCGAGCACCAGCTTCCTTTGTGCGTAGCTGTCGGATTAGTACCCATATATTGCGACCGATGATGATCATAAAAGCTAGGATGCCGAAAGCATTAGAGAGTAAGAGAACAGCATAAAGAGCACCAAACTTAGCAGAGTTTTGTATTGCGCCACTCATAAGGACGAGGGAACAAAGAAGCGAGGCGCTTAACAGGGCTACAGAGAAGAGAGAGAGCACTCTGGTGTTCATAAGTTTAGGTTTCTTCGCAGCCATTTACTAGATATATGCCAACTTCGTGAGATATATGCCATCGGGATCATGGGTGCAGGTAAAGACTCTATGTCAAGCTCGAATAGCATTTCCATGAATAGGTCAGATGTGTTTGATACTTCTTTGACGTCTAGTACTGCTAGATAGTCGACTTCACCAAGATTATCTATTGCTAGTTCAATGGTCCGATAGACGCCCCGTTGACCTGTAACTAAGTTTGTAATAACAAATTGGTTACTTAAGGCGTGTTTGCGAAAGCTAAAGGTGTATTTCACTCTATGACGTTCTTTATTCCATATGTAGGGGCGAGGCTGTACCACCTTGATATGTAAATCAAAATACAGGGCGATACCACTTTGAACTGCGGCTAGCATGTCACTATTAAAGTTTAATTCAGCTTTTGCTGCGGCCATTAATACCTTATTGCTAACTTTATAATCTAATTCAGTTAGCTTAATACCGTCGGCTAAGAGCGTTCCTGTTAGGAAAAAACAGCAAAAGTATAGAGTTGAAGCAATTGTTACTTTGCTAGCTGAACGTGACATTTATTTCGCTTCTTAATTAGTGAAAAGTAGAAACCGTCCATGTTTGATACTCCCGGCAGTATTTGCCTTCCATGTTTAGTTTTAACACCCCATAGAAAACTTCCTGTGTCTGTTTCAGCGTCACTGTTTTCTTCAAGAAAACCTTCAATGACATTGTCATTCTCAGCTCTAAGGATACTGCAGGTTACGTACAGAAGTTTCCCGTTATCCGCCAGTAAATGCCAAAGTCTTTCTAAAAGCGCTAGCTGTTTTTCAGCTAGTTTGACAATATCAGCCTCCCGACGATGAAAGCGAATATCGGGATGCCTTCGAATGACGCCACTAGCGCTACAGGGACCATCTAGTAGGATAAATCCATAGTTTTTTTCTGGGCTGGAATTTAGCTGGGTTGCATCTGCAATCAATGTCTCACAGCTCATCCCAAGCCGCGCGAGATTCTTAGTTAATCGTTTCATTCTATCTTGGTCACAATCAACTGACAGTAATGAATTCTCTTCATTAAGGTGCTCTAAGAGGTGAGTAGTTTTTCCCCCTGGAGCGGCACAGGCATCTAATATTAAACCTGGTTTGTTAATATTTAGGACAAGCCTAGACAGTTGCGCTGCTTCATCTTGCACACTGAAGTGGCCTTCGTGAAATCCAGGGAGTGACTCAAGTGGAATAGGGTTTTTAATGATAACTCCATCTGGAGAATGATGTGTACTCACAGCTTCGATATTTTTTTCAATCAGAGTTTCTAAATATTCTGAGCGAGTTACCCGCTGAGAGTTGACTCGCAAGGTTAGTGGTGGATGCGCATTATTTGCCATTAAAATACTCTCCCAATCATCTGGCCAGTCTTGTCGTATGAGAGCTGCCAGCCATGGTGGATGATTGCAATCAAAGTGAGTTTTTGAATCTAATGCATTCACCTGATTTTCTTTTAGATATCTTCTTAATACGGCGTTCACTAATTTGCAGGCCCACTCTTTTTTTAGAGACCTTGCTGCTTCTACGTTTTCGGATACTAGCGCATGTGGTGGGGTCTGCATAAATTTTGCTTGGAACAACGCGCTTAATATAAGCATATGAATGTCAGCATCTTTTTGTCTTAGAGGTTTTTTTAGCAAAGTGGACAAGGCTTCCGTCAAACTGAAATAGTTTCTTAATACCCCATATATACACGCCTTACAAAATGCCTGTTGTCTAGGATCCGGAATGGTGATTCCCAGCTCAGTTGAGCATTTGGATAAAGATCGACCATCAACAATAATTTTTTTTAGTGTTAGAGCGATAGATGGCCGTGTTAATAATTCTTGCGTTTTCAGAAGAGATCCTTATGGCCATTTAAAAAGGCTTTAGTCATCGTCGGACTTTTCCCACTAAGTTGTAGACTGTTTATGACGATGGAACTGTCCCCTGTTACAACATAAACTTCATCAGCAGCGCTAAGGAAGACTTCCCCGCAAACTTTATTACCTGCGTTTAACGGCTCTTCATGTGCAGAAAGAATTTTGAGATCAAGGCCTTTTAGATTAGCTTTTGCGCCTGGTTTCGGACTGAGAGCACGAATTTTTCGCTCAATTTCACAAGAAGGTCTCGTCCAGTCAATTTGCTGATCTATCGTTGTTATTTTTTTAGCGTACGTAACTAGACTTTCGTCTTGTACCTGTTCGGTCAAAGCATTCGATAAAAACTTATCAATGACCTCGTTTAGTGCCGCCGATCCTAGCGTTGCTAAAACCTCATGCAGAGTTTGTGAAGTTTCATTCGCTTTCATCACGTATGGCTTCTTGAGTAGTACTGGTCCGGCATCAAGTTTTTCAACAATCTTCATAATTGAAATTCCACTTGAGGCGTCTCCCGCCATAATCGCTCTTTGTATAGGAGCCGCCCCGCGCCATCTGGGCAGAAGAGAGGCATGCACATTAATAGAAACTATTGGAATATCGATGATATCCTTAGGAAGTAGCAGTCCATATGCAACTACTATTAGTAAGTCCGGTTTTAGGTTTGCAATTTGATTTCTAGTCTCGGTGCTTTTTAAATCTATTGGGGTATTTACTTTTAGAGAGAGTTTCTGTGCAAAAACTTTCACTGGGGAGGGCTTGAGCTTTCGGCCTCGGCCGGCTGGTCTGTCTGGTTGGGTGTAAACAGCTACAATTTCAATATCTTTTCTCATAGTGAGAGCCTTGAGGCTCGATACTGCAAATACTGGCGTTCCTGCAAATATGACTTTTAATTTATTCACTTAATATCCTTAAGCTGCCGATGCCGTTGTTTTAAAGTTTTATCTTCTCTAACTTTTTGCGTATGCGTTTTTGCTTAAGCGTTGATAGTTTGTCGACAAATAGCTTCCCGTCAAGATGTTCTATTTCGTGTTGTATACAGACGGCTAGCAACCCGTCTGCTTCCATCTCAAACACTGTCCCGCCAGCATTTTGCGCTTTTATTTTGATTTTCTCTGCACGACTTACCTCTTCAAAAATACCGGGAACTGATAAACACCCTTCTTCCATTTCTTCGATACCCACTTCCTCCAACAAGACGGGATTAATAAAGTGCATAGGGGCTTTCTCCTCTCGCGAGCAATCTACAACGATTACACGCAAATGGATGTTTATTTGGGTTGCGGCAAGACCTATGCCGGGGGCGTCATACATTGTATCGAGCATATCCTCGATAAGTGATTCAATGTTTTCATCGAATTTAGTCACTTCAGCCGCTCGTGTTCTCAATCTTTCGTCGGGATGGTGCAGGATAGTTCTTATTGCCATAACGTATAGACTGCTTAAATAATTATAATTATGCTCGAAAATTATTGTAACACACTGATTCTCATGACAGAATTCGATTTTATCGTGGAACCTCCACGTTTATTCTCGCCATTCACTGCCAGTTTTGTGTTTTTTGCGGAGACAATTGGGCTGGATTTCGGATACGATTGACGACATTGAGTCTTTCCGCCATGCTTGCGTGCAAGACACCCTTAGCGATTAATGGTTAGGCATCGCCCTATTGAGGGAGAAAACCATGCCAAGAGAACAAGTTGGAACGAGCTGTTTTTTAGCCTGCACAAAATGCGCGCTTTGACCGTTATAAATTTTGAATTATCGACTTCTGTGATTAAAGAAGTTGGTACACCTTTTTGAGAAATCTAAGATGAAGCAAACGCTTATCGACATCCTAATTTACCTCTTTGAGAACTATATCGAAGAGGATATTGAATTAGAGACAGATGGGGAACGTCTCAAATCCGAGCTCCGTAGCGCTGGTTTTGAGTCCACACAGGTGTCTAAGGCTTTTGATTGGTTGCAGGATTTGGCAGAGTCAGAATCTGGCTCTGCTTTCAATATCGGAGCAAATCCTTCATCTATCCGCGTTTATTCTGTCGAAGAGCAGAGAAAAATGGATACTGACTGCAGAGGGTTTTTGCATTTTTTAGAGCAGATTGGGATATTGAGTGGGACTAGTCGAGAGCTCGTAATAGATAGAATTTTTGCTCTTGAAACCGATGATATTGACCTCTCTCAGCTAAAATGGATAATTCTGATGGTCTTGCTTAATCAGCCTGATCAAAGCGAGGAATTTCTTTGGATGGAAGATCTTGTAATGGACGGGACATCCGGGAATTTGCACTGACTTCTTATTTTTTGATGGACAATTCTGATAAATTAACTGTTAAACCTAAAATCACAAGAATATAAATATGGCAGCAAATCTGGTAATTGTTGAGTCTCCTGCGAAAGCAAACACTATAAAAAAGTATTTAGGTCCTGACTTTGAGGTGCTCGCATCTTATGGACACGTTCGGGATTTAAGGAAAAAAAATGGTGCTGTAGATCCCGAAAGTGATTTTTTTATGCATTATGAAATTGGTGAAAGAAGCGTGAAACATGTAGACGCCATCACCAAGGCGATGAAAAAAGCAAAGGCTCTCTATCTCGCGACTGACTTGGATCGCGAAGGTGAGGCTATATCTTGGCACCTTGTAGAATTACTAAAGGAAAAGAATGTTCTAAAGGATAAAGCGGTGCACCGTGTCGTATTTAGTGAGATTACTGAGAAAGCTATAAAGGAAGCCATAACCTCAACGCGCGAGGTTTCTATGCCACTAGTCAATGCACAGCAAACGCGACGCGCGCTTGATCATTTGGTAGGTTTCAATTTATCTCCTTTGCTTTGGAAGAAAATAAAATATGGACTTTCTGCTGGTCGGGTACAGAGTCCTGCTTTGAGATTGATTTGCGAGAGAGAAGATGAGATAGAAAAATTCGAGGGTAGGGAATATTGGAGTATTGAGTCGGAAACAGATAGCTTTCCAGCGCGGCTCATCAAGCTCCATGGAGAAAAAATCTCACAATTTTCTATAGTCTCTGAATCAAAAGCGTTTGAAGCTAGAGATCAACTTTTAATTGCGAGCCAAGGGATTCTAGTTGTAGATAGTGTCGAGAAGAAACAACGCAAAAGGAACCCAACACCTCCGTTTATTACTTCTACCCTTCAACAGGAAGGGGGCAGAAAATTAGGTTTTACAGCACAAAGAACGATGCGGGTAGCGCAACAGCTATATGAAGGCCTGTCTGTCGGTAATGAAGGTGAGGCAGTTGGTCTAATAACTTATATGCGGACTGATTCTTTGAATTTAGCTGCCGATGCTACTGATGACTTACGACAGTTTATAACAGGTAAATACGGTGCAGATCAGCTTCCATCAGAGGTACGAGTTTTTAAAACAAAATCTAAAAATGCCCAGGAAGCCCACGAGGCCATCCGACCAACATCTTGTTTTCGACAACCTAGTGATTTAAAAAATTACCTGACTGACGAACAATATCGGCTATATGATCTCGTTTGGAAGAGAACAGTCGCTTGTCAAATGATACAAGCCACAATAGACACAGTTTCAGCCAACTTATCTGCTGGTGATGTGGGTGTATTTCGTGCTTCGGGATCCACTATAGCTGAGCTGGGGTTTATGGCTGTTTATAAAGAAGGATCTGATGAGTCTTCTTCTGTGTCCGCTGACGATCAGGAGAAAACCTTGCCTCCGCTTACAGTAGGGCAGAAAATTGGTCAGAAAGGCATTAAGGCAGAGCAACATTTTACACAGCCGCCGCCGAGATACACTGAAGCCAGCTTAGTGAAGATTTTAGAGGAATACGGCATAGGAAGGCCTTCGACTTATGCGGCAATTATGTCGACACTAGTTCAGCGTGAGTACGTTTCAAATGAGAAAAGGCGTTTCGAGCCCACAGATATAGGCCGACTTGTGAACAACTTTATAACAAGTCACTTTACCAAGTATGTAGATTATGAGTTTACGGCTCGTTTAGAAGACGATCTTGATGCGGTGTCTAGAGGGGAAAAAGACTGGGTAAGTTTACTGAGCGACTTCTGGCAGCCTTTCAAAGAAACATTAGACGATAAAGAGATTTCTGTGACTACCGATGAGGCTAAAGGCTCACGAAACTTAGGGATTCACCCGAAAAGCGGAGAGCCTGTTTCAGTAAGGATGGGTCGGTACGGATGGGTTCTTGTGATTGGAGACCTGACAATCCTTGAGAAGAAGCCGATTTTTTCTCCGGTGCCTCCGGGAACAAAAATTAGTACTATGACCCTGGAAGATGCGCTTACCTTTACGACAATGCCTAGAAAATTGGCTAACCCTAATAACGATGAAAATATTTTCATGGAAGCGGATCTCAGCGAGTTAGTCATAGGGATTGGTAGGTTTGGTCCTTACGTCCGTTACGGAGACAAGTTCGCGAGCATAAAGACGAAAAAAGACAAAGACAAAGACAAAGACAAAGACAGTGAAATAGAGATGCAACTAGATGACCCTTATTCTATTTCGTATGCCCGCGCCCGTGAATTAGTCGTAGAAAAAATAAAAGCTGATGCCGCTAAATTGATCAAATTCTTTCCTGAGCAAGGTATTTCTATCTTGCATGGTCGTTGGGGACCTTATCTTACTGATGGCTCCAAGAATGCAAGAATACCAAAAGATCAAGTAGCCGAGAGCTTAAGCGTTAGCGAGTGTATTGCCCTAATAGAGGCCGCTCCTGAGAGAAGAGGCCGAGGTACTAAGAAGAAGGTAGCTACTAA
>DGOV01000030.1:1303-3446 GCA_002390205.1 Proteobacteria bacterium UBA4457 | reverse complement strand
ATAGATTTATTTTATGAAGAGAGTGTTGCTTATGCTCAACGTCTCAATGACAGCGGTGTGGATTGTGAGCTTTTGGTCACTGAAGGCGGCCCCCATGCTTTTGAGGATGTGATGCCAAAATCTTCTCCCTCAATAGCGCATTGGGATTCTGTATTCACTTTTATGCGCCGAGTGCTTCAGCAAGATTGACAGCGATGGTTAGCGGTCAGATATGATGAAATATATGAACATGTTCGTATAAAAACTATTGGGAGACCCATGTGAGAGTTAGATTACAAACAGGGCTGATACTTTTAACAGCTTACATATTGATGGTGATGGCTATGCCTATAAATGCAATAGAAGCTGAAGATAAAACGTTATATATAAAGCGGTTGAAATATGAATTTGATAATCGCACATTTGCTTACTTGAGCATGCAAAAAGCCGCACATGTCCTTAAAAGTGAGCCGGCAGGGGTTTTTTATCAGGCATATTATGACCTTGAAGTGGTTAATCAGGTGATCTACAAGCGCAATGCCGCTGCACTCAACTTCAATTATAGCGCCAATTGGTTTACCCGTTTTAGGGGCCATGCCGCAGGCTTTGCCACACATTTTATTACCTTTAGTCCGGAGTCATTAATTAAGGTAATTGTTCCTTATATTCCAAAACTTGAGCAGTTAAGAGATCTTGCAGATCCTAGGTATCAATCATTTTTTGCTTATATCGTGGCTCAGGAGCAGGCTCAGTTGGAAGCCAGTCAGATGGCCAAGGCAGAAGGGTGGGAGCAAGGTGCCAAGGTTCTGCGAGCATTTGTAGATAGCATTGACGTAGATAAAATAACGGTGATACATGGTGATAACTAAATCTATTCAACCTTGAGGCAAGACTCCTTATTTTACTGATTCAAAGCCTTTTAGTACTTCTAGCACGTTGATGCCCACTTCATCAATGTCGTAGCCCCCTTCCATAACGAAAAGAGTGGGTATCCGCAGTTCAGCAATCATAGCGCCAGTGGTGAAGTAATCTGCTGTGGTCAGTTTAAAAAAACTGATTGGGTCATTTTCAAAAGTGTCTACACCCAGAGACACTATTAAATACTGTGGTGAAAATTTATCGAGTTCTGCTAGTGCAGCAGTCAACGACTGCTGCCACTGAGTGAAACCGGTATCCCGTGGCATGGGGTAGTTCAGATTGTAGCCCAGTCCCTTTCCTGAGCCTGTTTCATCGGCATATCCGAGAAAATAAGGGAAGGCCTGTTGCGGATCGCCATGGAGAGAACAGAACATTACATCATCGCGATCATAAAAAATATCCTGAGTGCCATTGCCATGATGGAAGTCTATATCCAGTATGGCGACGCGCTTTGTGCCCTGATCACACAGATATTGTGCCGCAATAGCGGCATTATTTAAAAAGCAGTAGCCACCAAACATATCGCTGGCGGCATGATGTCCAGGGGGGCGGCAAAGGGAAAATACGCCCTGCTCACCACGATGCAAAGCCTTGGCGCCCGTTAATGCCACATCCTTAGAAGCCAATACTGCGGCCCAGGTCCCTTCAGTAATTGAGGTCTCCGCCGCCAATGCATAGTAACCAATCTTGCCATCAATAGAAGTTGGTACCCGAGACTGCATGCGTCTCGCTGGCCAGGAGCTCGCAATTGCTTCACCGGTAAACCCGGCATCTTGCCACTCTTGCCAGGCGGTTTCTAGAAAGGCAATAAAATCGTCGCTATGGACTGCTCTAACAGGATCCATAGTAAAGGTCTCGGGTTCTAAGATTTCGCCGAGATTCGATTGAGCGATTGCTTTGATAACTGTGTCAGCCCTTGATGGTCGCTCAAAAGGCGTAACTAACTCACCGCCATAGAGTTCTGTTTTAGCATCTCGCAAACGATGTTTGTCACTGTAGATGGTTTTAATAGTCGATGTCCTTTAATTGAGTAGCGCTCATCTGGGTGATATCAGAGGGCAACTGTTTTGCCGATAGCGTATCGGATACCGGAATGGCTAGCGCGAGACTCAGCCACGAGGTCTTGGTTAAAAAATGACGGTGATTAATTCCTCTATTGGCGCCACTCATTATTAACCACCTGTAAATCTTGATTTGATCTGGTTAAAACGCTGCTAATACTGTTAATCCAACACAGGATATCGCA
>DGOV01000030.1:0-1231 GCA_002390205.1 Proteobacteria bacterium UBA4457 | reverse complement strand
ATCAGAATAAAAACAGGCATGACTGCCAAAGGCGCTGGCGGACACCAAGGCGCCGATCGCCAATGGAATACTGACACCCACGCTTTCTGCCAGAGGCAAGATGATGGGGATAGCGATGGCGAAAACGCCCCAGCTAGAACCCGTTGCAAACGAAATAAGCGCCATGGTGAGGAAGGTCAGGGCGGGAAACATAAGAGGTGTCATTAATGGGGCTACATTTTTGATCACATAGGTCGCTAATCCCAACTGGTCATTGACCTCTTTAAAAACAAAGGCCATCACAACCATGGTTAATGCAGGTAGCATGATCTTGATACCATCAATAACCGCATCAAACATTTGCGTCCAGGCCATAAGTCGCTGTGCTCCAAACAGAATAATGGTGAGGGCAACCGACATAATTACGCCGATCTGTACATCTAAGTCATACCAGATACTAAAACCCAGCAAAGCCAAAATGGGTAACACAAAGTGATAGATTTGAACCCTATCCTGTGTATCGACAAGACTCTCTTCTTCGCCCTCATCAATGGGCAGTGGCGCAGTACCCTCAGCTGCTCTCTGCTGTGCAGACTTCATCATCCCCAGTGCGGGCACAATCCCCACTGCCACTAAAGGTACTAAAAGCATGGCTACTATGGGGTAAACCATATAGGGAATAGCACTGATATAAAGGGCCATGCCCTGTCCTGACTCGGCATAGCCAGCGTCCATAAATAAGCCGGCGTAGAACACGGCCCAGGTAGACACTGGCACCAGCACGCAGATAGGAGCTGCGGTAGAGTCGACCACATAGGCAAGCATTTCTCGTGATACTTTAAATCTATCCGTGACCTTGCGCATCGATGAGCCAACAGCAAGGGCATTGAGGTAGTCATCGATAAACACAACCAAGCCCAACAGCCATGTGTAAAGCAAGGCGCTTTTGGAATTTTTGGCCTTTGAGGAAAGTGCGCGGCTAAAGGCATTAGCTGCTCCCACTCGCATCAGCAAGGTAATCAGACTGCCCATCAGCCCACAAACAATAATGATCCAGGCGATGGTTTCATGCATCATCACATCGAGCAGTATGGAGGAGAAATTACTTAGTGCAGCAGCGGGTTCCAGCATTAACAGTCCAACAAATACACCTGCCAGTAAGGACTCAATGGGTCGGCGACTCAATATCGCGGTAACGACGGTCACCAGTGCTGGAAGTAGTACTAGCAAACTAGTTTCGGTAGCCAAAAGA
>DGOV01000022.1 GCA_002390205.1 Proteobacteria bacterium UBA4457 | reverse complement strand
AGCGCCCGAAGGCTTTCTCCCGTAGGAAATATGCGGTATTAGCTCGAGTTTCCCCGAGTTGTCCCCCACTACTGGGCAGATTCCTATGCATTACTCACCCGTCCGCCACTATACTCGCACCCGAAGGTACTTTCTCGTTCGACTTGCATGTGTTAAGCATGCAGCCAGCGTTCAATCTGAGCCAGGATCAAACTCTTCACTTAAAAGAGTCCGCCTGCATAAATGCAGACTAATTTTGAATTGACAAGTTCATTGTGACACTTACGTATCCAATTCGCTCATCAGGGTTAACTGATGATACTAATCATATCGTAAGCGCCCACACAAATTACTTTAATGGACATATTTTTAAAGAACATCGAAGAGGTTACTCCCCGAGAGAGCGCGTATTATACGCAGCCGGAACTAATCGTCAACCCATAAACCACATTTATTTAATATTAATTAGTATCTTCCTATAATTCGGACATGATAGGCAGAATAATTCATTTTTATCAATAGGTTATATCCAAGGGTTAAACAACAGTCACCCGTCCAAACCTGCGCTTGCCGGCTTGGATTAGAGTTTCAGTGTTCGCGACTAGACTACAGTCAATATTCTCTACTACCTGACCATCTAACTTTACCGCTCCCTGCGTGATTAACCTGCGACCTTCGGAGGTGCTGGCACACAATCCTATTTCTTTCATAGTAGATACGAGGCTGCATAGACCATCCTTTGCCTCTACTTGGTGCTCCGGCACGTCTTCGGGAATAAGACCTTTGCTAAACTGCCGGACAAATGCCTCATGGGAATCCCTAGCTTGTTTTTGGCTATGAAAACGCGCGACTAGCTCACCTGCCAATTCAAACTTGATATCCCGCGGATTTCTGCCGTTCAGAGTACTTTCCTTTAAGTTGCTGATCTCAGTTAGCTCTTTAAAGCTTAATAGCTCAAAGTATCGCCACATAAGATCGTCAGATATCCCCATAATCTTGCCAAACATTTGGTTAGCCGGCTCACTAATTCCTATAAAATTATTTAAGGACTTAGACATTTTATGGATGCCATCAGTTCCTTCAAGTAGAGGCATTGTTATAACGACCTGTGGCTTAAGCCCAAAAGACTGTTGCAATTGTCGACCAAGCAGCAAGTTAAACTTCTGATCAGTCCCTCCTAACTCAACATCTGCACGCAAAGCTACAGAATCATAAGCCTGTATTAAAGGATATAAAAACTCGTGAATTGCGATCGGTTGTTCCTGTTTATAGCGCTTCTGAAAATCATCGCGCTCAAGCATACGAGCTACGGTCTGATTAGATGCAATTTTCACAAGCTCGGCCGAACTTACCTTATTCATCCATTCTGAATTGAATCGCACACTCGTTAGTTGGGAGTCTAAAACTTTGAACACTTGTTCCTTATAAGTGGCCGCGTTTTCAGTGACCTCTTCGGAAGTGAGAGCTGGCCTTGTAGCAATTTTACCAGAAGGATCGCCGATCATTCCGGTAAAGTCTCCTATCAAAAAGCAAATTTCATGACCTAAATCTTGAAAATGACGCATTTTATTCAAAAGAACGGTATGCCCCAGATGCAGATCTGGAGCTGTAGGATCAAAGCCAGCCTTAACTGTTAGAATTTTCTTCTTAGCAAGGTGCTCTAAAAGCTCCTCTTCCCTTAAAATATCGATAGTACCTCTGGTTATAAGGTCCATCTGCTCGTTGGTTTGAGACGTCAAATCTTTGGTCCTTTTAGGTTAAAGCGACTTCACTAGATTCTAAATTAGATTCTGATGATATTATACAGATGCAATTTGAAGAGTTACATAAGGATATGGCAATAGTCTCAAGGCATGGAAATCAATGACAAACACTTATAGGAATCTCATACGTTTTTCCACTCTCCTACAGTATAAAACATTGTTTCCTATTAGCATTTTTTTGCTTGCCATCAGTCTTTCAATAATACTCCTGCGTGGAGAAAGTAGTCGATTGCAAACAGTCCACGCCTTACACGAAATGACAGGAGCTTTACCAGCAGACTGGCCATTTGAGCCCTTAGTCCACAAGAACTTGAATATGTTGGAGGGGACGACCGACACGGTTCTTAGCATTGTAGAGATCGTTAAAAGAGGTGATAGCCTATCTCGAATCTTTAAGCGACATGGAATTTCTCGGCACGACCTCGCAAACTTGTTGGCTAGTAATAAGAAATCAAAGCAGCTTAGGTATTTAAAACCTATGCAGAAAATCACTCTTAAAGTTAAAAACGGACACCTCGTGCGGCTACAGATTCAGCTCACATCTCTAAACTCAGCAATCTTTAATCTTACTGAAAGCGGAGACTATACATTTCTACAAGAAACGCTTACACCACAGGTCCAACTTGCGGCAGTCAGAACAACTATCAACCGCTCTCTTTATTTGGACGGAAAATCTATCGGTCTGAGCGATAAAACACTAATGCAGCTAACCTCTATATTTGCATGGGATATAGACTTTTCCCAGGATATAAGAGCCGGCGATACTTTTAGCCTTATTTATGAAGTCCTGCTTCACGAGGGAGGAATGCTCAGAGAAGGAAGGATTCTAGCTGCTGAATTCACAAACCGCGGTCAGACCATAAGAGCGATACTGAACATAGACGATTTGGGTCACGAGTCCTATTTCTCAGGCAACGGAAATGCAATGCATAAGGCTTTTTTAAGAAATCCCGTGCATTTTTCCCGAATAAGCTCAAAGTTCGATTTAAATAGAAAACACCCTGTCTTAAATAAGATCAGAGCTCACAAGGGGGTAGATTACGCGGCTCCTTCGGGAACAGAGATAAAATCGACTGCAGACGGTAAAATTAGCTTTCTGGGCACCAAAGGAGGCTATGGAAATACTATCGAAATAGAACATGGCGGAAAATATAGTACCCTATATGCGCATCTCTCGAAGTTTAGCAAGAGGTTAAAAATAGGGGCTCTCGTCAAGCAGGGCGAAGTAATCGGTGAGGTTGGTCAGTCAGGCCTGGCAACAGGTCCTCATTTACATTACGAATTCCGAATAAATGGACTGCACATTAATCCGCTAACTGTAAAGCTGCCTCAAGCCCGATCAATAGAGCCTAGGTACTTAAGGCAATTCAAAAACCAATCTACTTTATTAGGGAACATGTTAACTTCTATGAGTAAAAGTAGTGTAATCAAAACATCTGATAAACTTCAACCAGCTAACCACAGAGAAATATTAGACTTGTATCAAGAGAAATGAACACTCTACCAAAAAGCACGACTTTAGTTGATGGGATCTATATAGGCCTAATGTCAGGCACTAGTATGGACGGTGTAGATGTTGCTGTAGTAAAATTTTTCCAAGAAAAAATTGATTTTATTCATGCAGAAACATTCGAATACCCCGCGTCGATCAGGGATCGTCTGTATAAAATAACAAGTAAGGAAAACCCACATGACCTAGCTGATATCGGTCAACTAGACGCTGATATAGGAATATTTTTTGGGCAATGTACTAATAAGAGTATCAGGAAAAGTAACCTCAACTCTAGCGATGTACTCGCCATAGGAAGTCATGGACAGACTATATGGCACTCACCATTAGGGTCAGCACCATACAGCTGGCAAATCGGAAACCCCGCGATAATAACTGCCAGAACTCTTATTAGCACTGTATCTGATTTTCGTAATTTAGACATGGCATTTGGAGGACAAGGAGCGCCTTTAGTCCCAGCTTTTCACTCAGCATTTCTAGGCGAAAGCAATAAAAGTCGGATAGTACTTAACATCGGTGGAATTGCGAATATCTCAATCCTAGACAAACAATCTTCTATGGCTATCGGCTATGACACTGGCCCCGGAAACTGTCTTATGGATCTTTGGCATCAATTACATACAGGGGAGCAATATGATAAGGGAGGGGCGTCGGCCAGAGCTGGAGAAATCTTACCAGAACTTTTAGTGCGTTTTTTAGAAGAAGATTTCTTCCGGAAAGAAGGCCCAAAAAGCACTGGACGGGAAACATTCAATCTTGATTATATAAACAGCGCTATCAAATCTGTTAGTAATAGAAAGAATTTCTCTCCTGAGGATGTACAGGCCACCCTACTAGAACTAACGGTAGTTTCAATTGCGAGCAATATACATGCACTTAAACCTCACACTATTAAGGACATTTACTTGTGTGGGGGAGGCAGTGCAAACATATTTTTAGTAGAACAATTAAGGAAAGCTCTGGATAGCTGTGTAGTGAAAAGTACGGCTGATCTAGGCATAGATCCTGACCATGTCGAGTCTTGTGCTTTTGCATGGCTTGCTCAACAAAGGATCAGTAGCCGGCCAGTTCATCTAAGCACCGGAGGAGAAAGGAAGCAACTGGTTCTAGGAGCACTTTACCAAGCACCCTAAAAGGGTCTCCCTATAATCGATTTTTAGTTACACTGAAAAAGAAGAGCCACAGCCACAAGTAGTCGTAGCATTAGGGTTTCTAATCACAAATTGAGAGCCTTCAAGCCCGTCGCTGTAATCTATCTCCGCCCCTATAAGGTATTGCACGCTCATAGGGTCTACCAGAAGCTTGACGTCACCGTTTGAAACTACCGTATCGCCATCACCTTCTTCCTGGTCAAATGTAAAGCCATATTGAAAGCCAGAACATCCGCCACCAGAAATAAATACCCTAAGCATAAGGCTCTCATCGCCTTCTTCATCAATTAAAGTTTTAACTTTACAGGCCGCTGCGTCGGTAAATACAAGCTCAGGTTGGTTATCTTCCATAGAATTGTCCGTTAAGGAATTGTCTGTTAAAGGATTTTAGCATGTAATACTATACCGTTTTACCCCATTTAGAAACACGATCAATCTTCTTGGGGAGGTATACCGCCAAAATCTAGGGAAAGTTCAGGCCGATCATCTTCAGAGATCCGTACTAACTTACCGTTAACTTCAGCGCCGATAGCCATTTCCATCAAACCATAGTAGACGTTCCCTTCCACACGTGCGCTTGAAGCAAGCTCAACTCGTTCTGTGGAATACACATCGCCTTTGACTAAACCGTTTAAAAATATACGAGCCACGCGAACTTGCCCTTCAATGGTTCCATGTTCACTCACAGTTAACGAGCTGACACTTTCAACCTCTCCCAAAACAGCGCCCCTAATAACACCATCGACATGCAGACCGCCACTGAAGCTTATGTCGCCGGTAACACAGCTATTTTTTCCTACCAGCGAGTCAAGCTTACCCGCCTTATGCTTTTTTATCTTTCGTAGCATGTACATTTCCTCTGTGTCACTATCAACGAGGTATTTTTCGCCACCTGAGGCGTACCCCGGTAGCAAAAATATTCGCCTAATTTAAAGCTCCTGCCTGCAAAAGACTATAGCTTTATTTTTAATGAAGCAAGTCTCTCTAAAAAAGGACTGCAGAACATTTTTAGTGATAGCATGTCTCAAGTAATTGAGCTTTACTGCCTACGATCAAACTTCTGACTAACGGAACATTATGTACTTTTTCATAAAAGCACTGCACATAATCTTTATGGTAACTTGGTTTGCTGGCCTATTCTACCTGCCCCGACTATTTGTATACCACGCAGAGAGTCACGATGATCTCAGTATCAATAGATTTAAAATCATGGAAAGAAAGCTTTATCTGGGGATAATGTGCCCAAGTATGGCACTGACTCTAATAAGTGGTTTTGCTCTCATTCTCTTCCAAGGCGCTGAATGGCTCCTTGAGACGCGCTGGATGCACTTGAAATTAGCCGTAATAACATTGTTGATTATTTATCACTTTTACTTAGGAAGCCTTAGGCGTACTTTTGAGAGCAATGGCAACAAGTACTCGCATGTTTTTTATCGATGGATTAACGAACTCCCTGTGCTAGGGTTAATTGCTATAGTTATGCTCGCAGTATTTAAGCCTTGGACTTAAGCTTGAACAAATGACACAGTCCAGTTACAAACCACCTATCGTCTTAGTCATTGGGGGTCACGACCCCAGTGGTGCAGGAATTCAGGCGGACATAGAAACATGTAGTGCGATGAAATGTTACCCTGTCAGTATTGTTACTTGTACTACTAATCAAAACCTTAAGAACCTTGTTCGTGTATCGAACTGCCTTACAAGCGAAGTACTGGCGACGATAGATACGACTTTGGAAGAATTCAGCCCGAGTGCTTGTAAATTAGGCATGATTGGCTCGTCAGACCTAGTTATAGGACTAGGTAACCTGATACAAAAAAAACTAAAAAAAATCCCGATCGTCGTAGACCCCATACTAGCTGCAGGCTCGGGTAAAAATGTAGCTGATCAAGAGCTAATCGATGCTTATTTGGAATGCATATTTCCTCAAGCCACAATAGCAACGCCAAACTTTGACGAGCTCTGTAAATTAGGAGGTTCATCAGATTCTAAAAAATCTATATCGTCTATCTTAGAATCGGGCTGTCAAGCTTTGCTGGCTACGGACATAAAACCACAACAACCTAAGATAACTAACTATCTTTATAGAAGTGAAAAAAAATCACTCTGTTATGAGATGGCAAGGTATCAGGGGTTATATCATGGGACAGGTTGCACTTTATCGAGCGGAATTGCAGCCCAACTGGCCCTTGGAGAGAACATTGAAACTGCAATTGAGAAAGCTCAAGAATTTACACACCTAGCTGTAAAAAGAGCAATAGATTTCGGATTTTCTCAGCAAATTCCGAACAGATTGAATTAACACTTATGCATAAGTCACTAAGGCTCCAACACGGAGTTTATGCCATAACACCTGATACCGGACAAACAACCGAAGATCTGCTTTCTTTAACCGAGCACGTAATGAAAGGCGGAATAAAGATACTACAATACCGATCGAAAATTAGTGATGACAATCTGCGTGTTAGACAGGCCAAAAAAATTAAGACTTTGTGTCGAGACTATAAGGTTCCCCTTATCATAAATGACGACGTTGCACTTGCTATATCTATAGATGCCGATGGGATACATCTTGGTAAAAACGACACTCCCTGCTCTTTGGTCAGAAAAGTACTGGAGGAAGGGAAAATTATTGGGATCTCTTGTTACGACTCGGTCTCTCTGGCACAAAATGCAGAAAGAGATGGAGCTGATTATGTCGCTTTTGGAAGTTTCTACCCCTCTAAATCAAAACCGAATGCTCCTTTATGCTCAATTGAAACTCTAAAAACGGCATCTGCAATACTAAATATCCCTATTGTCGCAATTGGTGGAATACAGTTTGAGAATGCAAAGAAGCTAGTAGATAATGGCGCTGACTATCTGGCGGTCATAGACCAACTATTTAACCATCCGTCGCCAACTTTGGCGGCCAACAAACTATCAATGCTATTTTGAAAATCAAATGACTAAAAAATCTAAACTACTTTTCGATGCAGCCCTTAAAGTCATGCCGGGTGGGGTAAACTCGCCAGTGCGAGCCTTCACTGATGTAGGCAATCATCCTATTTACTTTTCTGAGGGTCATGGTGCATGGCTAACCGATGTAGATGGTAAACGGTACATTGACTACGTCGGTAGCTGGGGGCCAGCTATTGCTGGGCATTCCAATCCTTCTATGATTTCAGCTGTTGAAAAGCAACTGAAATCAGGAATGAGTTTCGGAGCACCCACAGAGGTCGAGACTCAACTCGCAGAGAAAATTATCGGACTTATCCCTTCTATTGAAAAAGTAAGAATGACAAGCTCTGGAACAGAAGCGGCTATGAGTGCAATTAGACTAGCACGCGGCTATACCGGACGAGAAAAAATTGTGAAATTCGAAGGCTGCTATCATGGGCATAGTGACTCTCTCCTTGTTAAAGCAGGGTCTGGTGCCCTCGCCATGGGTGTCCCTAGTTCTCCTGGAGTACCCAAATCTCTGGCTAACCTTACTGTTACGCTGGACTACAACGACGAACAACAAGTCCTAGAGTTCTTCAACCATTCCGGACATGAAATCGCGGCCGTTATTGTTGAGCCGATTGCAGGAAACATGGGTTGTATCTTGCCTAGGCCTGAGTTTTTAAAAACACTACGTCATGTGACAGAAGAAAGCGGTGCCTTACTTATTTTTGATGAAGTCATGACTGGTTTTAGAGTCGCTCCTGGTGGAGCTCAACAATTGTTTAGCATTAAACCTGACCTCACGATCCTTGGAAAAGTTATAGGCGGAGGGCTGCCGGTGGGGGCAATAGGTGGTCCTAAACATCTGATCAATCAGTTCGCACCTTCAGGGCCAATTTACCAAGCAGGCACCCTTTCCGGTAATCCTCTTGCAATGGCCAGTGGCTTAGCAACACTAGAGGTAATAGCCGATCCTGCATTCCATTTAAACCTAAATACCATGACGAATATTTTATGCAAAAGGATACAAGTAGCCGCAGAAGAGTCTGGAGTCAGTATCGTTATTAACAAAGTTTGCGGGATGTTCAGCGTATTCTTTTCGTCCGATTCAGAAGTAGAGACTTTCACTCAAGTGAGTAAATGTAATGCGCAACATTTCAACCGTTTTTTTTCTAGCATGCTCGCAGATGGAATCAATCTGGCTCCTTCTAGGTTTGAGGCAAGCTTTATATCATCAGCACATGGCGAGAGCGAAATCGAGGCGACTGTTGCTGCCGCCGATAGAGCATTCAAACGGATCCACGATATATCTTAAAAAGCTATTGCATTTGATCCTCGGTGAACAGCCCAACTCGTAGACTACTACCTTCGTAAATTTTATTTCCATCT
>DGOV01000106.1 GCA_002390205.1 Proteobacteria bacterium UBA4457 | reverse complement strand
ACTCTTTTAGTGGCACTGAAAGCGGAGGCTCAACCGCTAATCGATCATTACAAATTAAAAAGTGCGCGACAAAATCCATTTCCTATCTACGCAAATGAGCAGTTAAAAATAGTTATCACCGGTATTGGCAAATGCCCCAGCGCGGCGGCACTAGCTCATACCGCGGCTTTTTTCTCAGTTCTGCCCAACCATATATGGATAAATTTCGGCATCGCTGGACACAAAGATCATGCAATCGGCACTGCCGTATCAGTATCTAAAGTCATAAGTAAAAGCGGTCAACAGACTTGGTATCCAAATTTAATCAAGCTCCCTAATACTTTGGTAAAGCCTTTAACAACTTATGATGCCGCTGTTGATGATTATGTCGACGATACTCTTTGTGATATGGAAGCGGCAGGATTTATGTCAGCGGGTTCAAGTTTACATATAAAAAGCGAATGTCTATTCGTTTTCAAAGTTATTTCTGATAATAAATTATCCGATGCAAAGAACATCACTAAAAATCTTGTCGCCGGGCTTGTAAAAACGCATATCTCGACTTTGGAAGCTCTAATTAAAAAAGCAGAAATGAAGGTACAAGATGTTAGGAATTGGAAACTAGAGATTGGTTCTGAATTATTCGAAAAATGGCATTTCACCCAGACACAAAAAAGTCAGCTTAGAGAGGGTATTCGCCGTTTTAGAGCGCTTGACAAAGAAATTTTATGGCAGGACATGGAGTTGGATAACTGCGCAACTGCAAAGGACGTAATAGAGAATTTAAATCGTCGTCTGCAAAAACTGCTACCGAAATTCTGAACATGTTTAGCTTTATCTATGTTGAGAAAAGTATAAAAAAACATCCGAGGGCATTGAAAATATTGTCCCAATTCCCTAAGTCAACGGTTATAACATGCGAACACTACGGCGAAATATTCAACCGCCATCAACAGGATTTTCGTATTCAGAAAAAAGATCCTTGTTTGATACTGGCGGAAAAGCACAACAAAAGAATTATGCCTGCGCCGCCGGAATACGGCTTAAACACGACCCATAATTACTACTTCTCACACATGCTTAATTGCATCTACGATTGTCGATACTGTTTCTTGCAAGGAATGTTTCGGTCAGCCCATAACGTTATTTTTGTCAATTACGAAGATTTTATAGAAGACATTAGAGCGTTGGCCGTCAAAACCAGAGAACCTATATGGTTTTATTCCGGTTATGACTGCGATAGCTTAGCTCTAGATCCAATCACTGAGTTTTCGAAATCTTTCATAGAAGCAGTCTCATTCATAGATAATGTATTTTTAGAATTGAGAACTAAAAGCACTCAGGTCCGCAAGCTATTGGAAATGGAACCCCGTGACAATGTAATTTGCGCTTTTAGCTTAAGTCCTACTGCAGTCATTAAAGCTCTGGAGCACCAAGCGCCCTCTCTTGCTGCACGACTTTCCGCCGCCAAAAAACTCCAATTAGCTGGATGGCCTGTTGCGCTGAGGCTCGACCCGATAGTGTTTGTTGAGAATTTTAGAGCAGAATATAAATTTTTAATCGAACAAATAACTGAACAGCTTGATTTTAAGAAGCTGCATTCAATAACAATAGGAGCATTTAGGCTGCCTAAGGGCTTCTTCAAGACTGTCAAAAATCTTTACCCAGAAGAACCTTTATTTTCTAGTCAGTTTAACAGCGATAACGGGCAAGTTAGTTACGAGAAATCTACAGAGAAAAAAATACTCGACTGGTGTGAAGCAAGCTTAAAAAACTGCAACGATTGTCCACCGATATTTCGCCAGTCCCTCGGGTAGATCGTTAAAAGAGTGCTCGTGACAGAAAGCTTTAGATCGAACCTAAAACATCGTATAAAATATTCTTTCGCCACCCAGTGGAAACTCTTTCGGAAACATCTCCGCGTAAACACGCTTCTACCTCTTTTGACGTGCAGAGCAAGCTCGAACCTAAATCAAGGTCATTAGCTATTGCGGCTATGCTTTTCTTTATTTCTTTAGCTCGCTTTCGTTGAGAAATTGATAGCGGTTCTTTCCTATTCACACCGAGACTACCTGTTAAGCCATCACTCTTTACAAATCCCAATAGATTTTCGCTGAACTTGCGAAGTATGTTCGGTTTGTCTTTCAAGATAAACGATAACTCTTTTGAGGTCTTAGGTTTTTCTGTAGCGATAGATAGAATCTGTTTATCAGACAAAACCCACCCCCTCGGCAAATCAATTTCTTTCGCTTTTTTATCTCGCCAAGCAGCTATATTCGCGGCTAATTCGAAGCTTGCTGTCTCTAGCTTCCCGATACCCGAAATTCTCTCCCAGGGAGCTAGGACTGACCGATGAGGCTGTTCCAATCTACGACAATCCTCCAGGCACCAATCCAACCTTCCTAACGACCGCAATTTCTCCGACATGATTTCAGTCATTTCTGCAAGATACTTCACGTCATTCGCCGCATAATCCAACTGACGAACGTTAAGCGGTCGAGACGTCCAATCTGTTCTGGTCTGAGATTTTTCTAAGCGGATGCCTATAAGAGCCTCAACTAAGTCCCCATAACCAATTTGCTCTGCCATACCTAGCAAACCGGCAGCTACCTGCGTGTCAAACAACTGCTCGCATACCTCCAGACCGGCTGCATGAAGCACTTCAATATCCTGTTTGGCAGCGTGAAATACTTTTTGCACGTGAGATACGTTCATCATTTTGTTTACAACAGACAAATTCCCTAAAGCTAAAGTATCGATACAGACTATAGAATCCCCGGCAGCTATTTGGATCAGGCATAGTTTTGGAAAATAAGTCCGTTCCCAAAGAAACTCTGTATCAAGGCCTATGACCTTAATATCGGACACTCTATCCATCCAAGCATCTAAGTCTTGCTCTTGATCAATAAATTTGTAAGACATTTTTGTATTGAGACTCTTTTAAAAACTGTTTTTTAGAACTTATTTAAGAAATTTAATTCAGCTGATTCTAACCTAAGCTAGTGTTAATAAGATAAACTAGTACACAGTAAGCCAGAACGGTCCGTTGTAGAGAGCATTTTATACCAATGAAAAAAATATTAGTCGTAGGACTCCTCTCATTTGTATTTTTGAGCTCCTCCAAGACTACCTTAGCCGAAGCGCCAATAATACCAGCGGAATCACTAAAAGCTTCTCTAGAGCACGAGCGAGCATCAAAAATAGTAACGTATGTTCTCGGTAATTATCATTATGAAAAAACTCCGCTAAATGACGAGCTATCAGAGAAAATTTTAGACCAGTACATCAAAATGTTGGATCCACAAAGGACCCATTTTCTGAAAACAGATATTGATAGTTTTAGCCTTCACAAACATTTAGTCGACGATTATTTGAAGAAGCCCGCTTTAGGCCCCATGTTCAATATTTTCAAAACATTTAGGAAACGTCTAGAAAATAGGATTTCGTTTAGTTTAAGTCAACTTGAGATCACTTTCGACTTCAAAAAAAATGAATCCCTAGTTATCGACAGATCAAAAGAAAATTGGGCTACAGATGTTACGCAACTAAATAATATATGGAGAAAAAAAGTCAAAAACGACGTTCTTTCTTTGCGACTTGCGGGTAAAGATTCGAATGAGATCAAGTCTAAGTTGGAAACCCGTTACAGAGGTGCACTTCGCAGGGCAAAGCAACTGAATAGTGACGATGTTTTTCAAACCATCATCAATTCCTTCACCACAAGTATCGATCCTCACAGCACGTATTTTTCGCCTAGACAATCTGAAAACTTTAGAATACGAATGAGTTTGTCTCTTGAAGGCATTGGTGCAGTCCTCCAAAGTGAAAACGAGCTTACTTTAATCAAAGAAATTGTTGCTGGAGGACCAGCAGACTTAACCGAAGCATTGTTCCCTTCCGATCGCATTATTGGAATCGGACAAGGTGAAAGTGGACCGCTTGTAGATGTTGTAGGTTGGCGCCTTGATGATGTCGTTGATCTAATAAGAGGCCCTAAGAAGTCAATGGTGCGGCTTGAAATATTGCGTAAAGGTAGCTCTGTGGGCGCTCCAACTGATGTTGTTGCTATAACTCGAGATACCATAAAATTAGAAGATCAGGCAGCAAAGAAAACGTTATTAAATGTTACTCATGAGGGCATAACCTCTAAAATAGGTGTCATTATGATTCCTACTTTCTATTTGGATTTTGATGCGCGTAGCAGAGGTGTAAAAAACTATAAGAGCACTACCAAAGATGTACAAAAATTAATAACAGAGCTCGTTAAGGAAGAAGTGGAAGGAATTCTGATAGACCTGAGATCTAATGGCGGAGGTTCACTTTCGGAGGCTAAAAAGTTAACTGGGTTGTTCATAGATTACGGGCCAGTAGTTCAAGTCAAAGATTCTCGCGGTCGTATAAGTACCGAAAAAGATGACAAACAAGGTTTTGTTTTCAAAGGACCTTTAGGGGTCTTGGTTGACAGAAATAGTGCTTCCGCATCTGAAATTTTTGCTGGAGCAATGCAAGATTACAATCGAGCAATCGTAATAGGCGAAGCTACTTTTGGAAAAGGAACCGTTCAGAATCTGGTAGATTTAAATGGTTTCGATAAATCTATGAAAGGGAAGCTTGGAGAACTCAAGACAACTATAGCAAAGTTTTTTAGAGTTAACGGAGAGAGCACTCAGCACCGAGGAGTAATCCCAGATGTGACATTTCCTGTTCCTTTTTCATCGGCGAAACACGGCGAGCGGTCACTGGATAACGCCTTAGCGTGGGAAGCTATTAAACCTGCCACATACTTGCCAATGCAACAGAATGACTTGAGGTTAAAGAAAATGTCTACCCTTCACAGTCAAAGGGTGAAAACCAACAATGCTTTTCAAAGTTTAATGGGTATTGAAGAACTTATTGAACAGACTCGAAATGAGAAAACATTGTCCCTCATGGAGTCCGTTCGAAAGAAACGTTATTCTGAAAATCGTCTTAACCGACGTTTGCTCGAAAACAAAATTCGAGTCTTTCAAGGTAGAGAGCCCTTAACCACTGATTTCGAATCAACAGCGGAGGATGCGTCAGAGGAGTCCAAAGACAAAATCGAAAAGTATTCAGAGGAGTTTGATGTCTTGTTAAACGAAGCTGCTGCCATCCTTAGTGATTGGGCTCAGGCTCACGAGTAAGATTTCTCTAGCAAAATAGCCGAGCCTAATCCTTTATCTATCAAAAAACTTGCGAATCATTTCTTTTGGCTCAGCTGTCTTATATGCCGCGACAAAAGAATCAACTCCCGTGTCAATCGCATCATCAATCGCTTCGTTCTCCCATTTCAGAAATAACGTTTTCTGGCTTGCTATCGCCTCCGGACCACATTGCAATATATCTGAGGCCACCAAGTCAATCAAAACAGCCCGTTCTTTTCCACTTACCACATGCTCGACCAAACCTATAGCCAAAGCTTCCTTAGCCAGTATGATATTTCCACGTAGCATCAATTCTCGCGCTTTCCCCCATCCTACAATACCGGGCAATAGAGCTGCCTCCACCACTGATGGGACTCCGACTCTAACTTCAGGCATGCCGCAACGAATGCTATCATCAGCTATTCTAAAGTCGCAGGAAACCGCAATCTCCAAACCAGCCCCCAAGCAATACCCTGACATTACAGCTATCACTGGTACTTTCGCCGCTCGGATCACGTGGCAAAACTCATGAATCGATTTTATAAACCCATTAGCTGACGACGTAGTTAAGGAAAGTAGAGATTTCAAATCTGCTCCGCCAATAAACGACTTCCCCGCAGCGCCGGAAAGAAAAACACACCTGAGGCCTTCAAGAGCTAAAATTTCATCAAATGTTTGTTTACATTCCTCTGCGATTTTCTGATCTATTAAATTGAGCTCTGTAGTTCCTTCAAACCGAGCAAAGACGACTAAACCGCCATTTACAGTCTTCTTTTCATAATTCAGGTGTGCCACGAAAGTTCTCCTTAACGACTTGGACGATACACGTTGAACCGTAATCTAACATAATCCACTATCCAACCGTTCTTTTCAGAATATAAGTAAGGTCGGAGTGCCGTCTCTGCTTCTCTATAAAAAGAATCTCGTTCTTCTTCGATCGGAGCGACAAAACTCTGTGCGAAAATGCGAAGCCATGACAGTAAGTCGCTTTTAATTTTAGTGGGTCTTGAGAACGTAGAGATAGTATTAATATTGAACCCTTGAGCCACGAGTAATTCGCTGTACTCCTGCTCTGTTGGAAAGTACCAAGGGTTGTAGAGTTCAGAATTATGCCCCCTCCTCTCCAAAAGAGCGGATAAAGTCTCCACAACAGCGGAAACGTTTCCTTTCGCTCCCATTTCTCCAACGAAAACACCACCTGGCTTTAAGTTCTGCCAGACGTTAGCGATTACTTCTTCTGGCCGCCGCATCCAATGCAAAGCTGCATTACTTAATACACTATCAAATTCACCCAAAAAACCTAAGGATTCTCCATTCCCCACAACAGCCTTAATACCTCTTTTCTCTGCTGCATCAACCTGCGCTTCACTTGCGTCTACTCCGGTGACGTCGCAACCCATTTCAGCGATTTTCTCCGCCAAAAAACCATCACCACAGCCCAAGTCCATTACTTTATCGCCAGCTATAGGAGCTAATAACGTTATCAGTTCCTCCCCGTACATTGAGACGAAAGCTGCATCTTTCGCATAAGAGCTTGGATCCCATTTTTGAATCATGCTTCTATCATTTCTCCGCAGTTTAGTCTGCTGCTATACATTAGAGTAAGGGATCCCTGTTCCTCGCATAGCGCAGTAACCATTTGGGTTTTTGTGTAAATACTGTTGATGATATTCTTCCGCGAAATAAAAAGTTTTCTCGATTCTTATCTCAGTAGTAATTTCAGATAGTCCGCCTAAATGAAGAGCATCTTGATAAGAGCTAGCTGACTTCATAGCCAGCTCCAATTGCTTATCTGAATTGCAATAAATCGCAGAGCGATATTGAGAACCCTGATCATTTCCCTGTCGCATGCCCTGCGTGGGATCATGCTCCTCCCAAAAAATACCCAATAGGCTCTCATATGAGCATTGCTTAGGTGAAAAAACAACTAGGACAACCTCAGAGTGACCCGTCGCTCCGCTGCAAACATCTTCGTACGAAGGATTTTCAGTCATGCCGCCTGCGTAGCCTACAGCGGTTGTGAAAATACCATTTTGGGACCAGAACTTTCTCTCAATTCCCCAAAAACAGCCCATCCCAACTACTAATATTTCTAGATTCTCAGGGTATGGTGCCAACATTGTGGTACCGAGAACTTGATGAACACCGCTTAGACTTAGGTCTTTCTTTTCCCCAGCGGGAAATCCTTCGGGCGTAACATACTCATTTAACATAAATTTTACTCCTAACAAATGTTTGATCTCTAGATAGCTCGAGAACTTAATATAAAAAAACTCCATTCAATTTGAAATAAAGTCTAACATTAGCCTCGTAGTTATCACATAATCTATTCGACGATATAAGTCTAACGCGTAACACCACGAAATCGAGGATATTCATGCTCAATATTTATAAAAAACCTTTGGAATCTTGCTCGTTGGACCCCCTAACTGGGTTTGATAGAGACGGCACCTGCAACACCTGTTCAGATGATGTGGGACGACACACAATATGCGTCGAAATGACAGAAGAGTTTCTCCTCTTCTCCCGAGAAAGAGGCAACGATCTGATAACCCCTCAGCTAGCCATAGGTTTCCCAGGATTACTTCCAGATGATCGTTGGTGCGTTTGTCTTTCACGGTGGATAGAAGCCAAAGATGCCGGCGTCATTGCAAAAGTACATGTCCGAGCAACTCACGAATCAGTATTGGAAGAGGTGTCACTGAGTCAATTAGAGCAACACGCAGTATGCGACGGCTAGCTATATGAAAGCACTTCTCTGCGCGCGCACAAAATAAAATGTTTGCTAACAACAGAGTCGCTTTATTTATTGCTATAAGATTGCTTCGGCCATCTCACGCTATGACACGCTCTATTGGACTCTTAGTATCATTAGTTGGCATAGCTATAGGCGTGATTGCGCTAGTCGTCACCCTCTCCACAATGAATGGCTTTGAAAGAGACGTACGGGATCAAGTGCTAGGGATGAGTGGGCATATTAACCTGGTTTTTGACCGTAATAGCTCAACCAACTGGGAGAACGCACTAGATAATGTCCTATCCCAGTATGAAATAGCTGGATTTAGCCCGTATGTGCGCTCTGGAGCCATGATTAGCAGTCGCGATGTTATCATCTCCGTCTCTGTAGAAGGCGTCATACCTGAGAGCGAAGAGAGAGTCACTAATATCGGAAATCATATTGCCCTTACTGATACCTTACTCACGGAAAGCTCAATTCCAACTGTAGTAATCGGCGAAAAACTTGCAGAAAAACTTAGTGTATCTGCAACCCAACTTGTTACTTTAATTACACCTCGCTGGAATCAGGAAGGTAACTTCTCCGGTCCCAAGTACCAATTGCTCAAAGTGGCAGGAATATTTAGAACAGGTATGTCTCAGTATGACCACAGATTAGTGATCACCAATCTAGCGACGGCACAAAGTCTATTTAATGTTGGTCATTCAATAACAGGCGCTAAAGTACGACTCGATGATTCTTTAGCAGCTCCCAAAGTTAGCGCCGCCATAAATGCACTAGTGCTAAAAAATATCCATGCCATAGATTGGAGGCAATACAATAAGAATTTCTTTCTCGCTCTAAGTTCTCAAAAAAAATTAATGTTTATAGTTCTTCTTATGGTAATCGCCATAGCTGGATCCAGTGCGACTATAAATATGTTGATCCTAGTTAAACGAAACTCGACATCTATTGTCTTGCTAAAGACTATCGGAGCAACCAAGTCAGTTGTAGTAAAAATATTTCTACTACAGGGTTTAATAATCGGCTTCCTAGGCTGCTTTATTGGGATTCCCCTAGGCATTTTGGTAGTAAAAAATGCACAAACGCTTGTCTCATATATAGAACAAACAACAGGTTTCCCTCTTATTGACTCAGAAGTCTATCTCATAGATCACTTACCACACTTAATAAAAATTACAGATCTCGGTCTAATCGGACTATCTACGATTTGTATCACTGTTTTAGCCGCCGCCTACCCTGCATATAAAGCTGGTGGAACCAGTTTTTCTGAGAAATCGGATGCTTAATCGATACCGAATCAAATTCAAATATTGCACCGCATCATCTAGTGTTTATAATGCCCCATCTCATATTTCTAATTAAGGTTTTCTATGGACATTGAAGGGAAAGTAGGCGTGATTACTGGTGCAGCTAGTGGAATCGGCCGCGCGGCAGCTATAGAATTGCAAAAGCACAAAATTAAGGCACTCGCATTAGTCGACCTATCTGACGCTATACTCGAGCTTGCCCATGAAATCAATAAATTAAGAGGCAAAACTGTCGCAATAGGATTTCAGGGAGACACTACCGACCCCGTATTCCGAAAACGTGTTTTTGAGACTATGCGGACCCAACACGGACCAGTAAATATCTGTGTCCCTGCAGCTGGAATAACTCGAGATGCCTTGGCCGTTCGACTGAATAAAGAGAAAGGCACCGCTAATATTTATCCGATTGAAAATTTCCGTCAAGTAGTTGAAGTCAATTTGATCGCACCAACCTATTGGGCTATGGAAATGGTGGCTCAGCTTGCAGAGAGCAGGTTTAGCAAAGGTTTAAAAAAATGGGACCCTATAGAAGGAACTCAGGGAGTTGTTATCTTTATCGGTTCAGTCTCCTCACAAGGCAACAAAGGACAAATTGCTTACGCTTCAACAAAAGTTGGCCTTGAAGGCGCGGCCTCTACACTAACGAAAGAAGCGATATTCTATGGCATTCGCTGCGCGGTGCTGCATCCCGGGTTTACCGATACCCCTATGGTTCGAGCACTAGGCGAGGACTATATCAACAATGAAATATTGCCGGCAACACAAATAAAACGTCTTATCCGACCAGAAGAAATCGCAGACGCCATCTCTTTTTTAATTCGTAACTCTGCCGTCAGCGGACAGCTTTGGGCTGATGCCGGCTGGCACCCAATGCCGAACTAGGCAGGTCAGGCTCATGGGGACATATAGTTTCTAGAGTCTCAGCGGGCTGTACTTCCCGAATAAGTGACCCCTCTGTCTCGATGCTCTTGCACGGTTATTCTGGTCAGCTGAGGAAGAATGCTAATGAACTTTTTCCATAACCACTCTGCTATGATTTCAGTAGTAGGGTTCTCCAAGCCTTCGATCTCATTGAGGTGGAAATGGTCAACTTTCTTCTTCACCGCTTCTATAGCAATCTCAACGTCCCCGAAATCGATCATAAATCCGGTGGCCACCTCTATCTCCCCCGACAGCGTCAAACATACATTAAAAGTGTGTCCGTGTAGCCGACTACAAGGATGAGTCTCGGGTAAAAGCGGCAGAGAACGGCTGGCGGCGAAATCAAATTTTACAAACATTTCCATAAGAGCAGTATAGCATTTATTGCAGGCGTCTCATTAAGAAGGCTACAATAAAAACGTTTGGCGATGGCAATAGAAAGTAGGTTTTGTAAGGAGCATACGTCCCTGATGGCTGCATTAAAGGTATGTTAGTAGCTGAGGCTTTCATCTTAGTCATGGCCGGAGTAGCTGCAGGATTCATTAATGTCATAGCCGGTGGTGGTTCTCTCATATCCATACCGGCTTTGATGTGGGTCGGGCTAGATGGGGCCTCTGCAAATGGAACTAATCGAATAGGCGTTTTGATCCAGTCTATAGCCTCTACTGCGAGATTTGCCAAAACTGAAGCACACAGCTTTAAAGAAAGTGGTTTACTCGCTCTAGCTCTCCTACCAGGGGGGCTAATCGGAGCCTACTGGGGTACTTTGATTCAAGGGGTCTGGTTTAATCGTCTACTGGCGTTCGTAATGCTCTTTGTTTTAATAACAATGGATATGCAAGCTCGCCCCAATCAAATGCCACATAAATCGGTCGACGACACTCGACTCAAAAATCCAGTCCTCGTTTATTCCTTGACCGCTCTGATTGGTTTCTATGGCGGAGTAATCCATATCGGCATAGGTCTACTTATTATGGCAGTCTTAACTCGTGTAGGTGGACTTAACTTAAAATACACGAACATGCATAAAATGCTAATGGTCATACCGTATACTCTCTTTGCTATTATGATTTTTTCCTTCTATCACGAAATCGCTTGGATGGCAGGCTTGATGCTGGCAGTTGGCGCCTCTGTCGGTGGCTGGCTTGGGGCAAAGATCGCAGTAGAGAAAAGTGAAAGAAGAATCCGTATGATCTTTAAAGCCTGTATTGGAGCGATGATCATCAACCTGCTGTTTTTCAGCACGATTTAATTCTTTTGCAACATCTTATCTTGTCTTCTGAATATCAACTATCGAGAGGAATAAAATGCTAGAACTATTGTCAAATTACGGCTTATTCGCTGCGAAGACCATCACCGTCGTCATCGTCATGACTATTCCTTTTTTTATTCTCTTATCTGGACGTAAAAATAATAAGAAAGGACAAGAACCGACCGTCATTATCCGACATGTTAATGAGAAAATAGACCAAACAATACGCCATTTCGACGCTATTTTCTTAAGTGAGAAAGACTATAAAAAGAAAACAAAAGCCGCGCAAAAACAAGAAAAAATTGATGCTAAAAAAGAAACCAAACCAAAGACTTTTCTTTGTTCCTTCACGGGAGACATTAAAGCTAGTGGTGTGAGTCAGTTAAGAGAAGAAATCACCATGATACTTTCTGTGGCCAAACCCGACGATGAGGTTCTGCTCGTATTGGAAAGTGGAGGCGGTACTATCCATGGATATGGACTTGCCGCTTCGCAACTAAATCGAATAAAAGAGAAAAACATACAGTTAAAAATTTCTGTCGATAGCATCGCTGCAAGCGGAGGGTACATGATGGCCTGTGTAGCTGATGAACTAATCGCAGCGCCTTTCGCAATAATCGGCTCAATAGGAGTTGTCGCTCAGATTCCGAACTTTCATCGTTTGCTTAAGGATAAAAATATAGACTTCGAGCAAATAACAGCTGGAGATTTTAAACGCACTCTCACTATGTTTGGAAACAACACTGATGTAGCCCGCGATAAATTTCAATCTGAAATAGATGAGGCGCACGAACTATTTAAACAGTTCGTCGGGGTGTCTAGACCTCTTCTTGATATGGAAAAAGTGGCAACCGGAGAGCATTGGTTTGGAACAACTGCCCTAGAACTCGGTTTAATAGACAAGGTGTCTACGAGTGATGATCTCATTTTAGACGCTGTAAAAAATCGGGATGTGTACAAAATAGAAGTCGAGAGAAAGGCATCGCTGTTTGAAAAAGTAACTAATAAAGTGACTGCACTACTCTATAGTTGAAACTGTCAGACAAAATTTCTCATTTTACAATTTAATCGGCTTCAGGTTCTGATGAGTTACTGATTAAGGATCTGTCCGCGCCTGAGTCGACTTGATACAACAACGTTTAACTTCCTCGCTGACAATTTTAATGCCCGCCTCTAACGCTCCATCGCTTTGGGCAAAGGACACCCTGATGCATTCTTTTGGATGTTCCCATGAAAAGTTTGTCTCATGAAAGAAAAAGCTCCCTGGGATAATTAAAACTCCTCTGTCTTTTAGCCTTTTGTAAAGTGTCTGATCCGAGATAGGTAACCCGGGAAACCAGAGCCAGAGAAAAAAAGCCCCTTCGGAGACATGTACCTTATAGTCAATACCTGACAAATATTGACGGAAAATTTCTATCGCCAGTCTTGATTTCTCCGCATAAAATGGGCGAACAACTTCGTTACACAACCTAATAATTTCGTTTGAAACCATTAACCTAGCGATCAATGCCGTCCCAACGCCATTGATAGATAAACATGTTGCAGCATTAATACTTTTTATCGCCTTAATAGTTTCCGGCTGCGCGACTACAATACCGGTTCGTAATCCAGCTAGACCTAACTTCGATAGGCTAAAACAATGAATCACATGATCCGCTTTGGGCGTTTTAATTTCGTCTAAAACAATATTTGGAAAAGGGGCTCCGTAAGCATTATCAATTATAAGTGGGGTCCCCGCTTTGCTCGTTAGGCTGACCAATTGATTTACTTCTGCGTCCGATAGCACGTTCCCAGTAGGGTTTGTGGGCCTACTAAAACAAACAGCCCCGGCATTAGAACGGACATGGAACAGATCAAAATCTACTTCGTATTTGAAGAAATTTGAACCTACTTCGCGTATTTTTGCCCGGTCTGATACCAAGCAATCGGGGCTTATTAGCAAATCCCCATACCCGATGTATTCCGGAGTCAAAGGCAGCTGTATTACCCGCTCTACGCCATCGACACACATACCACCGAACAAATTAAAAAGCATAAAGAAGCTAGACTGGCTCCCGGTTGTAATTGCTATATTTTCGGTCGTCAAATCCCAACCTAAGTTCCGGGATAAAAATTCACAGACAATTTCTAAGAAACTTTCATTACCTTGGGGGCTATCATAAGACCCAATGATCTCCTCAAACTGCCTGTCGATTAAGACCTCATGCATTGCCGACCTGAAAACCGACTCCATTTTTGGAATACGAGCCGGATTACCCCCGCCAAGATTAATGAAATTGTTACTCCCAGCGACTTGAGCGAGATCATCCATCAATAGCTTAGTCCCGCTCCCTCCTAAAAATCTAGAACCAAACCGAGAAATTTTTTTATTCATGATGTCTCTATACTACGATGCTGCGAAAATCTTTCTTCGCAGGAATAGTTTCAGGTAAAAAAAAAGCCTCTGGAAACCAGAGGCTTTAAGCCGAACAAGTCGGGTATTAAGAGTTTTTGTTGATCAAATAGAGGATTATCCCCACAGCAATCAAACCAACAAGACCACCTTCTCCAAGTGTTGTTATTATACCTAATAGGTTGCCTACCACGTCTCCGCCTAGAAAGGGCAGTGCCGCTCCAAAAATAACTTGAAGGATGACCGCAACAGCAATCAACAACAGGCCAATCTCGACGACTTCACGTAGGAATCTTTTTGCAGTATCTAACATTGAATATTCTCCCCCCTTTTTTAAAGGGTTATAATAGATGTTGTAGGTTATAGTCTGGTGAGGCACAATATCTGGTGTGCATCTCAGGCTATCCTTTTACTTAACTCCCTTTCAAACGTTTAAAATGATACGCTACTAAGAGACGTACATCAAATAGATGTACAATATTATTATCGGCTCTAATTCCTTGATTTAAAAGGATATTATTATTTCCTGAAGGAAAAGAATGAATACTCTAAGAAAAATAACTCAAAATTCTACCGATTTTGGCATTTTAAGATTAGCCCTCATCAGTCTCTGCCTGGTGTTAATCGGGCTCTCCTTTCTTGCTGATGGGATAACCTACATGCATGATTGGCGACTAATCCCGTCTGTACTGGCACCATCAATAGTGATGATGCTAGTGTTCGCCGTTCCTTTAGACATTACTATGGCCTTTGTCTTCAGATCAGACAGTGACGAATCAGAGAAACCAAGGTTTAATAAAATAATCAGAACTGAGTTAATTGTGTACTTTTTACTCTTAGCTTGCTGGACCCCATTTTTCTTAAAAATACTGTCATGAAATACTTGCTAGTTACTATGAAAGGCAAGAAGAATTAAAAACTTAATTTAGAAGGCAGAGCAAAATGATTCAGTTACAACCTATAGGGCTCTGTCACAATTCTGTACCTAACGCGGAAGTGCCTGCCCAGCGAAAAACTATGATCTCTACTCTAGAAATCTTTAACCAATTCAAAGCGGGCTTGTCCGGCATCGACCAATATTCCCACCTCATAGTTTTATTTTGGATGCATGAGGTCACTTTACCTACACAGCTTTCCAGCTATCCTAGAGGCGATAATAGTCTTCCATTAACTGGCGCCCTAGCATCGCGAGGCCGCAACCACCCTAACCCGATAGGGCTCGCGGTAGTTGAACTACTAGAACTGTCTGCCGGCGGTCTTGTCGTGCGGAAACTCGACGCCTACGACAAGTCCCCTATTTTGGACATAAAACCTTATGATGATTACGACGTTGTTAGCGTTCCAAAAGTTCCCGACTGGTTTGCGAAGCGCGCCCGTAAAGGAATACCGTAGGAACCATCATTTAGTTTTCAGCTGGGCGCACATCGCACTCTCTGAGTATTTATAGAATTTGTCTCTATCGTTCCCACGCTCTTTTCCGATAATGATCCGATCTCCGATACTAATATTGTATAAATGTACAACCCCCGATGCTAATTCGAGGGCATACCTCACCGGGACTTCTGATTTTAACAACGCCAATGAGTATGGCACAGTGCTTTCAATTAAGTGCGTCACAACTAAAGTTTCATTGACGAAAACGATATCTAGCGACATCGGGGTATTTTTCATCCACATCGAAACGAGCTTCGTCTCTGCGAAGTCAAACCACATCCCATGACACTCAGCCAGCGATTCACGAAACATCAAACCTTGCTCTCTAGTCGATCGTTCATTTGCCAAC
Organism: Proteobacteria bacterium UBA4457; assembly: GCA_002390205.1. GTDB lineage: Bacteria > Pseudomonadota > Gammaproteobacteria > UBA4457. Next base: position 6,758 of record DGOV01000106.1, on the reverse strand, counting down.
TCAACATTGAACAGCGCTTTATTTTCCACAATCAAAGTGCCCATCTCTCTGCAAGACACCTCTGAGAGTAGACTAAGAATCAATAAGGGCACTAAGAAAAGTATTTTCAACACTTTGATCTAGCATAGCGAGCCAGTGCGGCTGAACGGCCAGCCGAAAGTTCCACTATTGGCTGTATATAACCTTCATTCCCCGGCTCATGAATTGTTTTGCTAGTCAAATGTCTCAATTCTGGAATCCATCTTTTTATATATACTCCATCAGGATCAAACTTTTTACTTTGTGTCACAGGATTAAAAATCCGGAAATAAGGTGCGGCATCCGCTCCACAACCCGCTGACCACTGCCATCCGAATGTGTTACTTGCAAGATCTGCATCAACTAAAGTATTCCAAAACCACTCAGCTCCTTTCAGCCAATGCACACCCAAATGTTTGCAAAGGAAGGATGCAACAAGCATTCTTACTCGATTGTGCATAAACCCTGTAGCCCACAACTCTCTCATTCCAGCATCAATTATAGGAAAACCTGTCTTTCCTTGAGTCCAGGAAATGAAACCGCCCTCATCGTCTAACCAAAGGTAATCGTTACTCTCGCCACGAAGAGGCTTTTCAGAAGTATACGGAAAATGAAATAAAACACTGTAGGCAAAGTCTCTCCAGAAAAGCTGCCGACCCCAGGCCTCAGCACAAGCTGCTAGTTGGGGCGCCAATTCTACTGCGCACTGAATCTCATACCAAACCCGGCGGATACTGATTTCTCCAAATCTTAAATGAGGAGATAAAAACGAGATGTGTCCGCGTCCCGGGAAATCTCGGCCTTCAGAATATTGCTGAAGAGTGCCAGAAATAAATATATCTAACTTTTTTAGCGCAGAGCGCTCTCCTATAGACCATTGCTTTACCAAAGCTTTCTGCCACGGTAACTGTGCTTGCGGGAGAATACTTTCAACCGAATCGCCCAAACCTGAAGGAGAGGGCGACATAATACGGTCAGCTTTTGAAGAAACAGAAATATCGAGGCCGACCTTTAGACACATCTTATAGAAAGGCGTGAAAACTTTATAAGGAGTCCCCCCCCCACTTTTCAATTTTGTGGGTTCCGATAGGAGCCGGCCCTCAAAGCTTTTAATACCACATCTACCTTTCAAATTCGAAAATATTGCCTTATCTACCGATACACCAGCCGGATCGTAGCGGCGGTTCCAATATATCGAGTGCGCATTTGTCTTCTCAATTAAAGACTCCAGAAGTGTGTTAGATTGGCCCTTCAAACATACAAGATAGCTACCTCGAGCTTCTAGCTCGCTACTGAGCTGGCGCAGCGTTGCGCCTAACCAAAGCTTAGATACTTCACCGTATGACCAGCGATTTTTCGGCTCTAAAATAAAAATAGGGATAATTAATCGACCGGTTTTCACCGCTGCATCAAAAGCCGGATTATCTTGTAGCCGAAAATCATCTCTAAACCAGACAATAATAGATTGCTCGCTTTCTACACTACGACTCACTTAAGCTCCTTTTAGTAACGCGTAAGATCTCTGAAATCAAGCTTGCGCACCAGCAAATAAATCCAATAACCCCTCTTCGTAGTTGCTATATCGTGGCTCACGAGAAATAGCGTCCCATGAGCTGGAAGGGTCACAACGTTTAGAACCTTTCGATCCTGTTACCGATTTTTTGAAACTAGGCGGCTTGCACACTCCAAGTTGTCTCGCAATAAATTGGTAGTACTGGCGTCTTTCAACGGGGCATCCATCGCTAAACAAACTCAATAGCCTCAGATACTTTAGACTCATTACCGAATGGATGGCATTCGCGGCATCCTCAATCCTCAGAAGATTAATATAACTCTCACCACTTCCATCAAGGACCTGTCCAGCAAGAACGCTTGCTTTCCCGACAACTCTGTTTGGACCATATAGCCCTGCTAAACGGACGATAGCGACTGTGGAAAAAAAACTAACCCAAGCCTGCTCAATTTGTACTGCACGAGCAGCTCTTTCTGTAGAAATATCTACCTCGCTTTCAGGATTAACCAGTCCTTCCCGTTGTGTTCCATAAACAGATGAACTAGAAACGACTACAATACGTCTTACCGTAAGAGAGTGCAGCAAGCTGAATAATGGTTCTAGCGCCTGTGTAGGGTTATTGGAAGGGAATGTCGAGGGTGGCAGCATGAAGTACACGTCCATCAAGGTGTTGTCCAAGATGGTATAAAGTTTATTCAGCTTTTTTTCGTTAAAAATATCGCACTCAAGACTTATGTATTCTCCTGTTGCTGAGGTGAAACTTTGGTTTTTTAAATGACGACTAATCCCACACGACAGTTGTGTCTTCAACAAGGGGGCAAGATGGCTACCTAAATAACCATTACCTATAACTAGGGACAATGTTTTTTTATTAATTGGATTAGACATAAGACATACAAGCATTAACTCTTAATTTAGGAATGAAATCACTCACAATAACGTCTATTGGAGGCTTATAGAGTAAATTTATCCTTTTAGTTGCACGATAGATTGTACAACCACATCGTTTCTAATAAAATCTTACCTCTCAATCAGCCCGTAACGTCTCGAAAATGGAGCAAATATAGTGTCTGACTTCTTTAAAGTACCCGCAGAAGGTTCGAAAATATCTATAGATAATGATGTCCTTAGTGTCCCTGATAACCCAATTATCCCTTTTATCGAAGGAGATGGGATAGGTGTTGATGTCTGGCCTGCAGCGAGTCGTGTGCTTGACGCGGCGGTTCAGAAAGCCTACGGCGGAAGTCGCAAAATTCATTGGATGGAAGTCTTAGCTGGAGAAAAGGCCAACAATGAAACCGGCTCTTGGTTGCCAGATGAAACCTTAGATGCGTGCAGAGAGTTTTTAATCGCCATAAAAGGTCCACTTACTACCCCAATCGGTGGTGGGATCAGCTCTCTCAACGTTGCTCTTCGCCAGATACTAGACCTGTATGTTTGCGTGCGTCCAGTTAGATGGTTCGATGGTGTTCCTTCACCTGTAAAACACCCTGAAGCTGTAAACATGGTTATTTTTCGCGAGAACACCGAAGACATATATGCAGGCATCGAATTCGAAAGCGGGAGTCCCGAGAATATAAAGTTTCTGGAGATGATGAAAAGTAATTTTCCAGATTTGTATAAAAAAATTCGCTTCCCTAACACGTCTGGAATAGGCATTAAACCTGTATCGCAAGAAGGCACTGAAAGACTTGTTCGGGCTGCGATTAAGTATGCTATAGCTAACAAACGAGAAAGCCTAACCTTTGTCCACAAAGGTAATATCATGAAATATACGGAAGGCGCTTTCCGAAACTGGGGTTACCATTTAGCAGAAACTCAATTTGAAGAAGATACCTATACGTGGGATCAGTACGATCGAACTGCCGCGTCAGACGGAAAAGAAGCTGCCGATAATGAACAAGAGAAAGCGCTGGCTTCGGGGAAAATTCTAGTCAAAGATGCAATTGCTGATATAACTCTACAACAGGTGCTTACACGGCCAGCAGAGTTTGATGTAATAGCTACTATGAATCTTAATGGAGACTATTTGTCGGATGCATTAGCTGCCCAAGTCGGCGGAATAGGCATCGCGCCGGGCGGAAACATTAACTATGACACTGGTCATGCGATTTTTGAAGCTACCCACGGGACGGCTCCAAAGTATGCGGGACAAGACAAAGTCAACCCCGGTTCTCTGCTTTTATCAGGTGAAATGATGCTTCGCTATATGGGATGGAGCGAAGCCGCAGATCTTGTTATAACAGCAATGGATAAAACAATTATACAGAAAATAGTAACCTATGATTTCGCACGAATGATGGACGGAGCTACCGAAGTGAAATGTAGCGAGTTCGCTAGTGCATTGATTAAGAATTTGTAGTCGCGCCTCAACAACTTGAAAAAAACGGAGAATTGGAGGAACAACTGCACTTACCGTTCTTCGGCAAAGTGGATATACAGCAACTTTGTTGATTATGACAATGGCTTTCGTGCTATAACGCGAAAAGCAAAAGTTCGTTTTGAAACTCGTGACTGGACTGGTGCAAGAGCCGATTTAAGCGAGCGCATAGATCTCTATGAAAAATCAGTTCTAATTACTGTCAATGGATTCAAAGATAGGCATCAGAATATTCCCCTTGGAATGGCTGATTGGGATTCAATTCAATCAGTCTATTGGAAGCGAGTAGCAGGCGTCCCTCATGGGCAGTTTTCCAAAACATTTTTCAACTCCGTATATCGAACAGTTCTGCACAGCGAAGGAAAAGATCCGAAACACATATCGGATACAGCAGGAATAGTATCGTCTCTAGTACCTATCAAATATCAACCAACGCTTAAATATTACTTGAACTGGGGAGAAATCAGGGCAATGGTCTACGACCTATTCTCGGATTATAAATTTGGTGCCCCCTTTGTTGACTTAGACGACGATGTTGATTTTGTCTGCCAAAAGATCGTCAACGCAATTCCAACGGCCAAAGAAAATCAAAACGCTGTACTGAGAATAGAGGTGATGAAGGAAATCTTTTATCAGTCAAGCCGAGCATTTATAGTGGGGAAAATATATGGCTCCGAAAATTTCCAGCCATTCATTATTGCACTCGAGCACACTGAATTAGGCGTTAAGACAGAAGCCGTATTAAACACTGTAGATGAAACCAGCGTCTTATTTGGATTTACCAGATCCTATTTTATGGTAGATGTAGAGCCGGTGGAGAGTGCAGTACATTTTATAACTTCTTTAATTCCACAAAAGCCAAGGGACGAGCTGCACACTATGCTAGGTCGTGCACGCCAAGGGAAAACGGAACGGGCCCGATTACTTTATACACATTTAGCCTCATCGGGAAAAGAAGATAAATTCGAACACGCCAGAGGAGAACCTGGTTTAGTTATGTTGGTATTTACTATGCCCTCCTATGACTTGGTGTTTAAAGTGCTACGAGATAATTTTGGTCATCCTAAAACGGTGACCCACAACGAAGTTAAAAAGAAATACCAATTTGTATACAAGCATGATCGAGCAGGGAGACTCATAGATACGCAAGAATTTAGAAACATAGAGTTTCCTCTCAAGCAGTTTTCAAAACAACTTCTAGAAGAGCTACTATCTCAATGCGGCGATACTGCACACATATCTGGAGAAAATCTGGTAATAGAACATCTTTACTCAGAACGTCGATTAATCCCTCTCAATTTGTTTATAAAAAATATGGACTCTAAAAAGATAGCTGACACTATTATCGATTACGGCCAAGCAATTAAAGATTTGGCTTTGACTAACATTTTCCCAGGCGACCTTCTCATCAAAAATTTTGGCGTCTCTCGTAGAGGACGTGTTATTTTTTATGACTATGATGAGCTCTCTCTTTTAACTTCCTGTGTTTTTAAAGACATTCCTGTATCTAAATTTCCTGAAGACGACCTAAGATCTAAGCCATGGTTCCATGTAGATAAGAGGGATATTTTTCCACAAGAGTTCATAAAGTTCATAGGATTGAATGCAAATTTAAGAGAAATTCTAGTCGAGGCGCATGGCGAAATTTTCACCCAATCCTACTGGAATTCAATGAAACAGCTTCATTTAGACAACCTAGCACCTGAAGTCGCCCCTTACTACCGACTGACTTCTCGTCGCTAACTGGCCACTGGACTTAGGTGCTTCTAGTCCACCCCTATCTTTTCTCCAAATGTAGTTACGAATTATTATTATTTAGCTTACAATCAACTTATACGTTAAGAATTAGATATATTGAGGGTGAAAAATGACTCTATCCAAGCTACGCAGAGGAGAATCGGCAGTCATAACTAAATTGGATAATTCTCATCAAGTGTCGGCCAATCTAGCAGCGAGAGGAATAGTGCCTGGAATTAATCTCGAACTAGTAACTGCTGGAGATCCGTGTGTTATTGGAGTCGATAACGATAAATGGGCGCTTAGCCAAGTAGAAGCATCCCTGATACATGTTTCACCAGCAAAATCAATGCAGAGAAGCTTTTTTTCCAAGCTATTGCACTGGGGGTGAACACGACCCTAGCGAAAATGTCCGTAGGACAGACTGGTGAAATCAGCGGCTTTCAAGAATCAAACCACTCCGTGGAAAATTTACTTCAAATGGGTCTCACCGAAGGGTCAGAGATCGAAATTTTACGGCTGGCCCCTTCTGGGGACCCCATAGAACTGAGGGTCTCAGGTTATTCTCTATCCATGAGGAAAGCCGATGCGGAGCTGGTAATCGTCACTATTTAAGATAGCCATATGGATTTTGGAACCGAAAAAACTGCTTTAGATGCAAAAATAGTCACTACAATTGGAAACCCTAATACTGGTAAGAGCACACTTTTCAATAGACTAACTGGGCTTAGACAGCAAGTCAGTAACTTCCCTGGAGTCACGGTCGAATATGCTAAAGGACACCTGGCCCTTGAAGAGTTCGATGTCCAGCTTATAGACGTGCCTGGTACTTACTCTCTAACGGCACAATCACCTGATGAAATAGTAGCGGTGGACGTCCTCCAAGGTGCCGTGCCAGAGACCCCTTTACCTGACGCCGTAATTATAGTGATAGATTCCACTAACCTTCGCCGCAACTTGTTTTTATGTACTCAAGTTTTAGAGGCAGGAATACCCGCTGTAATTGCTCTAAACATGACCGACAGCTTACCTTCGCTCGGCATCGAAATTAATTATCCCATCTTAGAAGAAATCCTGGGCATTCCCTTGATTCCTGTTAGCGCTTCCACA